>JAZKDY010000074.1:0-31062 GCA_040387325.1 Pseudomonadota bacterium | reverse complement strand
TGGGCCCCATCTATTTGCAATTGATTCATCGAGATATCTCCTTCTGGTTTTTAGGTTGGCGAGGCGAGGGACGTGGTGGGTACGAGAACAGAACGGCTACTTTCTGGGGTCTGGTGCAAGGTTTTAGTACATTAATTCGACAACCGAATTAATTAAACAAATGTCGTCAATTTCATGGAATAGGTGTTTTCCCCCGACGGAGAAACTAAACCTGAAACTGTTGTTAAAAGGATGAGGTATTCAAGCTTGGCGCGCCGCTTCCGCAGGCGGCACCAGCTTGCTAAAGACCCTGCCTGCGCGACGGCGCGTCAGGCGGTCGCGATGCCCGCTTCGCGGCGGCGCTGATCCAGCTCGTCAGCCATTTTCAGAGTGGTCTGCTTGCTCAGCTTGTTGGCCATCAGGCTGGCGGTACAGGCCGCGAATAGCAGGGCCACCACAATGCTGGACATGACGCGGTAGCCTTCTATGGCGTTGGCGGCGGCCGGCATTTGGGTGTCGTAGTCGAAGAAGCCAGCCAATAACCACAACAGGCTGGCTGATCCGAGGGCGAGGCCGACTTTCAGGGAAAAACCGATAGTCGCAAACACCATCCCTGTAAAGCGCCGGCCGGTTTGCCATTCCGAGTAGTCTGCAGCATCTGCATACATGGACCACATGATGGCGCAGGTCGGGGCGTAGACCACCGCGCCTGCAAAAGCCAGCCATACCATGCCCCACACAGCCGTGGGCGGCAGCAGGTACAGAGCCAGCGCGGTAAGTGTTGACAGCGCAAAACAGGTCGTAGCGACAGTACGTTTCCCAAATCTGGCCCCCAAGCCGGTGGACAGCATGATGACGATGATGGTGGTGCCAGTGCCGACCATGTTGACGATGCTGTTGAATACATCGGCAACATTGGAATTGCCTACGCTGTCGCGCGTACCGTGAACGATGTAGCCCAATGCGTCCAGCAAACTTCCGGAACTGGCGGGATCTGGCGTGGTGAGTCCCAGCATCTGCACGAAGTCGAACATTGCGGCCTTGTCGGCGTAATGGTGGTAATAGTTGTAATGGGCACCACCGCGCAATGCAAGCAAGCCGAAATGGAACACCGTATAGCAAACCAGGGCAATCCAGGGGCCGTTCTTCAACAGGTCGAGAAAATCCTGCTTGGGCGATGTCTTCACCTGCACGATCGGTTTGATGCGTTCCCTGGTGGTGAAGAAGGTGACCATGAACAGCACCAGGCAGGCCACGGCCCAGATGGTCATGGTGACTTGCCAACCATATTGGCGGTCGTGGCCCTGGGCAAACTTGGCCACCAGTGGCAGCGTGAGGCCACCCACGGCGAACTGTGCGATGTTGACGGAAACAAAGCGGTAAGAGTTGAGCTTGGTGCGTTCGTTCTGGTCGGCAGTCATGACGCCTCCCAGTGCAGAGTAGGGCATGTTGTTCATCGAATACAGCGTCATCAACAGCGTGTTGGTGATGCCTGCGTATGCGACTACCATGCCGGTGCTCCAGCCCCAGCTTTTATCGGGTGTGGTGTAGGCCATGACCATGACGACAGCCCAGGGCACTGCGGTCCAGATGATCCAGGGGCGGAATTTCCCCCAGCGCGTTTCCGTGCGGTCCGCCAACACACCCATGATGGGGTCGAAGACTGCATCCCACAGTCGCGGCCATAACAGGATCGCCGCTGCAGTGCTGGCACTCAAGCCGAACACGTCGGTGTAGAAGTTAAGCTGGAACAGCACCATGGTCATGAAGACCAGATTGGCTGCGGCATCGCCGGCGCTGTATCCGGCTTTTTCGATGAATGAAAGAGGTTGGGCCATGTTTTGTCTCCTGTTATTTTTTAGCGTGGCGCAGCCAGCCTCAGGCTGGCTGGCCCGCGGTCATGGCAGAACTTCGTAACTGAAATGGTCGAAGTCAGCGTGCAAGCGTGTACCGGCCATGTCCTGGCATGCCAGGCCAACGAAGTTGCCGGTAAAGCCGAAGGCCCGTGCATAACCATCCACGAAACGCGTCACAGCCTCGTCGCTGAGCATGGCCGTGTCGAGTGCCGGACCGATGTCCTGCCAGGCACCACCGCCTTGTGCGAAGGAGAATTGGTAGCTCGCGTGGTGAAACTCCAGGCGGAGATCGACTGGCCCTGGTACCAGCTCGACAGGCTCGGAGGGCTCGCTCAATGCACCATCCCGGTTGACATACACGCGTAGCACACGTGCACCACCGTCCAAAGCGCGGGTGACGTGCAAATAGGCGTGGTTGCCGGTGTTGTAGTACGCGGTCAGCCCGGCCATCTGGTGGAAGCTTGTCGGTTCAAAGTCCAGCCGGGTCTCGATGCGGCAGTTGAAGTGCTGCTGCCGACGCGCCACCAGGGCTTGCTGAAAGGTGCTCATCATTGACTCGCGGCCTTTCAGGCGCAGATGGCCAGGGCGCTCGGTCAGGGATATCCAGCTGGCATCAAAGGGCAGGCGCAGGGCGTTGAGGTGCGGGTTGAGTTCTGCACTGTCAAAGTCATCGCGCACTGGCTCTGCCGGCCACGGATGGGTCGGCAGATCTGGCCCTGTCACCTGCTGCCGCGGTGTGTTGCTGCCGCCGTGGATCTCGGGCCAGTCGTTGTCGCGCCAGGTGACCGGCTGCAGTGCAGTCTCTCTGCCCAGCGGGCAGTGCAGGGCGGGGTAGTAGTCGGCCTGGTCGGGTGCGGATGGCTGTTTGTCGGCGTTGGGGCCGCTCCATTCGAGCGGGCGACCGCACAGATGCGCCAGCCACCAGTCGCCCTGGGCCGTTTGGACCAGGCTGGCGTGGCCGGAGCGCTGCAGGCCGTCGGTGTGGCGCTTGTGGGCAGTCAGCAAGGGGTTGCCGGGCAAGGTCTCGTAGGGGCCGTCGATGTTGCGCGAACGGGCCAGCGTGACCGCGTGTTCGTAGAAGGTGCCTCCCTCCGCCGTGAGCAGGTAGTACCACCCGTTGCGGCGGTAGAGGTGTGGACCTTCGACGACGCCCAACGCGGTGCCGGCGTAGATATTCTTGATCGGGCCGACCAGCTTGCCTGCCGCACGGTCGTACTCCTGCAGCAGGATGCCGTTGAAGTTGTGTTTGCCAGGATGGTGCAGCCATTGCTGGTTGACGAACCAGCTCTTGCCATCGTCATCGTGGAACAGGCTGGGGTCAAAGCCCGAGCTGTTCATGTAGATGGGCTCGCTCCAGGGTCCGTCGATGCTGGGCGCAGTGACCAGGTAGTTGTGGCTGTCCTTGTAGGCGCCATACATGCTGCGCACGTCGGTATAGATGAGCCAGAACTGACCATGCGCGTACGACAGGCAGGGCGCCCAGATGCCGCAGGAGTCGGGGTGGCCGATCAGGTCCAGCTGGCTGCGGCGGGTGAGGGCATAGCTGTGGTGCTTCCAGTTCACCAGATCGCGCGAATGGTGGATGCGCACGGCCGGCCACCACTCAAAGGTGGAGGTGGCAAGGTAGTAGTCGTCGCCGACCCTGCAGATCGACGGATCAGCGTGAAAGCCTGGCAGGACCGGATTGTTGATGACGCTGGACATGGCTTATCCGACGAACTTGTTGCACCAGTTTTCCAGGAACTCCTGGCGACCCGAAACTGGCGGCTGGTCGATGTTGCGGTCCCATGCATGCTGGGCCACGGTGTCCAGCGTGCCCTTGCCTGCCAGCACGTCCTGTGCCCAGGGGGCTGTCCAGCTGCTGTAACGCTGGTCGACAAACTTGCTCATGGTGCCGTCGTTGATCATGGCTTCGGCCATGAGCAGTGCCTTGGCACAGACATCCACACCGCCGATGTGGGAGTGGAACATGTCTTCGCCATCCAGCGACTGGCGGCGGGCCTTGGCGTCGAAGTTGGTGCCGCCGTGGGTGTAACCGCCACCTTGCAGGATGTAGTACAGGGCCAGAGCCGTCTCGGGAATGTTGTTGGGGAACTGGTCGGTGTCCCAGCCGCACTGCATGTCGCCACGGTTCATGTCGATGGAGCCGAACAGGCCAGTAGCGTTGGCCATGGCGATTTCGTGTTCAAAGCTGTGCCCGGCCAGTGTGGCGTGGTTGGCTTCGATATTGACCTTGACTTCCTTCTCCAGACCCCAGCGCTGCAGCGTGCCGTAGACGGTGGCGACATCGAAGTCGTACTGGTGTTTGCTGGGTTCACGCGGCTTGGGCTCCAGCATGATGAAGCCGGGGATGCCGATCTTGTGTTTGTACTCGACCACCATTTGCAGGAAGCGGCCAAACTGCTCGCCTTCGCGCTTGAGGTCAGTGTTTAGCAAAGTCTCATAACCTTCACGTCCGCCCCACAACACGTAATTGATGCCGCCCAAGGCCTTGGTGGCGTTCATGGCCTCACGCACTTGCAATGCCGCCATCGCAAAGGTTTCTGCGTCGGGGTTGGTGGCGGCTCCGCTCATGAAGCGGCGGTGGCTGAAGGCGTTGGCTGTGCCCCATAGCAGCTTGATACCGGTGTCGGCCTGCTTGCGGCCCAACACATCAACCATGGCCTTGAGGTTCTCGACGGATTCGCGCGGTGTTGCACCTTCGGGAGCCACATCACGGTCATGGAAGGCGTAGTAAGGCAGGCCCAGCTTGCTCATGAAGGAGAAGGCGGCATCGGCCTTGGCCTTGGCCGATTCCATCGGGTCCTGGATCGTCCACCATGGTCGCTCCAGTGTGCCGGTGTGGCTGAAGGGGTCGAAGCCGTTCCAGCAGAAGTTGTGCCAGTAGCAGACCGCAAAGCGCAGCTGCTCCTTCATGGTTTTACCGAGCACGACGCGGTTTTCGTCGTACCACCGGTAGGCCAGGGGATTGTTGCTCTGCGGCCCTTCGTAACGAATGGGCGCAATATCTTTGAAATAGTCAGTCATGGTTGGTTCCTGTTAGTCATGGATTGAATCTTTGATGCCGTGGCATCGCATCTTGGGAGTCAGGGTTGTGGGGTATGCGCGAATGCACCCCGCAAGTGTTGGTCGGTGAGGGGGCGCGTCAGGTGGTATCGAACCAGAGCTGCTGCACCAATGGCGACTGCGTCATCGCCATAACGCGTGGTGTGAATGGGGGGCGCCAGCAACTGTGCGGCTTCCGAATACGCCTGAAGAGTCGCCAGCGCCGGTGCCAGGAAGGCATCACCCAGTCGCATGGCCGGCCCACCCAGCACGATACGCATGGGGTCGAAGGCAACCCACAGATTGTTCAGCAAAACACCAAGTTGGCGACCCGCCACGGCGACGGCGTTGTCGGGTCTGGGCGCACTGGCGTGAACCTGCTCGACGAGGTACTGGAGCGCCTGCCGTCTGCCGGACATGGACGTAGCTGCTTTTCCAAGCAGGTTTCCCAGACCGATCACGGCCTCGGCGCAGCCACGGCGCCCGCAGGAACACAGTGGGCCGTCCGCTTGCAAAATCGTGTGTCCAACCTCGCCTGCAAAGCCGCGGTAGCCGGTCAACAGACTGTCGCGCACGACGACACCGGCGCCCACGCCGTAACCGATGCTCAAATAAATGAGAGGGTCCGAGCTGGGTTGTGCCGAGAACTCGAATTCGGCCAGTGCAGCGACATCGGCCTCGTTCTGGACATAGAGCGGCAAACCGGCCAGGGGAGATTGCGCAAAGTGCGTGTTCAACTGTGCACCTGCATTGACGTTTTTCCAGCCGAGGTTCGGTGCGAAGTGCAGAACACCTGCGGCTTCGTCTACTCCGCCATGCATGCCAACACCGATGCCAAGAATATTGCGACCCTGGTTTGTGAGCATCCGGGCCATACGGATCATTTCCTTTGCCAGCAACTTGAGGCAGGAAGCGACATTGTTGATATCTTCGTACTGGACGATTTGGTGCTCCAGCACCTCCCCTGGAAGGTTGGTGGCAACAATGCGAATTTCATCAACGCCAAGATCGGCACCCAGCAATACCAGGCGTGTTCCATCAATATGCAGAGGTGTTGGACGCCTGCCCAGACTGCCAGTCGCGACCAACTCGCTTTCGCTGAGCCATCCTTCTTCGACCAGTTCGCGCACCAGCACGCTGACCGTGGACTTGGTGAGCCCCACTTTTTCTGCCAGATCCGCACGCGACAGCTCGGGTTCACTCAGGAGTTTTCGCACCAGCACCATTCGGTTGATTTGTCGAAGGAGCTGCTGATCGCCGGTTACTAACATGGGATGTTCCTGGAGGAGTTTTTAGATCCCCCCAGACTACCACCGCAGGCATGCCCCCCATTGGCAGCTGCAAGCACCGCAAAGAAGGCCGGCTTCGCCTGCATTTGTGCATCAAACAGCAGTGGCGCCTCGAACCGTGGCATGGGCCAATACCGCAGCCAACTGCTGGCATCGTCAACCCCCCAGAAGAGCACTGCGCCTACTTGTTCGCGCTTGCGCAAGAACAGCGATACGAGTGCATGGTATCGATCCGCCTGCCGCTTTAAGAGAGCCGGCGTGGCCTCCTTAACCTTGTTCTCCATGAGCTGTTCATTGATCGATATATCCAGCTCGGTGATGTGCTGGACCAGCCCCAGTTTTGCATAGGTGTCTATAGCGCTTTCGAACTCGCTGACGAGGGGGTGCTGCAGGCTGCAGTGGGCTTGATGACCGATGCCATCCACCTTGACCCCTTTGGATTTCAGATCTGTTATCGCCTTGACGATGGCGGCAACCTTGCGCGGATTCTGGGTTTCGTAGTCGTTATAGAAAAGCAAGGCGGCAGGATCGGCTTTTGCCGCTGCGCGAAACGCTATTTCCAGGTATTCAGGGCCAACAATGGTCCGCAGCTTGCTCAGGCGCATGCCCGCTTCGTCGGTAACGGCTGAGCCCTCGTCAAACACAAATGCCTCGTTGACCACATCCCAAGCGTAAACACGCCCTCTGAAGTGGATAACCACATCGGTAATGTATTGCTCAATCCTGGCAATCAACTCTGCGCGGGAGACGTCTTTGCCACTGCCATCGACAAAAAACCATTTCGGCATTTGCTGGTGCCACAACAGCGTGTGACCGCGTACTTTGATTCCGGCCGCCAAGGCTGCATCCACCAGTTTGTCCGCAGCGGCAAACTCATATTGGCCTGGCTCGGTGGGTGCCAGATGTTCGGGTTTCATGGCGTTCTCGGCGACCAGCACGCTGAACTGGTTGCGCACCAGATTCCCCATTGCCCCGGACATGGAAGCTGGCGTTACCGCCGCGCCTACCAGCATACGGTCGCCAAAGGCGCGGGCGAGTGAAGGCAGGGCAACGGCGTCGTGTGCCATCGCACGGGCACCATGCCAAACGCCTACACAGGCCATCGCCAACTTTGAAAACCCTCGCCTGGAAATTGTCATGACATCCCAAAATCGACAAAACAGAAGTACCGTTGCGCACCATGCGGCTTAACACGCCGCAGATTCTCTCACCAATTAGTGCGATGGTCGAATTAAATGCGGTTTTGTCAGAACTTTGTATTAGGGTCTACCCTCGATGGAAAGGTGCGACCCATGGAGCGGAGCCCCTTGCGCCCACTCCCTGCAGAGGCGAAGGTCGGGAAGACCAGAAGTCTTCACAATATTTTTTGCAGCAGATTTCCTTGGGTTTCGGCGCCCGCTACCAAAGCGATAGCTACTAGGACCCACAATCCGGGGGCTCTGGGCCATTTCGTCATATGGAATTTTGCAGGAGCAACACCAAGGCGTGTACCCATCGGTATTTGTCCGAAAACCATGCGCCAATGTTGCTACGATGGCGGCCGAGCAGCACCAGCCGGCGGTATTTCGCCCGCCCCACCCGTCAGCCCCAACCTCCTTCCGGCAGCGCACGGCAAGGCGTGCTGCAGCATTATTCTCAGGAGATAACGATATGAAACGCGACCCCATTGCCCCCACCCAAAACCAGATCGTGATCCAGCCCATCAGCCACGACGTGTTGGCCGAGAAGTACCTCAAACCCGGTGAAACCGGCATCGAAGACCTGTTTGCCCGCGTGGCCCGTGCCCTGGCATCGGTCGAAAAGGAAGAAAACCGCGCCAAGTACGAAGCCATCTTCCTGGAAAACCTGTACGCCGGCGCCATTGGCGCGGGCCGCATCATGAGTGCGGCGGGTACCGACATCCAGGCCACGCTGATCAACTGTTTTGTGCAGCCCGTGGGTGATTGCATCCAGGGCATGGACGAAGATGGTTACCCCGGCATTTACGAAGCTCTGCGTGAGGCGGCCGAGACCATGCGCCGCGGCGGCGGTGTGGGGTATGACTTCTCGCGCATCCGCCCGCGCGGTGCGGCGGTCAAGGGCACGGCGTCCATGGCGTCGGGCCCCTGCAGCTATATCAATGTGTTTGACCAGTCCTGCTCCACGGTGGAGAGCGCCGGTGCGCGACGCGGTGCGCAAATGGGTGTGCTGCGCGTGGACCACCCGGACGTGATGGAGTTCATCACCGCCAAGCGCACACCGGGCCGCTGGAACAACTTCAACGTCTCGGTGGGCATGACCGACACCTTCATGGAAGCCCTGATCGCGGACCAGCCCTGGGAGCTGGTGCACCAGGCAAAGCCCGGTGCGGGCCTGCTGGACAAAGGCGCCTTCCAGCGCGCCGACGGTAAGTGGGTCTACCAGACGCTGAAGGCACGCGAGCTGTGGGACACGGTGATGCGCTCCACCTATGACTTTGCCGAGCCAGGCATTTTGTTCCTGGACCACATCAACACCGACAACAACCTGCGATATTGCGAGACCATCGCCGCGACCAACCCCTGTGGTGAACAGCCGCTGCCGTCTTATGGCTGCTGCGACCTCGGCCCCATCATCCTGACGCGTTTCATTCGCCACCCGTTTGGTTTTGCCGGTGTGCCAGCCTTTGACTTTGACGCCTTCGAGAAATCCGTCGCGATCCAGGTTCGCGCCTTGGACAACGTGCTGGACGTGACCTTCTGGCCCCTGCAACAGCAGCGCGACGAATCCTCGGACAAGCGCCGCATCGGCGTCGGCTTTACCGGCATGGGCAATGCCTTGGCCATGTTATGCCTGCGTTATGACAAGGCCGAGGGCCGGGCCATGGCAACTCGCATCGCCACCAGCATGCGCGATGCGGCCTACACCGCCTCCGTGGCGCTGGCGCAAGAGAAAGGCGCCTTCCCCAAGTTCGACGCCGATGGTTACCTGGAGGCCGGGACCTTTGCCAGCCGCTTGCCTGCCGCGCTGCAACAGTCCATCCGCAAACACGGTATCCGCAACAGCCATCTGCTGTCGATTGCGCCCACCGGCACCGTGAGCCTGGCTTTTGCCGACAACGCATCCAACGGCATCGAGCCACCGTTCTCGTGGATGTACAAGCGCAAGAAGCGCGAAGGCGACGGCAGCTACACCGAATACTCGGTGGAAGACCACGCCTGGCGCCTGTACCACGAGCTGGGCGGTGATGTGAACCAGCTGCCGGACTACTTTGTGTCGGCGCTGGAGATGTCGGCCACCGACCACATCGCAATGATGGAAGCGGTGCAGCCTTTTGTGGACACCGCCATCTCCAAGACGGTGAACGTGCCGGCAGACTACCCCTACGACGATTTCAAAAACCTGTACCAGCAGGCCTGGAACGCACGGCTGAAAGGCTTGGCTACCTACAGGCCCAACGCGATTCTGGGATCGGTGCTGCATGTGACCCCGACCGAAACCGCAGCGGCGCCTGTGGCGCCCACGCCCCCTGCGCCGGTCGTGGACCCGATGCGCACCGTCATTGAACGCCGCCCCAAGGGTGCGCTGTCGGCCGTCGCGGAGAAGGTGGACTACTGGACACAAGAAGGCCACAAGACGCTGTACCTGCTGGTCTCCTTCCTGCCCGTGCCACTGCCCAATGGCGGCACGGTAGACCGCGCCATTGAGTTCTTCATGCCCGTGGGGCAGAGCGGTGAATCACAGCAGTGGATCACGTCCAGCATGCGCCTGCTGTCACTGGCCGCACGCGGTGGCTTCCTGGAGCGCGCGCTGAGCGATATGCGCAAGGTCGCCTGGGACCGTGGTCCGGTGCGATTGGGTACCCACCAAAAGGAAGACGGCACCCAAGTGCCGATGTGGCACGACTCCGAAGTGGCTGCCGTGGCCTTTGCGATCCAGAACATCCAGGCCCAGCGCAACCGTTCGGTGACCAACAACTACAACCGACGCTCCACCGACGTGCTGAACGAGTCGGACACACTGCTGCCCCAACAGGACAGCGCCCTGGCCACCGCACCGCTGCCGGTCATGGCGGGCAAGAAATGTGGTGAATGCGGTGCCCACGCGGTGATCCGCAAGGACGGTTGTGACTATTGCACGCAGTGCGGCCACGTGGGAAGCTGTGGGTGAACCTGGACCAGAACCTGGCCGACACGGTCAGCGCGCTGATGCAGTCGCGCCAGACCATTTTGCCCAAGCGGCTGGTCGCACCCGGTCCTGACACTGTCCGGTTGCAGCAGATCCTTGAAGCCGCCGCGTCGGCACCCGACCATGGCCAGCTCAGACCCTGGCGCTTTGTCATGGTGCCCGATACCGCACGGGTGGCACTGGCACAGACTTTTGGTGATGCGCTGTTGGAGCGGGATCCCCAAGCCACAGCGGAGCAGGTCTCGCAAGCGCAGGAGAAGGCTCACCGCAGCCCCTGCCTGCTGCTGGTCGTGGTCAACGCCGATTGTGGCGATACCGGCATAGACCTGTATGAACGCATTGTCTCCACCGGCTGCGCGGTGCAAAACATGCTGCTGGTGGCCACGGCCCTGGGGTATGGCTCGGCTTTGACCAGTGGCAAGGCCTTGAAGTCCACCGTGTTGCGTACCCTGTTTGGCTTGGCCGACGGTGAACATGCGCTGTGCTTCATCAGCATGGGTACCGTGGAGTCCCGCAAGCAGAGCCCGCGCCAGCGCCCTGTGCCGGATGATTATGTGTCTACCCTGAAACTGCGTCCCTGAGCCCCGCTGCATAGCCGCGGATTCAGGGCAGCCACTGGTTCTGCTTCAGCCACAACTCCAGTGCCTGTGGCCAGCTCGACATGCTGCCACGGCCTTGCTCCATACCCAGGCCATGGATGTTGGACTGGTAGACATGCAACTCCGACCGCTTGTTGTGCTGCACCACCTGCGAGAAGAAATCCACGCTGTTGCTGACCGGAACCACCTGGTCATCCACGCCATGAAAAACAAAAACCGGTGGCACATTGCCTTTGACCTGGAACTGCAAGGAGTTCTCATGCACCAGCGTCTTGTCGGGGTTGTTGCCCAGCAGGTTTTGGCGTGAGCCCGCGTGTACGTCCTTGCCCTCCAGGGTGATGACGGCATAACCCAGAACCGAAAAGTCGGGGCGTGCGCTGACATGGCCCAACGGGTCTTGCGCATCACCCACAAAATCGAACCGCGTGGTGACACTGGCTGCCAGATGGCCGCCGGCCGAGAACCCCATGACGCCAATCCGGTTCGGGTTCAGCTTCCACTGTGTTGCATTTTTTCGCACGGTGCGCACGGCCCGCAAACCGTCCAGCAAAGGTGCCGGGAACCCGTATTCGGCCAGCCGGTATTTGGCGACGAAGGCCGTTACCCCACGTGTATTCAGCCAGCGCGCCGTATCAAAACCCTCCTTGTCCAGCGCCAGGCGGGCATACGCACCACCCGGGAAAATGATGACTGCCGTGCCATTGGCCACTGCCGGGTCAGGCCAAAAGGGTGTGATGCTGGGGTTGTCGACAGAGAAGGTCCGCTGGTCTTTGGTGTATTCGCGATCGGGCGATACCAGGGGTTTTTCACTCCACAAATAGATGGGCATTGTGGGGCGCGGGTTTTCTGCGGGCGCTTGCGCACAAGCGCCCGTTGCAGCACATAGACCCACGAAGCCTGCCAGAGCCAGGCTGAACAGAGGTGTGGCGAAGTTCATGGCACGCAGTATCGCCTCTGACCCTGCACCCCTGTCAGACCCCATAGCCGTGTTCCAATAGTCAGATGAACCCCGACGCACACAAACTTTGGCTGGCCCCGCAGTGGGCTTTTGCGGTTTTGCTGGCCCTTTTGGGCATGCTGGGGCCGTTCTCCATCGACACCTATTTGCCGGCCTTTGCCGACATTGCCCGTTCGCTGGACGCCACCCCGGTACAGATGCAGCAGACGCTGTCCGCCTACCTGTTTGGTTTTGCCTTCATGAGCCTGTTCCATGGTGCCATCTCGGACAGCTTTGGCCGCAGGCCGGTGGTGTTGTGGGGTCTGGCGGCTTTTACCGTGGCATCGGCCGGTTGTGCGCTGTCGCACAGCATCGGGCAACTGATCTTCTTCCGCGCCATGCAGGGTCTGTCGACCGGGGCCGGCATTGTGGTGTCACGGGCTGTGATACGCGACATGTACCCACCCTCGCAGGCGCAAAAGGTCATGAGCCAGGTCACCATTTTTTTTGGTGTGGCGCCTGCCATTGCACCCATGGTGGGGGGGTGGATGCTGGCCCACGTCAACTGGGCGGGCATCTTCTGGTTTTTGACGGCTGTGGGCGTGGTCTTGTGGGTGGCCATTTACCGGGCCCTGCCGGAAACGCTGCACGTCACGCAGCGCCAGGATTTTCACCCCCGCAATCTGATGGCAGGTTATTGGCAACTGGGCTCGGACCCGCGCTTCTTTTTACTGGCCCTGGCCAGCGGCATACCCTTTAACGGCATGTTTTTGTACATCCTCAGCGCACCGGTGTTCCTGGGGGAGCATTTGCAACTGGCACCGCAAGAGTTCTACTGGTGCTTTTTGATCACCATTGGCGGCATCATGGGCGGTGCCATGGTCAGCGGGCGCGTGGCAGGCAAGATCCCGCCCACACGGCAGATTCGTATAGGCTTCTCCATCATGCTGGTGATCGCGGTGGTGAATCTCATCGCCAATCTGGTGTTCAAGGCCCACGTGAGCTGGGCGCTGTTCCCCCTGGGTATCTTCTCGTTTGGCTGGGCGTTGATGGTGCCCGTGGTCACGCTCCTGGTGCTGGACCTGCACCCGGACCGGCGTGGCATGGCGTCGAGCCTGCAAATGTTTGTGGGGTCGACGGCCAACGGCATCGTGGCCGGGGTGATCTCACCGCTGGTCATGCACTCCACGGTGGCGCTGGCGGCGTCGTCCCTGCTGATGTTGTGCCTGGGGTTGGTAGCGTGGACCTATATTCGCCACCGCTGGCCTGCAATCGGGCATACCATTGCGCATGCTTAGGCTGTTCAAGCGCTTTGTATGTGTTCTTGCCACGTTGCTGGTCTGGCACGGTACTGCCTTTGCCCAGCAGGAGACCCTGGACCGCATTGACGCCATTTACGGCGTATCCGAGCGCAACAATGCCACGGCCCTGGCACAAATCCGCACACTGGGTGAACAGCTGCCCGCCACCACGCCGTATGCGGTGCAGCGTGAATACCTGGGCACACGGATCGATCTGGAGCTGGACTCCGGGCAGACAGACGCTGCCAAGTCGGCCATCGCCAAGTTACTGACCCTGGCCCGTGCCCAGGCCAAACCGGACGATCTCGGCCTGGCCATGGCCATGGGTTTTGATGCATCGGTCATGGTCGTTGCGGCGCAGCCTGCCAGCGCCTTGCTCAAACTTGAAGAGGCCCGCCCTTTCGCGCTGCGCTCGGGTGATGCGGTAGCACTGTGGCAGCACTACCGCGTGTTGGGCGGTGCCCAGCTGGCGATGGGCCAGTTTGAGCCCGCCTTGGGCAGCTACCTCAAAAGCCTGCAATACGCGGAACAGCAAACCCGCCATCCCAAGCAGGCCCGCCTGCGCGCGCTCAACGGCCTGAGCAATGTCTATTCGGCGATGAAAAACCACGAGAAAACCCTGGCGGTTATCGACGAGGCGCTGGCGTTGGCCAAGGAGCTGGACTCCCGCAAGATGTTGGCCACGCTCTACCTCAACCAGGGCGGTGAGTTTGCGGAGCTGGGGCGCCACGCGGACTATGCGGCGGCCAATGAAAAGGCCCTGAAGATCAGCCGCGAAAGTGGCCTGGTGCCTGTGGAAGCCACCATCCTGAACAATATGGGTGATGGTTATTTGCGCAGCCACAACTACCCCAAGGCCGAACAACTCGCACGCCAGGCCCTTGCCAAATACCGCGAGATCGATGACCGCAGTGGTGAGATCACCGCGCAGTGCAATATCGGTTTTGCCCTGATGGGGCAGGGCAAGGTGTCCCAGGGCGTGGCGGAAGTGCGCGCCGCCCTCAAGCTGGCCCAGGCGGCGGGCGCCATGGCCGACGAGGAAGACATACTCGGTGAGCTGGGCCGCATGTACGAGCAACTGGGCCTGCACAAGGAGGCCGTGGCCACCATCCGCGAACAGCAAAAACTCAGCGAACAACTGTTCCAGGCGGACCGCGAGAAATCGGTCGCCGCCATGCAGGAGCAGTTTGATGCCGTGCAACGGCAAAAGCAGATCGAGCTGCTGGCCCGTGAGAGCAGCCTGAAGGACGCCACCATCAGCAACCAGCGCCTGCAGCAAATTGTCACGCTGCTGGGCGCCATCGTCACGGTGATGGGGGGCGTGTTTGTGTACCTGCTGTACCGGCGCGTGCGCAAGACCAACCAGAGGCTGCGCGAGGCCAACCAGCAGCTCGAATTCCACGCCGTGCGCGACCCGCTGACCGGCCTGTTCAACCGCCGCTCCTTCTTTGAGTTGATGAACAAGCGCAGCGCCACCACCGCCAACGGCGGGCGCCGTGAAGATGGCAACCCCGACGGTCTGATGATCCTGGACATAGACCACTTCAAGAACATCAACGACACACTGGGCCACGCCGGTGGTGACGCCGTGCTGATCGAGATCGCCAAACGCCTGCGCAGCACGGTGCGCGACACCGACATGGTGATGCGCTGGGGGGGCGAAGAGTTTCTGGTGTTCTCCCCCAAGGCCAATGCGGCACACCTGAAAAGCCTGGCACAGCGCGTGCTCAACGTGGTGGGCCAGGAGCCCATTGCCGTGGGCGACAAGATGATGGCGATCACGGTCACCGGCGGGTTTTTGTCGCTGCCGTTCTCCGGCCTGTCCGAGACCGACTGCAACTGGGAAAAGGCCATGCAGATCGCCGACATGGCGCTCTACCTGGGCAAGGTCAACGGGCGCAACCGTGCCTACGGCCTGAACCGTTTGCTGGCGCCGTTTGAGCAGGTCATGCCGGTGCTGGAGCGCGATATCTCGGCCGCGCTGAAGGCCAACATGGTGGAGCTGGTCGAAGTGCTGGGGCCAACACCCGCCACCACCGAAATCTGAAAACAGGCCGCCAGACCGCACCCACAAACGCTGGCATAGGCGTATACTGTACACAAATACAGTTTAAAAGAATGCACCACCCATGCTCGCCCCAGTCCCATTGCTCTCCTGGAAAGGCGTCCACGCGGACGTCTGGCAGGCCGATGCGCTGGCCAGTGCAGCCGGAAGGGTGCTGGCCACGGGTGATGCCGCGCTGGACGCCCAGTTGCCCGGCGGTGGCTGGCCCCTGGGGGCCCTGAGCGAAATCCTGCAGCCCCCGGGCGTACACAACGAATGGCGCCTGCTGCTGCCGGCCCTGGCCCGCTGCGGCACGGGTGCCGTGGTGCTGGTGGGCGCGCCGCACATGCCGTTTGGTCCCGCGCTGGGGGCGCAAGGTTTGTTACCCCAGCGTCTGCTGTGGGTAGCCCCGGCAGGCGGCGCCCAGGCCGGTGCTCAGCGCCTGTGGGCCACTGAGCAAGCCCTGCGCTGCGCCGATGTGGACGCCGTGCTGGCCTGGCTGGTGCAGGTGCGGCCCGAGCAACTGCGCCGCCTGCAAATGGCCGCGGCCGAATACAACAAGCTGCTCTTTGTGCTGCGCCCCGAACAGGCGCAACACGAATCCTCGCCCGCCGTGCTGCGGCTGTGGGCAGCGCCCTCGGAGGACGGGGCCGACACACTGGAGGTGCGTACCCTCAAACGCCGTGGCCCGCCCATGGAGCAGCCCCTGCACCTGGCGAGCCGAGCGGCGCGCCTGGCCTGTTTGTTAAAGGCAAATAGGGCCCCCACGCCTGCCACTGCGCGTACCCACCATGCACTGGATCGCACTGCAGCCCACGCCTGAGGCCGCGCTGGTCGACCCGCACAGTGCCTGGGCCTGGTGGGCGCTGCAGTTCACCCCGCTGGTGGCGCGGGTAGAGGCCGCGCTGCTGATGGAGGTCTCCGGCAGCGCCCGCCTGTTTGGGGGCTCTAATGCCTTGCTGGTCCAAATGCTTAAGCCAAATTGGCCTCTAGCCCCCGTCGAATATGCCCAAGGCGCTACATCTTTAATAGCATTCGGAAGGCTGCAATGCACCTGCGTTCCTGACAGCGGTGGCGACGCTGCACGCATGCTGGCACCCGATGCCTTGCCCCTGCACACCCTGGCCGCCGCACGCACGCATCTGCCCACACTGGCCCGCCTGGGCCTGTCCACCTGGGGGCAATTGCGCGCGCTGCCGCGTGGCGGCCTGGTGCGCCGCTTTGGCGCGGGCCTGCTGGACGCGCTGGACTGCGCCTATGGCCAGCGCGCCGAGGTCTATCCGTGGCTGGCGCTGCCCGATGTGTTTGACGCACCGCTGGAGCTCTTGTCCAGTGTCGACAACGCCTCGGCCCTGCTATTCGGTGCGCGCCGCCTGCTGGCACAGTTGCAGCTGTGGCTGCGTGCCCGCCAGCGTGGTGTGCTCGCGCTGGAGTTGTTGTGGGAGCTGGACGCCCGGCGCTCCAACACCGCGCATGTGGACGCCCACCACACCGGGGGTGCGCAGGGTCGCCTGGTGCTGCGCACCGCCCAGCCCACGCAGGACATGCAGCACCTGGCGCGCCTGCTGGGTGAGCAACTGGCCCAGGTCACACTGCCCGCACCCGTGCTGCACCTGCGCCTGCGCTCCCTGCAGACCCAGCCGCTGGCGGGTGAGAGCATCAGCCTGCTGCCCGAGGATGTGCGCCACGGCGACAGCCTGCACCAGTTGCTGGAGCGCCTGAGCGCACGCCTGGGGCCAGAGCAGGTGCGCCGCGCCACATTGCACGCCGATCACCGGCCCGAGCGCATGCAGTGCTGGCAGGCGGCGGTAGACACAAGCACTATCAAATCAGGAGCGCATCAACCATATTCTACGGGGGCTAGAGGCCAATTTGGCTTAAGCAATATGCCTGAAATGGCCCTCTACCCCAGTTGGCTGCTGGCCACCCCTCTGCGCCTGACGCTGCACAACGGCGCCGCGCAATACGAAGGTGGCCCCCTGACCCTGCTGGTGGGGCCGCAGCGGCTGGAGGCTGGCTGGCTGGACGGCGACGCCCATTGCGCCCTGCGCGACTACTACGTGGCCCGCAGCGCGGTGGCCGGCCTGGTATGGGTGTATTGCGAGCGGCTGAGCGGGCAGGCCTGCTGGTATCTGCACGGCTTGTATGCCTAGAATTCCCTGTTGATTCCCCTGTTTATGGGGTGCGCCAAAACACCTGCATCGGTACACTGGAGTGCCTTGCGCGCGCCCGGTTCTCTCTGCGCGTTGCCAACCCATCACCTGAAACTGAAAAGCACAAATTGACGAAACTCTCCTTGATCGCCATGGCCTTGTTGACCCTGGCCGGCGCCGCACAGGCCCAAAAGACAACCGACTACGTCCGCACACCGCTGCCAGAAGAACGCGAAACTGCGCAGTACGTGGTGACGGGCGAGAACTGGCCCAGTGGTTTTGTCAGCTGGTACTACAACCCAGCCAACCAGCCCACCAATCTCAAAACCGACGAAGTGTTGGGTGCCATCGCTGTTGCGATCAGCCGCTGGTCCCAGATGTGCAACCTCCGGTTCACCTACCTGGGAACATCGACCGCCAACCGCAATTTCGAGGGCAGCACGGTGGACCGCCTCAACGTCATTGGCTGGGGCGATTTCCCCACCTCATTGCGGGACTCGACGGGCATCACGTACTGGAATTACTCCCGCAGCACACTGGCCATCGTGGATGCAGACATTGTCCTGAATTCGCGGGAGAAATGGACGGTTCGCGATGTGGATGCCGTCATGACCCACGAAATCGGCCACATGCTGGGCCTGGACCACTCCAATCTCACCGCGTCCATCATGAGCGCGACGCCCTACAACAGCTACGAATACCAGCGCACCCTGCGTGGTGATGACGTGGCAGCGTGTACCAAGCTCTACGGTGCATCGCCCCTTGCCCTGACCAACCGCACCCTGAACTGGGCCGAGACTTTCTACGCATCGGAACTGAAGGGTGGCCCGGTCGTGACGGTAGGTGACAACGACGGCTTTGTGTACAGCAGTTACCCTGCTTCCAACAGCAAGGCAGGCGTCAAGAACGGTACGGCTTACTACGTGGGGCCTAATGGTGTCATGCAAAACATGGGGCCGCTCAGCGGCTTCACGCCACAGGTTCAGGCAGCCGGTTACTAGACACGCGCCCTGGGCGCTCCTCAGGGTAATCCCGTGCGTTTGAGTCGGTATAAGCACGTTGCCAAGTTGCACAATGTAACAACTTGCTCAACGTGCCTTTCCGATGCATTACGTCCTGATCACCAACGCAGCCGTCAGTCTCATCATGGGCTGCGCCTTGGTGCTGGTGTGGCGGCGCGATCCAACCCAGTCCTTTACCTGTTATATCGGCTTGGCCAACCTGGTGCAACTGCTTGTGCCTCTGACCTATTGGGCCAAAGTGCGCGGGGGCGCAACCGGTGAGCTGATCGGGAATTTCGTATTGGCAGCCGAGGCGGGTGGCTACTCCACATTGCTGTTGATGGGCGCTGCGCATCTGGCGAACCGGTCTTTGCCCCACCAATCGATCTGGCTGATCCTGGTGGTGTTGTCCATCATCGTGGCCTCGGCCGTAGGGCTGGGTGGTCCGCGTGTGGGACAGGCCAGCATGGGGACCATCAACACCCTGCTGGGCGTGGTGTGCTGTTACTGGCTTTGGAACGCCAACACGGCACGCTTCAGCTCGGAGAAGTGGGTGGGGCCGCTGCTGGTGCTGCTGGGTCTGATCCAGTTCATTTATGTGGCCTACCAGGATGAAGGCGCCGAGCTGCTGGCAACCCTGGGCTCCCTGTTGCGCATCATCCTGGGCCTGGTGCTGGTCTACGCGGCGCTGGACCGCGGCGCACTGGCCGCACGCAAGCTGCAAAACCGTTTTGAACGGCTGGCCGAACGCTCCCACCAGGGCATCATGATCAGCCTGGGGGAAAGCAGCATCGTCTACGCCAATCCGGCTTGCCTGGCCATCTATGGTGTGCACAGCCTGGCCGAGCTGCGGGTGGTCACCGTGGCGCGGACCATACCCAAGGCCGAGCGCGCACGGGTCGGCAAAATCCTGGGCGACATGCAGAACGGCCAGTTGGAGGACGCCGGCTACGAAGCCCTGCGCCACCGGGCCGACGGCACACCGATGTGGTTGAACTTTCACTACTTCCCGACGGAGTGGGATGGTGCGCCAGCCGTGCAGGTGCTGATATCGGACGAAACCCGGCGCCATGAGGCCAACCAGGCCCTGATCCACCAGGCCCTGCACGATGAATTGACCGGCCTGCCCAACCGTGCCTCCCTGATCGCCAGTCTGCGCAAGCGCTGCCAGCCGCAGGAGCCACTGCAGCGTTTTGTACTGGTGCTGATGAATATCGACCGTTTCAAGCTGTTCAACGAAGCCCATGGCCACTCCATGGGTGACGAGGTGCTGCGCGCCATGGGTGTGGCGCTGCGTGCTGTGATGGATGAGGGTTGTGAGGTCATGCGCTCGGCCGGTGACGAGTTCGCACTGGTATCGGCCCCGCAGGGCAGTAGCGACACGGCTGCAGACCTGGTGACACGGGTGCGGCAGTTGCTGGCCAAACCCTTGTTGGTAGCGGGGCAGGAGTTTTTTCTGGATGCTTCGCTGGGCATTGCGCTGTACCCCAACAGCGCACGCGACGCCGATTCGCTTTTACGCGCTGCCAATGCTGCCATGCACGTGGCCAAGCGCACACCGGGTACGTCCCACCAGTTGGCAGAAAAGGCCTTTGAGCGCGGCTCCAGCAACGCGCTGGAGCAGGAGCAGGCCATGCGGGCCGGCATTGAACGCGCGGAATTCCAGTTGATGTACCAGCCCAAGGTGCATGCCCACACGGGCCGCCTGACCAGCCTGGAAGCCCTGGCGCGCTGGAACCGGCCGGGCGTGGGGCAGGTGAGTCCGGTGGAGTTTATTGCCGCGGCCGAGCGCACCGGTCTGATCGGCGCCCTGGGCACGGTATTGCTGAAGCAGGCCTGCCAGCAGATCGCCCAGTGGCAGTCCCAGTTCACGCATTGTGTGCCGGTGGCGGTCAATGTGTCGCCACTGCAATTGCTGGACCCCCGTTTCCCCCAACTGGTTGCGGCGACATTGCAATCCTGCGGTGTGGCCGCGCAGTGGCTGACGCTGGAGATCACCGAAAGCTCTGCGGTGCAAAACCTGGAGCAAACCACGGTCCAGGTGGAGCAACTGCGTGCCATGGGTGTGCATGTGGCCATGGACGATTTCGGAACCGGTTTTTCGTCGCTCAACATGCTGCGCAATCTGCGCCTGCACACGGTCAAGATCGACCGCGGCCTGATAGACCCATTGCCGTCGCCCGATGCTGTTGCCGTGGTTCGCGCCATCTGCCAACTGGCCGATGCATTACACCTGCATGTAGTCGCCGAAGGGGTGGAAACCCAGGCCCAAGCCACGGCAGCGCGCGACGCGGGCTGCGGGGAGTTGCAGGGCTATTTGTATTCCAAGCCCTTGCTGGCCCAGGATGTGGGGCTGTGGTTGACGCGTCTGGCCATAGAGCACCAGGGCGACACCGAGGCGCTGCCCTTGCACTCCGTTAAGCTTGCGACATGAAGAAACCCAGCAAGTCCCCCTCCAAAAACGCTGGCGCCGCTAGGGCGCCCGGCAAGAAACCAGCCCGCGTACCCGTACACAAAGGCCCTTCGGGCGAAATTCGCCTGATTGGCGGCCACTGGAAACGCATCAAGCTCAAGGTGGCTGACCGTCCCGGCTTGCGGCCTACACCCGACCGTGTGCGCGAAACCCTGTTCAACTGGCTGGGCCAGGACCTGCATGGCCTGCGCTGTGTGGATGCCTTTGCCGGCACCGGAGCCCTGGGCTTTGAGGCCGCGTCACGCGGCGCCGCCGAGGTGCTGCTGGTCGAACATGACGGCGCCCTAGTCGTACAGTTGCAGCGTGTGCAGGCCCAGTTGTTGGCCATAGCACTGCCCGAGGCCGCTGCGCCACAAAAGCTGCACATTCTGCGGGGTGAAGGCGTAGCGACACTGCGCCAACTGGCGCCCGCCAGTTACCACGTGATTTTTCTGGACCCGCCATTTGATGGCGAGCTGTACGAGCCCGCCCTGGCCGCTGCGGCGCGTGCCCTGGCCGTGAACGGGTCCATCTACCTGGAAGGCCCCAAGGCCTGGACCGATGCCATGCTCGAATCCGTTGGGCTGGTGGTGTACCGCCACCTCAAGGCGGGTGCGGTCCATGCACACGTTCTGCGCGCCGCAGCCGCACCGGCAGATACCCCCGCTGCATAATTGCAGGTATAGCTGGGCCCTGTGGCCCGGGAGCTTTCGATGCCAAACCCCGTGATTGCCGTGTACCCCGGTACCTTTGACCCTATTACCCTGGGCCACCAGGACCTGGTCCGGCGTGCCGCCGGCCTGTTTGGCACCGTGATAGTTGCCGTGGCCGCGGCCCACCACAAGAAAACCATGTTCAGCCTGGAAGAGCGACTGGACACGGTGCGTGAGGTCATGCAGGCCTACCCCAATGTGCAGGTGGAACCGTTTGCCGGCCTGGTGCGCGATTTCGCCGTGGACCATGGCGCCAAAGCCATGCTGCGCGGTGTGCGTTCGGTGACGGACTTTGATTTTGAGAACCAGCTCGCCGGCATGAACCGCGCCTTAGCCCCTGATGTTGAGACGGTGTTTCTAACACCCGATGCACGCTACCAGTACATTTCCAGTACGCTGGTACGCGAGATCGCAACACTCAAGGGTGATGTGGCGCAATTTGTGGCGCCGGCCGTACACGCGCGGTTGATGCAAAAGTTGAAACCCGCATAAAACAACAAAGGAAACCCCATGAAAATCCTGCTGCCTGTGGATGGTTCGGAGTTGTCGCTGGAAGCTGTGCGTTTTGCCATTCGCATGCTGCTGGCCGGCCTGCGGGGCGAGGCGGTGTTGGCCAACGTGCAGGAGCCCGCGTCGCTGTACGAGTTGCTGGTGGCGCATGATCCCGAGGTCATCAACCGCGTCGCTGAAGAAGCGGGCAAACACACACTGCTTTCGGCGCAGGAACTGCTGGATGCGGCAGGCGTGGAGTACGAGTGCGAGGTGGGCAAGGGCGACCCGGCCCACACCATTGTCGATATTGCGGAGCGCTTTGCCTGTGATCTGATTGTCATGGGTGCGCGCGGCAGCAGTGCCTTGCGCAGTGCCATGCTGGGTTCCGTGTCCAACGAGGTGCTGCATGCCAGCCCGGTGCCCGTGGTCATTGTCAAACCGGACGAGGTCTGAACCCGCACCATGGCCCTGCTCATTACCGACGAGTGCATCAACTGCGACGTCTGCGAACCCGAATGCCCCAACGATGCCATTTACATGGGCGTCGCGATTTACGAGATCGACCCCCACAAATGCACGGAATGTGTGGGGCATTTTGACGAGCCACAGTGTGTGCAGGTGTGTCCGGTGTCGTGTATTCCGGTCAACCCGGAGTTTGTAGAAGACAAAGAGACGCTGTGGCAAAAATACCGGCGTCTGCAACTGAGCGCTTCCGCGCCCGCGCCGACTAAGGGCTAGGCATCGCCAGGTAAGCGGCTTGGGCTGCTCGGTGTTTGACGGACCAGGCTGCCATCTGCTCCTTGGGCATGGGCTTGCCATAGTGGTAGCCCTGTGCATGGCTGCAGCCCAGTGCAGACAGCTGCGCACCAATCTGTGCGTCTTCAATGCCTTCGGCAATCGTGCTCAGGCCGATGGAGCGTGCCAGCTCCAGTGCGGCCTTGATGATGTGCAGGCTGCGGTCTGACTGGTTGACCTGCTGCACAAAGGCCTTGTCGATTTTCAGGCAGGTGAACGGCAGGGACTGCAGATAGTCCAGACCGGCGTAACCGGTGCCGAAGTCGTCCAGCGCAATGCCAATACCCAAAGCGCGCAGCCGGTGCAGTGAACTGGCCACGTCGTCCATGTTCTGGATGATGATGGTTTCCGTCAGCTCAATGTGCAGTTCCTGGGGGGGCATGCCATGCTGGGTCAGGCAGGCCTGCACCGCTGCCACGATGTCGCCACCCGCGAGCTCTGGCGCCGACAGGTTGATGCTCATGAATGGTTGGTGCCGGTCATCGGCCACACAGAACGGGCGCAGTTCGGCCCAATCGGCCACGGCACGGTGCAGGACCCACTGGCCTATGCGGTGGATCAGCCCGGTCTTTTCGGCCAAGGGTATGAATTCGGCCGGGCTGATCAAACCCAGACTGGGGTGGTGCCAGCGTATGAGCGCCTCAAAGCCTGCAACTGCCAGTTGGTCAAAAGCAATCAGGGGTTGGTAGAACAGTTCGAGCTGCTGGCGGTCAATGGCGTCTGACAAGTCCTGTGCCAGCGACAGCGTACGCACGGCCGCCTTGTGCAGGTCCCCGGCCGACATGGGGTTTGCGCCGGGGGTGTCTCCGGCGGCGCCCTGGCGCTGTTGCAGACCCGCCGCATCGTGGGTGCTGCGAAAGCGCGCCAACAGCAGGTGCATCAGATACTGAATGACGGAGTCCGAACGCAACAGCAGCTCTTCGACATGGCTGCGGTCTATACGAATCAGCCGCGTAGGCACCAGCGCCCGGACCGAGGCCGTGCGCGGCTGGCGATCCAGCAGGGCGACTTCGCCAAACATGGCGCCTTCGGTCAGGATGGCGATGCGCCGTTGCTCTGCACCATCGCCGGTCAGTACCTCCACACAGCCTTCTTCTATGACGTAGGCGGATTCTCCGGGGTCGCCCCACTGAAAAACCAGCTCATGGCTTTCAAAAAATTCCCGGTCAAATGCGTCTGTCATGGATGCATCCAAGTCATGTGGTCCGTCAACCGCTGTAGCCAAATGGCCATGCCATGCGGGCCCCGTAGCGAACCACTATAAACCAAGCGCCCCTCTTGGCCTCACTCAATCTCGGTGCAGCGGAAGTTCCGCCCCAAACTTGCTGCGCTTGATACTGAAGAAGGCCTTGACGTTACGCACGTTCGCATCACTGGTGAACAGGTCCTGTGTCAAGGCCTGGTAGGCCGGCATATTGGTTGCATGCACCACCAGTACAAAGTCGGGCCCAGGGGATACGCGGTAACACTGCTGCACAGCGGACGTGTTGGCCACCCGGGCTTCAAACAGCTCCAGCGCGTGTGCGTCCTGGCGGTCCAGTGTGATCTCCACAATAGCAGTCAGACCAAAGCCCATGGTGGCGCTGAGCTTTTCAGGGTTCAGGACTGCAATCTGGCGCTCTACCAGGCCCGCATCACGCAGCCGTTTGACACGGCGCAAACAGGTGGGTGGGGATATACGAACCACCTCGGCCAGCGCCTGGTTGCTCAGGCTGGCATCCTTTTGCAGCTGTGCCAATAGCTGTATGTCCACGGCATCCATGTCTAATAATTTCATATGATTATCTTTTATGGATGTTTATTCCATTCAATGAATATCATGGAATTATCTTTCAATTGTTGATGAAATTAGCCCATTAGTTTCTTTGTGCCAGCACTACCATTCGCCATCTTTGGCTTATTTGGGAGTGTGCTTATGTGTGGCATCGTCGGCGCGGTATCAACCCGCAATATTGTTCCCGTGCTGGTGCAAGGGCTGGAACGTCTGGAATACCGGGGCTACGACTCCTGTGGTGTGGCGGTTTACGCGCAAGACGCGCAGCACTCCGGTTTGCGCCGTGCCCGCAGCACCTCACGCGTGGCGGAACTGGCGGCGCAGGTCGCACCGGGTACTGGCAATGCCGGGGTCAGCGGCAACCTGGGCATTGCCCATACCCGCTGGGCAACCCACGGCGCACCGTCGGTCAGCAATGCCCACCCCCATTTCAGCCACGGCACCGGTGCCGACGCCCACCAGCGGCCCGGCCGCATTGCGCTGGTCCACAACGGCATCATCGAAAACCACGACGAACTGCGCGCAGTGCTCAAGGCCAAGGGTTATGTGTTTGTCAGCCAGACCGACACCGAAGTCATCGCCCACCTAGTGGACAGCCTGTACAACGGTGACCTGTTTGAAGCGGTGCAGGCTGCGCTCAGCCAATTGCAGGGTGCCTACGCCATCGCTGTGTTCTGCAAGGACGAGCCGCACCGCCTGGTCGGTGCACGTGCCGGTTCACCGCTGATTCTGGGTGTGGGCAAGGATGGGCAAGAGCACTTTTTGGCCAGCGACGCCATGGCGCTGGCTGGCGTGACGGACCAGATCGTCTACCTGGACGAAGGCGATATGGTGGATGTGCAATTGGGCAAATACTGGCTGATCGACAAGGCCCGCAAGGCGGTTGCGCCTGCGCAGCGCCCGGTCAAGACCGTGCTGGCGCACAGTGGCGCCGCCGAGCTGGGCCCGTACCGCCACTACATGCAGAAGGAAATCTTCGAGCAGCCCCGCGCCATTGCGGACACGCTGGAAGGGGTGGAAGGCATAGTCCCCGAGTTGTTCGACCTGCAGATGAACCACAAGCCCGGCGCCAATGCAGCCCGGGTGTTTGCCGGGATCGATTCCGTGCTGATTCTGGCCTGCGGCACCAGCTACTACAGCGGCTGCATTGCCAAGGACTGGATAGAGAGTATTGCCAAGGTGCCCACGCAGGTGGAGGTGGCCAGCGAGTACCGCTACCGCGACTCCGTGCCTAACCCCAAGTCGCTGGTGGTCACCATTACCCAGTCGGGCGAGACGGCGGACACGTTGGCCGCGTTGCGCCACGCGCAGAGCCTGGGCATGCACCACACGCTGACCATCTGCAACGTGGCCACCAGCGCCATGGTGCGTGAATGCAGCCTGGCCTATGTCACCCGTGCGGGTGTGGAGATTGGGGTGGCATCCACCAAAGCGTTCACCACGCAATTGGCAGGTCTGTTCCTGCTGACGTTGGCTCTGGCCCAAGCCAAGGGACGTTTGCCAGAAAGCGAAGAACAACGCCACCTCAAGGCCATGCGCCACCTGCCCGCCGCGCTGCAGGCCGTGCTGGCGCTGGAGCCGCAAATCATCAGCTGGTCCGAAGACTTTGCCAAGAAGGAGAACGCGCTGTTCCTGGGCCGCGGTCTGCACTACCCCATCGCGATGGAAGGCGCGCTCAAGCTCAAGGAAATCACCTACATCCACGCCGAGGCTTATCCGGCGGGCGAGCTCAAGCATGGTCCGTTGGCTCTGGTGACCAGTGAGATGCCGGTGGTCACGGTGGCGCCAAACGATGCCTTGCTGGAAAAGCTCAAGAGTAATCTGCACGAGGTGCGCGCCCGTGGCGGCGTGTTGTATGTGTTGGCCGATGCCGATACGCGCATCGAAAGCGGCGAAGGCATGCACGTGATCCGCATGCCGGAGCACTACGGCGAACTGTCACCGCTGCTGCACGTTGTGCCATTGCAACTGCTGGCCTACCACGCTGCCTGCGCGCGGGGGACGGATGTGGACAAGCCGCGCAATCTGGCAAAAAGCGTTACCGTCGAGTAGAGTGGTGGGTGTGCCGCCGCGAATATTCCGACCAATTAAGGTCGTAAACAGACCTCTAGCATCCATGCGGGTTTCCGGGGTGTTGAATTTTGCAGACACTTTCTAAAGCCGCAAACACGCATTTAGGAATGACTGAGACCACGGCCTCGTTGGCAGCCGACCCATGCGGACTTGGCAACTGTCCAAATGGTTGCCCCATTGCAGACATTCGAGTGATCGTCACATCGCAAGCAATCACTAAAGGGCGATCCGCCCTCTAGTGATAGTCGGTGATGGCTCGGCTCTGCAATTTCTTTGCTAGCGACAATATGTAGTTATCGATAGTCAGCACTTCCCAGCATGGGCTCATTGAAGTACAGCGTAATGAGCCTGTCCTCGCGTCTTAGAGTTTCTGGCCTTTGGGCATGCAGTCCGGATCTGCTGATCGGTTGCCATATTCTCTATCATCAACTTAAACATGCCCTAGACCCCGTGTCTACGGTCAGTCAACCCCGTTCGGATTTTTAGTACTGCTCAGTCCCAGTGATGCAAAGAGACGCAGCAGAAAATAGTCGAAAAATGATCGCCAGCCGACCAGCCCCTATTTGGTTACGATTTCATCAAATGATTGAAGTTCGAGGTAGCCCGGCGGCTGCAGCGACATCGACGCCGCTTCAAGCAGGCTTGACGGCTTCTTCTGCTTGATCTTCTTGTTCTTCAACGGGTCGCATTCGGACATCGACGCTTTGCTCTTGCCGTACAGGAAGCGCAAACCTGTCAGTCGCTCCACTTCCTTGATTGAGACCTGGAAGGTTTTGTAAGCAGAGAAGGGGATTTCTTGTGCCGCTTCGATACCGAACTCCGCAATAACGTCAGTTTGATCCAAAATGTATGCAGTCGCGAACAATTCGCCCGCAGCATTCACTGCGGCGACGACCTTCCAGAACCGGACCGGATACTGGATCTTCGGGAAATTTTTGTATGTTGGATCGCCCTCATCGAGCACAGGCCCGGTATAGACCTGAGCCTTGAACTGGTTCTGCCACACCGCTTCTTCGAAGATGTGTCGTTCGATACCTTGCCACAGTTCCTTGTTCTGGTTGAACCTGGAATGCTGCGGTGTGCAATTCGCCCAGTGACAGGTGTCAGCCGCCGAGATAAGTGCATCCATGAAGGTGTCACCGAACTCCAAGTCTTCGCGGCGGGTGAGGTGGCCCCGATCGAACTGGTTGGATTTATAGTACGCATCGCCGATCTGCGCATCGCGCGGAATACGCGGGTCCCATCGCCAGACGTCTGTCGGCCGGCCCAAGTCCCACCGCCCGCCCGAGTTCAAGTTTGCCGCAGTGTAGATTGCGAACTTGCGGGTCGAGTGCATGACGGCACTGTAGTTGTGATAGTGCAGGACGTATTCGTTGTCCGGCTTCGGCTTCAGCAGCTTGGTCACGACTTCTTCCGTCGCCTCGTCTAGTTCTGGGAGCCACGTCTGGTGTTCGGGCTTGTTAGATAGAAACTTTGTGTTGAAGCCCTTGCGGTCCGTGTAGTCGGAGTTGAACGGAACGTCATAATTGACTTCCTTCTTGGTGACTGCCTTCTCAAGGAAGAGGGATTCCGCCGCCCCGGCGCCCGCAAGACTGACGCGGCCATCGGGCGCAATGGAAAGCGTGACGGTTATGGATCGCGATTGCTCACTCATGATGACGCTCCTGTCGGATTGCGGTTGGGTTGGTATGGTGCTATCGTTTGTCGATGAAATCCAAGGCATGTCCGTGTATTCAGGCTTCGCCTCAAAAATTGGTGTCAGCAAAGGGTGCTTTGGCAGACTGGATTGCAGAGTCTGAACGATGCGCGAGACCCGAATTCCCTCGTTGGCGATCCACTTGATGGCGAAATCGTCATGACGTGACGGGTCGTAGTCCGTGCCATTGCGGGTTTGCATCCTCCCGTTCTTCGTCTCTGGAATGCCGCTGTGATGCAGTGCTACCACGTACCATTCGTTATTGAATACTGGGGAGCCAGAAGAGCCGCCCAGTGTGTCGGTCGAATACCAGAGCACGTCGGGGGTTCGCTTAATCAGCTTGTTCTCACGCACGCACAACTGCTTGCGCTCCCCGTTGGGATGCTGCACGATGGTCAACCATTCTCCGTCGGCGACCTTGCCTGTCACTTGCACGAGGGGAAGGATGCCATACGAGGATAACTGCGTGCCGCCATCGTCCGAGACGCTGCGAACAGCTACAACACTGTAGTCCAAATCTACATTTGTGATGAACAGACGTTGCGCATCAAATGAAAATCGGACCGGAGTTGCCGGCTGGCCAGCTATGTCAAGTTCGTAGCTGAACTCTGCGAAGGATCGACCAGCGATTCCATAGGAGGGCAAAACATGGTTGTTGGTGAGTAGGACATTGGGCGCGATTAGAAAGCCGGTCCCCAAGCCGAGTGTCCTCCCTACTTCGTCCTTGATCGTCACACGGCAGATTGCCTGGGCAACGCGCGCGCCGCGTGCCAAGTAGTTGACATCCTGAATTTCGTTTCCGGCAATAATTCGTTCGAAGACCTCCTGCGGGGTATCGCCTGAGGGAAGTTCGCATGTTTCGAGGAACGCAAGTCGGTCGCGTTTTTGTTTTGGCGTGGCGAGGTCAACGGGAGCTTTACCGCGTGCAGCGTCCACCACGGATGCGATGTCTACCCCTTCTTGTCGGGCGCGAGCTTTATTGATCTGGTCGGTCAGGACACTCATCGAAAGAAACCTCCACTCCGCCGGCCAGGCGGATCACATCAGATGATTTTGGGGCATTCACGCACAGCGTGTCCATCCCCCATTTGTGGGAGGCGATAGTGAAAATGGCGCGTCCGCAACTTGAAAAGCCTTGCTCCCACATCCGCATCCGTCCCCCAGATTCAGGTATACCCGTCGGCAAGGGCTTGCGGCAATTCAACAAGTTCTGGCAAGCTCAAACACATGACGCTTCGAGCTACCACACCGCTATCTCAACAAGGTGCGGATGGCAATCCATCTGGGAAACTGATTCTGATGCATCCTCTTCAACGCCCTAGAAGGTAGACGATTGTTTGCTCTGACCGAATAATTGTTCGGGCCAGTTGCAGTCGTTGCGCTGTGACTGCTTTGGAGTAGGCAGCCGCGTACAGTTCTCAAAGCTGTTGGCCTACTACCGATTGGTTTCTTGGATTGTCTTGACCGCTATAGCAAGGGTCTGTTGCTTCATCGGTATGCAACGATTCAGTCTTCTACGGCGTGGCCGTTAAACATCAAGTCCCTAAGCGAAAGCTACCGGTGGCAGCACTAACTTCCGCGTTGCCTTTTGTCGGGCTAAAGTAAGCCTGTGTCATCGGAATGGTCACGCGATGCGTTGAGGACGAGATCACCAAACTTTGTTTGATGACAACATGTTACTCAAAGGACTTCCATGAACAAGTTACTCGCCACTCTGATCGCCACCCTGGTTACCGGCGCTGCATTCGCACAAGCCTCTGCCCCCGCCACTCCAGCCGTGGTGAAGGCAGAAGCCAAGGCCGAAAAAGCAGTCGCCGCTGCTGTGAAAAGCGAAGCCAAGGTTGACGCCAAGGCCGACGCCAAAGTTGAGAAGGCAGAAGTCAAAGCCGCTGAAGAGAAAACCAAGGCCGTGACCAAGTCCGCAGACACCAAAGCCAAGGCCAAGGCCGACGTAGCCAAGGCTGACCCTGAAGACAAAGCCAAGGCCACTGCCAAAGCTGAAAAAACCGTCGCCAACGCTGACGCAAAAGCCGACAAGACTGCTATCAAGGCAGACGCCAAGGTAGAGACTGTTAAGACCAATGCCGCTGCAGACAAGAGTGTTGCCAAAGTTGAAACCACCGCAGTCAAAGCAGAAGCCAAGGCCGATGTGAAAGCAGCCGGTAGCAAGTAATTGACAAGCATTCGTTTGCAGGCAATGCCTGCAACGGGTCAAAAAAAGGACAGGTCTTACCTGTCCTTTTTTTATGGTCTCTAGGACCACCCGGTCCAATTGTCCTGATTCAAGCCGCAGCCAGCTTTGACCGTGCATGTAGATCATGCCGTTAACTCACATCCATTCAGCTACTGTTCACCCGCACCCGTGCAAGATGCCCCCCATACCAACCCAAAGAGGCATCCTATGAAACGTCTTGTTATCGCTCTCGCATGTACTGTTGGCGCTTTTGTTGCGCAGGCAAACACCTTCTTTGACAACGCCCGCGTGCGCAGCGCCGAGCCGCAGTATGAAAACGTTACCGTGCCGCGCGAAGAGTGCCGCACCGATTGGGTGACTCCGCCCCCGCGCGTCTACAACGAAGGCCCTTACTATGGTGGCGTGGCACTGGGTGCGCTGGCCGGTGGCGTGGTGGGTAATCAGGTTGCCCGCGGCAGCGGGGGCCGCGAGGCTGCCACAGCCTTGGGCGCGCTGGTGGGAGCCATTGCCGGCGACCGCATTG
>JAZKDY010000073.1:5470-23395 GCA_040387325.1 Pseudomonadota bacterium | reverse complement strand
ACTTGCCCTTGGCCTTCTTGCGCAGGCTGCCACCCTCCACCGTGATAAAGCTGGGACAGAAGCCTTTGACGCAGCTGATGTCCTTGTTGCAAGTGCTCTGGTTGATCTGGCGCTTGCGGCCGAATTCAGTTTCCAGCGGCTCCACGCTGACGCAATTGCTCTTGGCACCGCAGTCACCACAGCCTTCACACACCAGCTCGTTGATGACCACACGTTTGGCCGGGTCCACAATGGTGCCCCGCTTGCGGCGGCGGCGTTTTTCGGTGGCGCAGGTCTGGTCATAAATGATGACGGTTGTGCCCTTGATCTCGCGGAATTCCTTCTGGATCTCGTCCAGCAGGTCGCGGTGGTGCACGGTCACGCCTTGTGCCAGCTCCACGCCGTCGTATTTCTCGGGTTCGTCGGTCACGACGACGATCTTGATGGCGCCCTCGGCCCGCATGCTTTGTGCAATCTGCACCACCGAGTGACCTTCGGCCCGCTCGCCGACCTGCTGGCCGCCGGTCATGGCAACCGCATCGTTGTACAGAATCTTGTAGGTGATGTTGACGCCGGCGGCGATGCTCTGGCGCACGGCCAGCAGGCCGCTGTGGAAGTAGGTGCCGTCGCCCAGGTTGGCGAACATGTGCTGGTCGTGGCTGAAGGGCTGCTGGCCCACCCACGGCACGCCCTCACCACCCATCTGGGTGAAGCCCACGGTGGCGCGGTCCATCCAGATGGTCATGAAGTGGCAGCCAATGCCGGCCATGGCGCGTGAGCCTTCGGGTACCTTGGTGCTGGTGTTGTGCGGGCAGCCGGAGCAGAACCAGGGCTGGCGATCGGCCAGCTTGATGTCGGCCTTGGCGCGGTTCACCTCCAGCACCTGCATGGCGCTTTCCTTGGCGCTCAAAATCGCCAGCTGTGCGTCGATGCGCGCAGCCGTGTCCGCGTCCACACCCATGTTCTTGATGCGCTTGGCAATGGCGCGCGCGATGATGGCGGGCGACAAATCGGCATTGGCGCGCAACAGTGTGTTGTCGCTGGGGTTGGGCATGCCCCATTCGCCGCCGCTGCCGAAACCGGAGTCATCGGACTCCATCTCGTTGAACTTGCCCAGCACGCGGGGGCGCACATCCGCGCGCCAGTTGTACAAACCTTCCTTCAGCTGGTATTCGATGACCTGGCGCTTTTCTTCAACCACCAGAATCTCTTGCAGACCAGTGGCGAATTCGCGGGTCAGTTGCGCTTCCAGCGGCCACACCACACCCACCTTGTGCAGGCGGATGCCGACACGCTGGCAGGTGGCGTCGTCCAGCCCCAGGTCCAGCAGGGCTTGGCGCGTGTCGTTGTAGGCCTTGCCGCTGGCGATCAGGCCCAGTCGGTCGTTCGGGCCTTCGATGACGTTGTAGTTCAGGCGGTTGGCGCGGATGTAGGCCAGCGCGGCATACCACTTGTAGTCGAACAAGCGCGCCTCCTGCTCCAGCGCGTGGTCGGGCCAGCGGATGTGCAGGCCGCCGTTCGGAATCACAAAATCGGTGGGAATCTTGATCTGCACCCGGTCCGGGTCGATCATGGCCGTGGCGCTGGATTCAACAATCTCCTGGATGGTCTTCATGCCGGACCAGACGCCGGAGAAACGGCTCAGCGCAAAGGCGTGGATGCCCAGGTCCAGAATCTCCTGCACATTGGCAGGGAAGAACACCGGTGTGCCGCAGGCCTTGAAGATGTGGTCGCTCTGGTGCGCGGCGGTGGAGCTCTTGGAGATGTGGTCGTCGCCAGCCACCGCAATCACGCCGCCCCAGGGTGTGGTGCCGGCCATGTTGGCGTGTTTGAACACGTCCGAACAACGGTCCACGCCCGGGCCCTTGCCGTACCAGATGCCGAACACACCGTCGTATTTGTTGCTACCCGGGGGCGCAAAGCCCAGTTGTTGTGTGCCCCACAGCGCGGTGGCAGCCAGTTCTTCGTTGACGCCGGGCTGGAACACCACGTGGTGCGCCTTCAGATATTTTTCAGCCTTGACCAGCGACTGGTCATAGGTGCCCAGCGGCGAACCGCGGTAACCACTGATGAAGCCGGCCGTGTTCTTGCCGATGCGTTGATCCCGCACGCGCTGCAACATGGGCAGCTTGACCAGGGCCTGCACGCCGCTCATGAAGGCATGGCCGTAGTCCAGGGAATATTTGTCATCTAGTGTGACGGTTTCCAGGGCCTTGCGGACGTGTTCGGGTAGCGGTGCATTCATGGCGGTTTGTCTCCGGGCTGGCGGTGTTGTGGCTGGCGCAAATGGGGCCTGCGGGCGTGCGCAGGGCCTTCTCTTGTCGGGATCAGTGTAGGCAGTTTGGCCTGATATGTCTTTGCGTTCTGTGCCCAAACAAACGTGGCTTGAGAAAGGATATTGCTGCAGAATGGCAATATATGGAACAACTGGACAAATTTGACTTGGCAATCCTCAGCGAGCTGCAAAACGATGGCCGCCTGAGCAACACCGAACTGGCCAGCCGCGTCGGCCTGTCCACCGCACCCTGCTGGCGCCGGGTGCGCGCGCTGGAAGAGAGCGGCTATATCAAGGGCTACCACGCCGAGCTGGACCGCCAGAAGATTGGTCTTGGTGTGCTGGCCTTTGTGCGGCTGGACGCCGAGCGCAACACCGGGGATTCGACCCGGGCGCTGGAAGAAGCCATACAGAAACTGCCGCAGATCGTCAGCTGCCACTACATCAGCGGCTCGGGCACCTTTGAGCTGCAGGTGATTTGCCAGGACCTGGACAGCTTCTCGCGCTTTGCGCGCGAGAGCCTGATCAATCTGCCCCACGTGAAAGACCTGCACACCAGCTTTTCGCTAGGCGAGGTCAAGGCCAGCAGCGCGCTGCCGCTGGACCATCTCGCGCGTTAACGCGCCGCCAGCACCTGGCGAATGGTGTTGCCCAACTCTTCGGCCACAAACTTGGCGATGTAGGCGTCTGCGCCCACACTCTTCACATGGCCTTCGTTGGCAGAGCCGGTGAGTGACGAATGGATGATGACCGGAATGCCCTTGAAGCGGGCATCCTGCTTGATGTTACGGGTCAAGGTGAATCCGTCCATGACCGGCATTTCGAGGTCGGTCAGCACCACAGAAACCCTTTCCTGTATGGTCTTGCCCTCGGCCACCGCCTTGGCGGTCATGGACTCCAGCATGTCCCAGGCTTCCTTGCCGGTCTTGGTCATCACATAGGGCACACCCATGGCTTTGAGGCCCTGTTCGATCATCATGCGGGCCACCGGGGAGTCGTCTGCGGCCAGCACAACCGTACCGGGCGGCAGTTTGACGGCGCCCACTTTGGAGTTGTCAATTTCCGAGGTATGTTCGTTGGGCATGACGTCGCGCAAAATCTGTTCCACGTCCAGCACCTGGGCCAGGCGGGTGTTTTCCGCACTGCCGTCCAGCCTGGCGATGCTGGTCACCAGGCCACCGCCGCTGCTCTCGGCCGACAACACATGTTTCCACTCCAGGCGCACGATCTCATTGACCTCTTCCACGGCAAAGGCCTGCGTGGTCCGCGCAAATTCGGTGACCAGCAGGATGCCCAGGCCCTTGGTCGGGTTGCAACCCACAACCTTGGGCAGGTTGATGACGGTGATCATCTGGCCGCGGATGTTGGCCACCCCCATCACGGTGGGCGGCATGTTGACCATGGCGGTGATCTCGGGCATGACCAGGATCTCGCGCACCTTGAATACATTGATGCCAAACAGCTCACGCCGGTCCGTGCCCGGCGCCTCACCGAGACGGAACAACAACAATTCGAACATGCTGTTGGAAGCCAGATTGGTCCGCTCGTCGATGTCCCGCATGGTGCTCATGGCGTATTCCCCGTTGTTCGGTGGTTATTGAATGGCTGAAACGGTCACGGTGATCATAGTAGCGCTATCTGGTCGTTTTGGGCCACAAAACCCACATCTGCAACGGCTGCCGCATGCGCCCGGCCAGTTCACCGGCCTCAGCCCCCCAACCGACGAAATAATCGGCCCGAACGGCGCCCGTGATGGCGCTGCCCGTATCCTGCGCCAGCACGAGTTTTTGCAGCGTGGTCTGGGGGCCATTGGAGGCCAGCCACAGCGGCGTTCCGTAGGGAATGCTGGCAGGGTCCACGGCGATGGAACGCCCCGGCGTCAGCGCCACGCCCTGGGCACCGCGGGGCCCTTCGCTGGAGTCGCGGGCGGCAATGGCCTCTTCACGGAAGAACACCACCCGCGGGTTGCTCCACAACAGCTCCTGCTGGCGCTGTGGGTTCTGGACCAGCCAGGCCTTGATGCCGGGCCAGGACGCATCGCGGATCAGGCCCTGGTCCAGCAGCCAGCGGCCTACGCTGCGGTAGGGCTGGTCGTTGGTGCCGGCATAGGCCAGGCGCACCCAGCGTTCACTGCCATCGGGCTGGGTGATGCGCACCCGGCCGGAACCCTGGATCTGCAGCACCAGCGCGTCTACCGGGTCGGCCAGGTAGGCAATGGCACGGCCCTGCAAAGCGGCCTGGGCCTCAGGCAGGGTGTCGATCTCCTGGCGGGAGTACCAGGGCTTGCGCTGCGCCAGGTTGGCGGGTGGCTGGTACAGCGGCACGCTGAACTGGGCCGTGGGCAGGCGGCTGGCCTCCAACACGGGCTCGTAATAGGCGGTCAGCAGGCCCGTAGCTTCACCCTGGGGCGTTTCCACCCGCATGGGCTGCAAGCGGCTTTGTATCCAGGCACGTTGTTCGTCAGCGCTACCGATGCTCAGGCGGCGCACTTCACCACACAGCGGGGCAAACACAGGGCCCGGGCGTTCACAACTCTTGAGCCAGGCGTTCCAGGCCTCAAACAGGCTGTCGTCGGCAAAACCCGGAAGGTCACTCCAGGGGACCGGCACCCAGCGGCTTTTGGACTGGCTCAGCGTACCCGACACATCGACCGCAGGCGGGATGCTGCGCGCGGGATCGGCGCGCGGCGCGGCAGGCGGTGGGGAATACAGCGGCACGCTGCCGCAGGCGACCAGACTTCCTACAATCAGCGCCATCCATCCATAGGCCAGGAGCCGTTGCACCATGACATTGTTATTGCTGGAGGCCCTGGGCGCGGGGCTGTTACTCGTTGGAATCATCTGGTGGACCATGTTTTCGGGGCGCAAGAACGGCGAACTGCCGCAGGAGCCTGTAGACGAGAATGAAGACAAAAACAGCCTGTAGCCCCCGTCGGATAAGAACATAACGCTACTATTTTCATAGCAACCCTGAAGCCGCGGCACCTTTACAGCAACCGGTGTTGCAGTGCTGGCAGCTGCGCACGGCGTTGCACCAGGGTGTGCGGACTCAGTTCGGCACACACCACACCGGGTCCATGCGCGCGCTGGGCCAGGATCTCGCCCCAGGGGTCCACGACCATGGACTGCCCCCAGGTGCGCCGGCCATTGGTGTGCACGCCGCCCTGTGCCGCCGCGCCCACATAGGCCAGGTTTTCGATGGCACGGGCGCGCAGCAAGACCTCCCAGTGCGCCTGCCCGGTAGTGTGGGTAAATGCGCTGGGCACCAGGATCAGATCCACCCCGTCGCGTGCATAGCCGCGGTACAGCTCGGCAAAACGCAGGTCGTAACACACACTCAGGCCCACCTGCCACAGGTGGCCGTCTTGGGAGGGCAGCGCAAACCGCGTGGGCTGCGCACCCTGGTCCAGTACGCGGGATTCGTCATAGGATTCGACGCCGTTGTCAAAGCGGAACAGGTGCATCTTGTCGTAGCGCGACGCACATTCCCCCTGGGGGTTGAAAACCAGCGAGCTGTTGTAGACACGGTCCGGCTGCGAGGCGGACAGCGGCAGCGTGCCGCCCACCACCCACAGGCCCAACGACTGCGCGGCGTCCGCCAGAAAGTCCTGGATGGGGCCGCTGCCGAAGGGCTCCTGGATGGCCAGCTTGTCGGCGTCGTGCTGGCCGATCAGGCAAAAGTATTCGGGCAGCACCGCCAGTTCTGCGCCTTCCTGGGCGGCTTGTTCCAGCAGGGTGCGGGCCTGTTGCAGGTTCTCGGACAACACGCCCGAGGACACCATTTGTAGGGTGGCTAATTTCATAAGGATGTTTAAGGAATGGCCGGCGCGCTGGTTGCGGGCTCGGGTGTGTTTTTGTGTTCGACCTTGGTGACACGCGGGTCCAGCCAGGTGCCATCCACCAGCAACTCAAAGGTCGCGGCCTCAATCAGCGGTTTGCGCAGGATCAGCTGGGCCAGGAAAGAGCTCAGGCCAATGACCGGGTTGATATAGGCCATGGCCAGTGATGCGCTGCCCGCATTGATCTCGGGCACCACGACCACCTTGATGTTCTGTGTTTCCTTGGCTATGTCGGCCTGGCCCTCCATCAGCACGGCGGCGCTGACACCTTTCATCTGCAGGTTGTTGGTGTGGGCTATGCCCTGCTTGATGTTCACATCACCACGGAAGAAGTCGAAAGCAAAACCCTCGGTGAACACATCCCGGAAGTCCAGCGTCAGGCGCCGCGGCAGGGATTGCAGGCTCAACACACCCAGCAGCTTCGCGATGCCGGGGTCGGTCTTCAGAAACTGCCCGTTCTCCACGTTGACATTGAAACTGCCGCTCAGGCTGGGGTAGTCCATCGTGATGGGGGAACCCAACCAGTCGACCTGGCCCTCGACCTTGCCACTGCCCTTGCGCACCACACCAGGCATGCCAAAGCGGTTGAGCAATTCACCGGAGTCATTGATATCCAGCTTGAAGTTCAGCACCGTGCGCCTGCGCTCCTTGATGTTCCGAGCCACCCCCGGGCCGGCCTGGGCATTGACATTGGTCCAGTTGCCACTGGCAGTCAGTGCGGCTTCCGGCGTGCTGATGTTGAAGCGGTTCAGGCGCCACTCGCGGGGTAAATCACGCGCTGCGGGGGATGTTCCGGCCGCCACGTTGACCGCATCAATTTCAAGCCGGCCCAGCTTCTTGCCGCGCAACACAAAATCTTCCACCACAATGTCCAGCGCGGGAATGCTGGCCGGCTGTCCGTCCAGCGCGCTTTCAACTTCCTGCGCCGTACTCTGCGCAATCGCCAGCCGCGACAACCTGGCGTACAGACGCCCGGCGGTGGGTCCGGAGGACTGCCGGTACTCCACATAACCATTGATTTCCGACGCGTCCAGGTTGGCACGCCACAACAGGCCCTCGCGCCCGCCGCCCACCACCACGTTATTGAGCTTGCGCCCGCCTGCCGTCAATTCACGCGCACGCACCGCCAAGCTGGTGGGAAGGTAGCTGGAGCTCGCAGGGCCACTTTGCGTCATGACGGTGCTGGCGGACAAATCGGCCCCGGCGGCGCGCGACAACACATCGGACCACGCGTCGATGTCCAGGTTAGCCAGGTTCACGTTGGCCACCACCCCCTCTGCCGGCATGGGAGCCGACTCATCGGCGGCCAGTCCGACGGCAATGGCACCGCGCAGTACCCGGGCCTCTGCACCGGATACGTCGCGCACAAACACAATGCTGGCAAGCTTGCCCACATCCAGCTGCAACTGGTCCTGGACGTGCACCGCACCGTCACTGCCCACAACCAGAGACGCCTTCACGGCAGCCGTTTCCAGTTGCAACGGCAGGGCCGCGTCTGCCGATTTGGCAAAGGGCGCGGGCAGGTTCAGCGCCATACCGACCAGGTTGCTGTTGATCGACAGCTCGGCTACGCCCGCGCGTATCCCCAGGCTGGCCGTATACGCCGCCGAGCCATTGGCATATTGGGCCAGCCGGGCGGCAAAACCCAGCTCACGCGCCTGGCGCAATCCCTCCGCAGTGGCATTGCCCTGCATACGCAGTACCTGGGGCATAACGCCTTTGTTACCCGCTGCAGGGTGCGCGCTGCCTGCGCTGCCCATTCCTCCGTCTATGCGCACATCGCCTCCAAGTGCCTTGGCCTGCGCGCCGGCCACAGCGAAGCCGGTTTCCGAGAAGTTGATCACACCCCGTGCACGCCCCAGTCGGGGCGTGTCGGGGGTGATCTGTAGGTCATTGCCAGCCAGCGCAATACTGCCGCGCACCGTGGCTTTGTCTACCGCCGCAATCGGAAAGGCAAGCTTGAATTTGTAGTCGGCGGGCCCGTTGGCCGTAGAACGGTCCAGCGCCTTGCCCATGAGCGGGCTCAGCGGTGAGCCGTTCACCACCCCCAGCAGGTCGGCCAGCGGGCCCTGCGCTTCCGCTGCCACCGACACGGTGGCCCCGCGGTACAAACTGTCAACCACAGCGTCCGCCTTGCCAATGCGCAGGCCCGGCGTGCCCACCAGGCCAGCACTGGCCCCCTTGACCTGCAGCGTGGCGCGGTCAATGACCAGCTCGCCGGACAGGTCCGTCAGCACCGGCCAGGCGGGGCTGTCCTTGGGCAACAGGAAAGCGGGGGCGTAGGCATAAGTGGCCTTGTCCACGTCGGCGGAGATGCGGAAGTCTCCCTGTTTTGCAGTCGCAAACGGAAAGTCGTGCAGATTGCCCTTGACCTTGAATTTGACGGCCGAGGCCTTGCCGGCCAGGATGGCTTCGCGCAGGTAATTCCGCACCTGTTGGTCAATGCCCAACGGCAGGTAGCGGTACACCCGGGTGCCGTCCGCACGGCTCAGGCTGCCTTGCAGATCGAGCAGGCCCGGAAAGCGACCCGTTGTGCTGTGCGCGGTTTTGGCCGTGGGGGGTGATGGTCCGGCGGTGGCACCCGGTGCCGTCTGCCATTTGAGCTGCAACTCACCTTGGGCATCGGCATTGCTGAAGCGCAGATTGGGAATGGCCAGGCTGATTTGCGTGCCGTCCAGCTTCCATTGCACATCGCCTTCCAGCGTGTCCAATGGCAGGACCGGTTCATCGAATATGCCGGGCAGGTCCAGGGCGCCCGCCTTCATGGCCAGGCTTGCGCGGCCGCCGGACTGGTTGAGGTCGAAGTCAACGTCCGCGCCCTTGAAGCCCGGCCGGGTGGCGGCATCGGTTGCCAGCGATGCGATCTCCAGCTGCACGACCCGGCCCTTGGCGGAATACCGGGTCGTCTCCCCCATGGGGCCTTGCCAGTTGACCAGCACCTGTTCGACCAGCCCCTTGGGCGCCAGTTGCGCCAGATGGCTGCGCAAGGCCTCGTTCAGTGGCAGGCGATTCGCAATTTGCGCAATGGCCGCCAGATCGAGGCGATCGGCCACCAGTTCCCCGCGCGCGGGCCTGTTCTTGTCGCCCTCAAACACCGCAAGGCGCATGTTCCCACCCGGCCAATGCAGGCCGTCATCGGCCTGGAATTGCAGGGACTGGGTTGAAAACTCGACACCACCGTCCACACGCTTGGCGCCCAGGCGTCCGGAGATGCCGCGCAGGGTCAATGCGTCGAGCTTGGGGCTGACCGTGACCCGCACGTCGTCCAGTGACAGATCTGCAGTAGCCCCTACCACTGCGCCACGCACCACATCCACCCAGGCGCGTACCGAGCCCGCGCCCTGTTGCAAGTCCATGCCCAGGTCCGCATAGAGTCGCAACTGCGCAAGGTCTATTTGGGAAAACTTGGCATACACCTGCCCCTGCCACAGGCGCCAATCACTGGCACGGCGGCTCAGCAAGGGTTGCTTGAATACGCCCATCAGGCTCAGGCGTTCACCCCAATGGTCGGGCGGGTTGGCATCCAGCCGCATGGCGTGGCTACGCTTCTGGTTGCGCAGGACCCAGTTCACATCGGTCAGGGCCAGCGTAGGTACCTTGCGCATTTCATCGGTCCAGCTCACCTTGCCCTGGCGGATCACCAGCTCCGGCTGGGAAAACACCCAATCGGCCGCCGCGCTGTCTACACCGTCATTGTTGGATAGCGGAAAACCTGCAACCCAGATACGCCCGTCCCTGGAGCGGCGCACATCCAGCTCGGGATGGTCTATGGTCAGCTGCTCCAGTCCCAGCCCCAGGATGGAACGCGCCGACAGCGCGGCCAGCACGGAAGGTAGCTTCAGCACCTCCCGGCCCTGGGCATCCAGCAACCGCACGTGGTTGAGCTGCAGCGAAGGGATCAGTCCATTGGATCGCGCCACGATTTCGCCTATGCGCACCGTCGCCCCCAAGAGGCGAGAGGCCTGCTGCTCCAGCACCGGGCGGAACTCCGCGATTCGCGGCACAATCACGAAATGCAGTGCACTCCAGACCATGAGCAACGCCACCCACGCTGAAACCACCAACCAGAACGCTGCCCGCACAACAAATGCCCCAACCCTGAGCACGGGGGAGGAGTTTGTAGTCAATTCAGTCATCGCAGTCGGAACACCATGTCAGGAATTATGACCCGCAATGGACCACCTGATCGGGCCGAAGGTTCCCGCTTTACGCAACGGATACGTCGCCGTTACGCCCGGCAATTGACCCAATTGCCCCCCGGTGTACCCACCCAGCAGACCATGCAGGCGTTGTTTGAAGTACTGCGCGCCGACGGTGCTGACACGGGCACAGCCCTGCGCACCGTGCGCCAACTGGTGGTGGAACGTCTGGTATGCCTGGATTGCAATGAAGGTGCCACGTTATCCACCGTGACCGGTGCCATGACCGCACTGGCCGAATGCGCGCTGGAGGCCGCCTACCAGGAAAGCAGTCGGGTGCTGGACCTCCAGCATGGTGCGCCCATGTCGGCACAGGGTACACGGGCCGACCTGTGCATCGTGGGCATGGGCAAACTGGGCGCGCGTGAACTCAATGTCTCCAGCGACATTGACCTGATTTACATCTACGACCAGGATGGCGAGACCGCGGGGGATGCCGATGGGCGCGGCCGCATTTCCAACCAGGAGTACTTTGGCAAGATGGTGCGTGCCATCTACGCGCTGGTGGGGGATACCACCGAGCACGGTTTTGTGTTCCGCGTCGATCTGGCCTTGCGACCCAACGGCAATTCGGGCCCGCCCGTGGTATCACTGGGTGCGCTCGAAGAGTATTTCCATGTGCAGGGCCGGGAGTGGGAGCGGTTTGCATGGCTCAAAAGCCGGGTGGTAGCACCCGTCCAGTCCATACGCTCCAGCTGTGCCCACAGCCTGCGGGCCGTGGTGTCACCTTTTGTCTTCAGGCGTTACCTGGACTACAACGTGTTCGACGCCCTGCGTGTGCTGCACCGCCAGATTCGTGACCACGCCACCAAACGCAGCGCCGGAAAGCCCGAGCGCAGCAATGACGTCAAGCTGTCACGCGGCGGCATCCGCGAGATCGAATTCACTGTGCAGCTGCTGCAGGTGGTGCGCGGAGGCCAGTACCCGGAACTGCGCACCCGTCCCACACTCAGCGCCTTGCAGAGGCTGGTGACGGCGGGCCTCATGCCCCAGACCGCAGCCGACGCGCTGGCACGGGCCTATGTGTTTCTGCGCCAGGTGGAGCACCGCATCCAGTACCTGGACGACCAACAGACCCATATCCTGCCGACGGCAGATGCCGATCTGGAATGGATTGCACAGACGTTGGGTTTTACCAATAGTTGTGCTTTTTTACATGAACTCGATAGCCACCGCGAGCTGGTAGCGCAGGAGTTTGATGCATTGCTGGGCGGTGCCCACAAGGAGTGCAAGGGATGCGGCGGCTCTGCGGCAACACCTGGTGTGAGCGATTTCGACGAACTGCTGGCGGAACTGGGTACGGAATTTCGCGCCCGCATCGCGCCCTGGCGTGAGCACCCAAGGGTTCTGGCACTACGTGAGGAGTCCCGTGCGCGCCTGTCCCGCCTGATTTTGCGCACAGCACAGTGGGTGCGCGAAGGCTTGGTGTCGGAACTGTCTGCAGTGCGGCTGGCGGACTGGATAGAGCCACTGTTGCGCCGTGAAAATTATCTGGCTTTGTTGCTGGAGCGGCCCAATGTGCACCAGCGGCTGTTGCATATGCTGGGCGCAGCCCGCTGGCCCGCGCGTTACCTTCTCAAACATCCCGGTGTCATCGACGAACTGGCCGGCGACGCCATGTTTGACGAACGCTTTGACCCCCTGGGTTTTGAAGCAGAGCTGGACCGCCGCCGCGCGTCGCTTCAGGGCACGGGTGAGGACGACGACGAGACCCTGCTCAACTTGCTGCGCCGCGCCCACCATGCCGAGGTGTTCCGCATTCTTGCGCGGGACGTGGAAGGCCGCATGGGCGTCGAGGAGGTGGCAGATGATCTGAGCGCACTGGCCGACGCGGTGCTGCGCATCACCACACGCTGGTGCTGGGACCGCCTGAAGAACCGGCACCAGGTTGAATGCCGCTTTGGCATCATTGCCTATGGCAAGCTCGGCGGCAAGGAGCTGGGGTATGGCAGCGACCTGGACATTGTGTTTGTGTATGACGATGCCGACGAGCACGCGGGTGAAGTCTATGGCGCACTGGTGCGCAAGCTGATCAACTGGCTGACGGTAAAAACCGGTGAGGGCGATCTTTACGAGATCGACACCGCGCTGCGGCCCAACGGCAATTCCGGCCTGCTGGTAACCAGCTTTACCGCCTATTCCAACTACCAGCAACAACGCGGCAGCAATACTGCCTGGACCTGGGAACACCAGGCCATGACGCGCGCCCGCTGCGTACTGGGTGATACTGCCCTGCTGGCAGGTTTTGACGCGGTGCGTGCGGCTGTGATTGGTGCTGAGCGCAACAGCCTGGGTCTGCGTGAGGAAATTGGCTGCATGCGTGCCAAGGTGAGCGCCAGCCACCCGGTGCGGGGAGAACAGTTTGACGTCAAACACAGCCCCGGCGGCATGGTGGACATTGAATTTGCCGTGCAATATCTGGTCTTGTCCCAGGGCTGCAAACACCCGGAGCTATTGGCCAATGTCGGCAATATTGCATTGCTGCAGCGAGCCGAAGCCTGTGGGCTATTGCCTGGCGGAGTGGGAGAGCAGGCCGCCCAGGCCTACCGCACGCTGCGCCAGATCCAGCACCGGGCGCGGCTCAACGAGGAACCCACCCAGGTGGAACAGACTCAGGTAACACATGAACGCGCATCAGGCCTGGCCCTGTGGGTGGCTGTGTTTGAAGCAGAGGCCCCGGCGGAACCGATGTCGCCAAGTGAAAAGGTCAACGGGCTTCCGGTTTGACCGATCGGATCTTTTTGACCAAAGCCGTGGTGGAGTAACCCGCCACAAACGGCAGAGCCAGCGCATGGCCACCCCAAGATTCGACCAGGGCTGTTTCGGGCAGTTTGGCCATGTCGTAGTCACCGCCCTTGACCAGGATCTCTGGGCGAATCTCGGCAATCACCTGAACCGGTGTGTCTTCATCAAACCAGGTCACCAGGCTGACCGCCTCCTGGCTGGCCATGACGATGGCGCGGTCCACTTCCTGGTTGAGCGGCCTGTCGTCTCCCTTGCCCAGGCGCCGAACCGAGGCGTCTGTGTTCAACGCCACAATCAGGCTGCCGCCCAATGCACGGGCCTGCGCCAAGTAGACGACGTGGCCACGGTGGATAACGTCGAACACGCCGTTGGTAAAGACCCAGGGCTTGGGCAAACGGCTCAGTTGCCCTGGCAGGTCTTCGCGCAAACATATCTTGGTCAAAAAATCCGGGGAGGTGTCTAGTGGCTGCATGGGCGCCATGCTATCAGGCAGGGGAGCGCTCAAGAACTGACCCATTTGTGTCGATCAGACATGCATAATTCCCCTTTACCCATGCACCTTGTTCCTGTCAGCGTCGAATCCATACGCATCAACCAGCCCCTGCCTTTTCCCTTGATGGACAAGAATGGCGTTTTGCTGGCCAAACGCGCCTTCGTCATCGATTCCAGGGAAGACCTGGCGGGCATGGCGCAGCGCGGAGGCGGCCTGTTCATCGACGTGGCGGACTCCGAGGCCCACCACCGGGCCTATGTGGGCCGCCTGCACAGCTTGGTGCGCACCGGCAAATCCCTGGGCGAGATTGCCGATACACAGATCACCGGTGACCTGCTGGACAACCGCAACGCGCTGGAGAACGAACGTCCCGACTGGCTGGACCTGCAGGTGCAGGCCAATTCGCTGTTGCGCGACACCCAGCCCGCCCACTTCATGGAAAAGCTGGAGCGCGTCAACCACCAGTTGAACCGCCACTCGCGCAACAACGCGGACGGTACGCTGTTTGCGCTGATGCAGCTCTCCGCCACCGAGGTGCGCATGTACAGCGCGACCCATTCCATGCTGGTCAACGTCATGTGCGGCCTGGCGGCGCGCGAGGTGCTCAAGTGGTCCCCCGAGCAGCAGGATTCCCTGTCCAAGGCGGCCCTGACCATGAATTTGGGTATGACCGGGCTGCAGGACCAGCTGACCCGGCAATCCGAGGCACTGTCTCCCGCGCAGCGCAGGGCGATTGACACCCATGCCCAGAAATCGGTCGACATGTTGTCGGACATGGGCGTCGCGGATACCGCCTGGCTGGACGCGGTGCGCGACCACCATACCCAGACCCCCGGCCCCTTGCAGACCCGAACGCCGGGTCAACAGCTCGCGCGCCTGATCCAGCGGGCCGACATGTTCGCCGCCCGGCTGGCGCCACGGGCCGGGCGGGTGCCGATTTCTCCCGCAGCCGCCATGCAGGCCTGCTATTTTGATGAAAACCGCCAGGTCGATGAGGCAGGCGCCGCACTGATCAAGGCCGTTGGCATCTACCAGCCCGGCTCCTTTGTGCGGCTGGCGACGGACGAAGTCGCCGTGGTCATCAAACGCGGCCAGAACACCAGCACACCCCGAGTGGCCGTGCTGGTCAACCGCAGCGGCATGCCGACGCTGGAACCCACGATACGCGAGACCAGCACCCGCGATTTCCGCATCGTGGCCAGCGTGCCGCACCGCGAGGTCAAGGTCCAGGTCAATCTGGAGCGGCTGCTGCCGCTCACCGCCGCACCCGCTTCCGACCGCCCCTGGTAGAGCCAGGCCGGTAGCACGGTCTGCCGCGCGTCAACCCCACAGCCCCGCCAACTCCATTACCCACACGGACATAGTGGGCAAAAACTTACTTGGTCGATAAATTACTATACAGTCACAATAATACCAATCAGTTCAAATTTAGGTTCCCCATGAAGATCGCCATCGTTGGTTCCGGCATTTCCGCCCTTGGCGTAGCGCACGCCTTGCGCGGCCAGGCGGATATCAGCCTGTTCGAGGCCGGCGACTACTTTGGCGGCCATACCCATACGGTGGATCTGACACTGCCTAGCGGGGCGGAGGCCGGTTTTCCCGCCGGGCCGCCCCAAGGGAAAATGCGCCCCCTTGGGGGGCAGCGACCCGCGCAGCGGCGGAGCGCGGGGGCCGAAATCACACACGGCGTTGACACCGGTTTTCTGGTTTTTAATGAACGGACCTACCCCCAGCTCATCCAGCTGTTTGCCGATCTGCAGGTGCCCACCGCACGCTCGGACATGTCGTTCTCGGTGCAGGTGCCGGGTGCCAACGGGCAGACTCCGCTGGAGTGGAGCGGCTCGTCCCTGAACACGGTCTTCTCCCAGCGCCGCAACCTCGTCAACCCGCGTTTTTTGCGCATGCTGCGCGACGTGTTGCGCTTCAACACCCTGTGTACCGACATCGCCACGCGCAATGCCGAGACCGAGCTGATGCAGCCGCTCGCCGGCTTTCTGGAACAGCACCGCCTGTCCGATGAATTCCGCGACTGGTACTTTTTGCCCATGCTGGGATGCATCTGGTCCTGCCCCACCGACCAGATGCTGCAGTTCCCTGTGGCCACGATGATCCGCTTCTGCCACAACCATGGCCTGATTCAGGTCAGCAACCGCCCGCAGTGGTGGACGGTGGCTGGCGGTGCGCGCCAATACGTGGAAAAAATCGTCGCGCAGATAACCGACAAGCGCCTGAACACGCCGGTGCAGCGCATCACCCGCGACGCCCAGGGCGTCAGCATCTACGCCAACGGCCAGACCGAGCGTTTTGACAAGGTGGTGCTGGCCTGCCATTCGGACCAGTCCCTGGCCTTGTTGGCCGAACCCAGCCACGCCGAACAAAAAACCCTGGGCGCTATCCGTTACCAGGCCAACCGCGCCGTGTTGCACACCGACGCCTCGGTGTTGCCACGGTCCCGCCGTGCCTGGGCTGCGTGGAATTACCAGCGTTCAGCAAGTACCGGGCGCGATACGGCAAAAGTCTGCCTGCACTACCTGATCAATATGCTGCAGCCCGTGCCCTTTGCACAACCAGTGGTGGTGTCACTGAACCCGGTGGCCGAGATAAACCCCGCCCATGTGCACGGCAGTTTTGACTACGCCCATCCGGTGTTCGACGTGGCCGCCATCCGCGCCCAGAGCCAGGTGCCCGCGCTGCAAGGCCAGCAGAACACCTATTTTTGTGGGGCCTGGACGGGTTACGGCTTCCACGAAGACGGCCTGAAATCCGGCCTGGCCGTAGCGGACCGGCTGCACGCTGAACTGCATTTGAAGCCCTGAGCGCGGCACCACCATGAGCCCAACCGCACCAGCCCCCACAACGCCACTGGCCGTGCCCCAGATCGGCTTCGGGCAGGTGCGCCATACGCGCCTGGCACCGGTGCGCAATGCCTTTGTCTACGGCAACTACTTTTTGATGCTGCCCATGCGCAGCTTGCAGGCCCATGGCAGCAAGGCACTGGCCCGCAACCGCTTTGCGCCTTTGAGCTTTTACGATACCGACCATGGCGACGGCCGTGGCCCCGAGCAGGGCGGCGCCCTGGCCTGGCTGGATGCGCTGCTGGCCACAGAGGGCATTGGCACCGTGCAAGACAGCACACACAGCGACCCGGCCGATGGTGAAGTCTGGCTGCACTGTTACCCGCGCGTGCTGGGCCACACCTTCAAACCCGTCAGCTTCTGGTACTGCCACCGCCGGGACGGCCGGCTGCGCGCCATCGTGGTGGAGGTGAACAACACCTTTGGTGAGCGACACTGCTACCTGCTGGACAAGCCCCAGTTCGGCGTGGAGCTGCGCGCCAACAAGGTCTTCCATGTCTCGCCCTTTGCGCCAGTGGAGGGCGGCTACCGCTTCCGTTTCATGTTCACGCCGGACCGCAGCCACACCGTGGCCCGTATTGATTTTGACGATGCCAACGGCCCGCTGATCGAGACCAGCGTCAGCGGCAGGCTGGAACCGCTGACCCCCCAGTCGGTACGCCGCGCCCTGTGGCGCTATCCCGCCATGACGCTGGGCGTGGTGCTGCGTATCCACTGGCAGGCCTTCAAGCTGCTATGCAAAAAAACGCCTTTCTTTGGCAAGCCCCTGCCCCCCACCACCTTCACCACCCGCTGACCCTGCCTGAGCATCCACCATGAACAGCATGAACACCGTTACGGCACCCTCTGCCACTTTCACCATCCCCCGCGGCACACCGGCCGCCGCACGCACGGTATTGCGCGTGCTGCAGAAGCTGCGCCACGGCTCGTTGACCCTGCAATTTCCGGACGGCAGCATGCAGCGTTTTGGCAAGGGTGATGGCATGCCCCACGCCACGCTGAACCTGCACAACTGGAAGGTGTGCGCCGCAGCGCTTAAATCAGGCGACATTGGTTTTGCCGAATCCTTCATCGCCGGGGACTGGAGCACCCCCAATCTGGTGGACCTGCTGCGCGTGCTGGTGAAGAACCGCGCCGAGGTGGAAAGTGTCATCTACGGCACCTGGGCCGGGCGGCTGTTGTACCGCGTCAAGCATCTGCTGAACCGCAACACCAAGACCAACAGCCAGAAAAACATCCACGCCCATTACGACCTGGGCAATGCCTTCTACCGCCTGTGGCTGGATGAGACCATGAACTACTCCAGCGCCCTGTTCAACGGCGACTACTCCCAGACCATGGCCCAGGCCCAGAAGACCAAAGTGCGCCGCGCGCTGGACCAGGCACGTGTCAAACCCGTTGACCGGGTGCTGGAGATCGGTTGCGGCTGGGGTGCGCTGGCAGAGATGGCAACGGTGGAGTATGGCGCCCACGTGACCGGTGTGACGCTGAGCAGCGAACAACTGAGCTCGGCCAAAGAACGCCTGCTGCGCCTGGGCAAG
>JAZKDY010000073.1:0-5460 GCA_040387325.1 Pseudomonadota bacterium | reverse complement strand
ACCTGCGGCTGCAGGATTACCGTGACATCAGCGACGCACCCTTTGACGCCATCTGCTCCATCGAGATGGTGGAGGCGGTGGGCCGCGAATACTGGCCCACCTACTTTGCCACCGTGTCGCGGCTGCTCAAACCCGGCGGCCACGCCTGTGTGCAAAGCATCGTCATTGCCGACGCATTGTTCGAGCGGTATGTGGGCTCCACCGACTTTATCCAGCAGTACATCTTCCCCGGTGGCTGCCTGCCCTGTCCCAGCGAATTCCGCCGCCAGGCACAGGCCGCGGGGCTGGAAGTTGTAGAGGAACTGGCCTTTGGCCACGACTATGCCGAGACGCTGAACCGCTGGCGCGAGGCCTTTATGTCCCACCGCGCCCAGGTCCTCAAAAACGGCTTTGACACCCGTTTTCTGCACATCTGGGAGTTTTACCTGGCCTACTGCGAGGCGGCGTTTCTGGAAGACAACATCGACGTGGTGCAGTACACGCTGCGCAAGCCTGGCGCAGCCTGAGGCCACGCTTTTGAGCCACCACACCATGCCCAACCGCCGCACCGTGATCCTGACCAGCGCAACCGTCAGCCTGGGCGCGCTGGGGCTGCTGGCGCCGAGCCTGGTGGGTGCGCAAGAGCGCGATGTGCCCGCCACGCCTGCGGCGCCATCGCCACCGCCCGAGCTGTCGGCCGATCTGCCCGGTGCGCAATGGGTGGGCACGGCACGTATGCGGTATTTCACCTTCAATGTCTACGACGCCGCACTGTGGGTGGCGCCTGGCTTTAGCGCCAGCCGTTACGCACAATCGGCTTTCGGCCTGCAGTTGAGCTATCTGCGCAGCCTGGACGGCAAGGCCATTGCCGAGCGCTCCCTCACGGAAATGCGCCGCGGCACCAGCCTGAGCGCGGCGCAGGAACAACGCTGGCTGGCGGCCATGCAGGACGCCTTTCCCGACGTCAAGGCCGGCGACCGCATCACCGGCATGCACCAGCCCGGCGTGGGCGCGCGCTTCTGGTTCAACGGCACGGCCCGTGGCCTGGTGGCCGACGCCGAATTCAGCCGTCTGTTTTTTGGCATCTGGCTGGCAGAGACGACCAGCGAACCCCGCTTGCGCACGGCCCTGCTGGCAAAGGCTTCTCCGTGACCACGGACAGCACACCGGCCATGGTCTTCACCTGGCGCCAGGGCTGGCGTTACGGGCTGATGGGCCTGCCGCTGGCTTTTGTGGCGTTGCCGCTGTACGTGCTGCTGCCCAACCACTATGCCCGCGCGTTTGGTGTGCCGCTGGCCACGCTGGGTGTGCTGCTGCTGGCGGCCCGATTGTTCGACGCCTTGATTGACCCGCTGTTGGGGCGCTGGAGCGATGGGCTGTTTGCCCGCTCCTCCAAGGTGGTGCTGCGCTGGGGCGCGGTGGCGGCGGTGGCACTGGGCCTGGGTTTTGCGGCGCTGTTTTTCCCGCCCGTGCGGGGATTGCAGCCGCTGCTGGTCTGGGCCAGTGCTGCATTGGCGCTGACCTATGCCGCCTACAGCGCGCTGGGTGTGCTGCACCAGTCCTGGGGCGCACGGCTGGGGGGTGACGAGGTACAGCGCAGCCGGGTGGTGGCCTGGCGCGAAGGTCTGGGCCTGCTGGGTGTAGTCATAGCATCTATTAGCCCTGCAGCCCTCGGATTACCTATTACTACCGCTCTGCTTTTTATAGCATTGGTGCTGGCATGGCTGGCCTGGGGTCGGGCCGTGGCGCCGCCATCCACCCCGCCGCTACTGGCATCGGGTGGCCCGTTGACGCGCCCCCGCATGACGCTGCCCTGGACCCGCCCGGCCTTCAGGGCGCTGCTGGCGGTGTTTGTGGTCAACGGCATCGCCAGCGCGTTGCCGGCCACACTTTTGCTGTTCTTCGTACAGGACCGTTTGCAGGCCCCGCAGTCTTGGGAGCCACTGTTCTTGGGCAGCTACTTCCTCTGCGCCGCGCTGGCCATTCCGCTGTGGCTCCAGTTGGTGGGCCGCATCGGTCTGGCCCGCACTTGGGGTGTGGGCATGTTGTTGTCCATTGCCGTGTTTGTGTTTGCACTGGCCCTGGGTGCGGGAGATTTCGTGGGCTTTCTGCTGGTGTGTGCGCTATCGGGTGTGGCGCTGGGCACCGACCTGGCCATTCCGGCCGCACTCCTGGCCGGCACCATTGCGGACAGTGGCGACCGCGGCCAGGCCGAGGGCGCCTACTTCGGCTGGTGGAACTTTGCGACCAAGCTCAACCTGGCCCTGGCCGCCGGTGTGGCCTTGCCGGTGCTGGGCGCGCTAGGTTATGTGCCCGGCACACGCGACCCCCAGGCCTTGCAGGTACTGAGCTGGGCCTATTGCCTGCTGCCCTGCGCACTGAAGCTGCTGGCGGCGCTGATGTTGTACAGCCTCATCCTGCGCAAACACCCTTTGCCCACAACCCAAACACCCAACATTGCCACTGCCAGCAGCGGCCCCACCACCGGAGATTTGCGATGAAAAGACGATTGGTTTTGGCGCTGGCCGGCGCAGGCACGGCGCTGCTGTTGGGTGGCTGCGCCAGCCAAAGCATTGAGCAGTACGCCAACCAGCAGCCCACGCTGGACCTGCAGCAGTATTTCAACGGCACGCTGGATGCTTATGGTGTATTTACCGACCGCTCCGGCACCGTTGTCAAACGCTTCACCGTGTTGATGGTGTGCACTTGGACCGGCGACGAGGGCGTGTTGAACGAAGACTTCAGCTACTCCGACGGCAGCAAACAAACCCGCATCTGGCGGCTCAAGAAAACGGGCAACGGCCGCTTTGTGGGCCGCGCCGACGACGTGGTGGGCGACGCAATCGGTGAGAGCCGCGGCAATGCCTTCCACTGGACCTACACCATGCGCCTGCCGGTCGACAACAGTGTCTACGACGTTCAGTTCGACGACTGGATGTACCTGATGACCGACAAGGTCATGCTGAACAAGGCCACGATGTCCAAGTTTGGCGTGCGTCTGGGGGAAGTCACGTTGTCTTTCACCAAGCGCTGAAATACCGGCTGCCGGCAAACGCTTAAGCAAAATCGGCCTCTAGCCCCCGTCGTTCTTAATCAATACGCTATTAAATTCAGAGCAAATCTCGCCATGACCCTGCTTGACACCTTCCTGCAGCCCCTCAATCCACCCCAGGTGGACTGGGCTGACAAGACCGTGTGGATCGTCGGCGCGTCCAGCGGTATTGGCCAGGCCACGGCCGCGGCGCTGCACGCGCGGGGCGCCCGGGTAGTGGTCTCGGCACGCAACGCCCAGTCACTGGCCGCCTTTGTGGACGCCCACCCGGGGAGCCGGGCGCTGGCCCTGGACGTGACCCAGCGCCAGGCGGTGCAGGCAAGGGCCGCGCAGTTGCTGGCCCAGGGCCCGCTGGACTGCGTGGTGTACTGCGCCGGCCACTACAACGCCATGCGCGCCGATGCGCTGGACGTAGCCGACATGCTGCGCCACAACGACGTGAACTACCTGGGCGCCCTGTACCTGCTGGATGCCGCATTGCCCGCCCTGCTGGCACGCGGCAGCGGCCACATCAGCCTGGTGGGCAGCGTGGCGGGTTACCGCGGCCTGCCCAACAGCCTGGCCTATGGGCCGACCAAGGCGGCACTGATCAACCTGGCCGAGACGCTGTACCTGGACCTGCACAGCAAGGGCCTGGGCGTCTCCATCGTCAACCCCGGTTTTGTGCAGACACCGCTGACCGCTGGCAACGATTTCGCCATGCCCGCGCTGCTGACGCCCGAACAGGCGGCGCAGGCCATACTGCGGGGCTGGGCGCGGGGCGCATTTGAGATCCATTTCCCCAAGCGGTTTACGCTGTGGCTCAAGGCGCTGCGCATTCTGCCCAACCGCCTGTATTTTCAACTGGTCCGCCGCATCGCGCCATGAACACACCCCAACCCAGCACACCCGTACCCGATGTGGCCCGCCTGGTGGCCTTTTTTGAGTCGTTGACACCCGACAGCGTGGGACAGTTGGGCGCGCTTTACGACGGCAATGCCCGTTTTGTGGATCCGTTCAACGATGTGCAGGGACTGCCCGCCGTTGAAGCCATCTTTCGCCATATGTTTGTCGCGCTGGACGAACCGCGTTTTACCGTGACCGGGCAGTTGGTGCAGGGGTCACAGTGTTTTCTGCTGTGGGACTTTCACTTCCGCTTCAAACGTTTTGATACACAAACCGTCCAAACCATACGGGGCACCAGCCACCTGGTGTTTTCAGAAGCGGGGCTGGTAACGCTGCACCGGGATTACTGGGATGCTGCGCAGGAGCTGTATGAAAAGCTGCCACTCATAGGCGGCCTGATGCGCTGGCTGAAGAAACGCGCCAACAGCTGATCGGCTGGCACGCTGGCACGCTCGCCACTAGCTTGGGAAGGAGCTGGGCTGGAAAGCACTCGGTTGAAAGGCGCTGGCCTGAAATTCCGCCGTTCTACGAGGCTCCCACCAGGCACGTATGCTGGCAAAGATATTGCGACAACCGCCGCAACGGTATTCACCAGTGGCTTGCAACGCGCCACTGGGTCCGCGGTCGATCACCTGCTGGTAGCTGGTGGCACCGCATTCGCGGCACTTGTACTGGGTCTTGGTCTTGTAAGTCGCCATAGAGGGGCAACTGTAGTCCTCGCCCAGCGGTTTGGGAAGTCCAATAATGTAAAGCGATGTGAATGGCGCCAATGGCTGTTGCGCCGCCGTCTCGCGGGGAAACCCGTAGATGTGTTGCCCCCACGCTCCGCCGCTTTGCGGGTCGCTGCCCCCCGAGGGGGCTAAATCCGCTTGGGGCGGCCCGGCGCGGATTTGTTGCCCACACGCCAAGTGGGTCGCTGCCGCTTTATGCCGGGATGGTGTCCGCGAAGCTGGGGCGCTGCATCAGCTTGTCGTGCAGGCGGACCAGGTTGGGGTAGTCGGTGCGCCAGTCGATCTGCGGGAAGCGGAAGTCCAGGTAACCCAGCGCGCAGCCGACGGCGATGTCGGCCAGGCTGAAGTGGATGCCACCACAAAAGGGTTTGTCTCCCAGGCCGCTGCTCATGGCCTTGACGGTGGCGTTGACCTTGGCCAATTGGCGATCGATCCAGACCTGGCTGCGCTGGGCCTTGGTGCGGCCGGTCCAGGTGGCTTCCAGGCGGGCCAGGATGGATGCGTCCATCAGGCCATCGGCCAGGGCTTCCCAGGTCTTGATTTCGGCGCGCTCACGGCCCACCGGCGGGATCAGCTTGCCAACGGGCGACAGCGTGTCCAGGTATTCAACGATGACGCGGGAATCGAACAGGGCCTCCGCCCCTTCCATGATCAGGCAGGGCACTTTTCCCAGCGGATTGGACTCGGCAATCGTGGTGCCGGCGCTCCAGACGTCCTCGGGCACAAACGCATAGTCCAGTTTTTTCTCGGCCATGACTACGCGCACTTTGCGAACATAAGGGCTAGAGGTGGATCCGAGTAATTTCATGCGTG
>JAZKDY010000072.1:0-41145 GCA_040387325.1 Pseudomonadota bacterium | reverse complement strand
CCTTGATCACGCTGCCCAAACACCAGGACTTTGTGAAGCAGTTCTGCCAGGCCAATCCACCCATCGATTCAGCAAGAGCACGGTGAACATCTGCATAGCCAATTCAGCACCCAGTATGCTATCAAATATGTAGCTATCTATTGAGAATGGACGGGGGCTACGACTACATTTCTCATAAGCCATCCGCCCATATCGCCCCACCCGCAATGGCAAAGAGGCCGTGCACCCCGTCTTCGGCGCGCGTCCGTCACCGGCACCATGGCGCTTCCCGTTTCACGGAAACGCAGATCAAAATTCACTCAAAATGAGTTGCGCACCTCATGGTTGATCCATACAATCCGACTCGATGACTTCCAACCCCACAAACCGCCGCGCCCAACTGACCGATGTGGCCGCCGCAGCCGGCGTCAGCCTCGCCACTGTGGACCGGGTGCTGCATGGCAGAGCCGGTGTTCGCCCAGGCACCGTCGAGCAGGTGCAAGCGGCCATACAACGCCTGGAATACAGGGCTGACCCGGCAGCCACACGGCTGGCACGGGGTCGGGCGTCGCACTCTGTCGCAGTTGTATTGCCCTCGGGCAACAACAGTTTTGTGTCCATGCTGGTGGACCAGGTGCAATCACTGGGACCATGGTTGACCGAGCAGCGACTGGCCACCTCCATTCACCGTGTCGATGTGTTCTCGCCTGAAGCGCTGGCCCGCCATCTGGCCACCCTGCGCAAGCGGCACGCCGCGGTGTTGGTCATGGGCCTGGACCACCCCCTGGTACGCGCAGCGATCGACGACTTGTGCGCTGACGGCACCACGGTCATTACCCTGGTATCGGATGTACCGAGCTCGCGCAGAACCCACTATGTGGGAATAGACAACGTCGCGGCGGGGCGCACAGCGGCCACGCTGCTGGGACGATTCCTGGGGCCAGTACCTGCCGCGCGCCGTATCGGCATTGTGCTGGGCAGCCATGCGCTGCGTGACCATGCAGAACGCCTGTTTGGCTTCCAGCAGGTCATTGCCGCCGAACATGCGCACCTTGTACTGTTGCCCGTACTGGAGGGGCATGACGACTCCCAGCGCACCCAGCAATTGGTGACCCATCTGCTTGAAAACGAGAAGGATTTGGCGGGTCTGTACAGCATTGGCGCGGGTAACCGCGGCATTCAAGCCGCCCTGGTCGACAGCGGGCGCGCAGCAAAGGTCGTGTGGGTGTGTCACGAGCTGACGCCCTATACCCGCCGGGCCCTGCTCGACGGTGTAGCAGATGCCGTCATCAACCAGGATGCCGGGCACGAGCTGCGCTCGGCCTTCCGCATGGCTCTGGCACGGCTCAACATGGAGCGTGTGGTGGCCGACCAGGAACGCATACGTCTGGATATTTTCGTTAAAGAGAACTTGCCTTGATCACACTTGGAATAGATATAGGAACATCCAGCGTCAAATCCGCGCTGGTCGGCTCAGATGACCGCGTACTGGCCAGCGTGAGCCGCCCCCTGGTGGTAAGCCGCCCGCAGCCGGGCTTTAGCGAGCAGGACCCCCACCACTGGTGGCAGGCAGTCTGCGACGGACTGGATGAGCTGCATAGGCTGCATGGCAAGGACCTGGCCCAGGTGCAGGCCATAGGCCTGTCGGGTCAAATGCACGGAGCAACCCTGCTGGATGCTGACGGCGCAGTACTGCGCCCATGCATTTTGTGGAACGACAGCCGCAGTGAAAAACAGTGCACACGGCTCACACACGAGTGGCCGCAGCTGCATGGTGTGACGGGCAACCTGGCCATGCCCGGATTCACGGCACCCAAACTGATGTGGGTCGCTGAGCATGAACCTGCGCTGTTCGCCCGCGTGGCCAAGGTCTTGCTGCCAAAGGCCTATGTACGCTGGCGTCTGTGTGGCGAGTATGTGGAAGACATGTCGGACGCCTCGGGTACGCTGTGGCTGGACGTCGGCCGCCGAGACTGGTCAGATGCGGCGCTGGCGGCCACCGGCATGCGGCGTGATCAGATGCCGCGTTTGGTGGAGGGCAATGCAGTCGCCGGACACCTCAGCGCCGAACTGACAAAACGCTGGGGCTTTGAACAGCCACCCCTGATAGCGGGCGGCGCAGGCGACAACGCAGCCGGCGCCGTGGGCCTGGGTGCCCTGCAAGCGGGTGACGCATTTGTTTCATTGGGCACCTCGGGCGTCCTGTGGGCCACCACAAGCGCATTTACACCGGCTCCACAAAGCGCCGTGCATGCTTTCTGCCATGCACTTCCCAACACCTGGCATCAGATGGGTGTACTGCTGTCTGCCGCGGCCTGCCTGGCCTGGTGGGCTGGCATCACCGGCATGGACGAAGCCGCCCTGCTGCAGGAAATTGACCCTGAACTGCCCGCCTCGCCTTGCTGGTTTGCACCCTACCTCAATGGCGAGCGCACGCCGCACAACGACGCGGATGTGCGTGGCGGCTTTGCCGGTATTGAGAACGGATGCAGCCGTGCCGACATGACACTGGCCGTGCTGGAAGGCGTTGCATATGCCATGCGCGACGCACAACAGGCATTGCTCAGTGCCGGCACGGTGTTGACGCAGGCAGACCTGATAGGTGGCGGCGCGCGCTCGCCACTGTGGTCGCAGCTGATGGCAGATGTGCTGAACATACCACTGCACCAAGTGGCTGAAAGTGACATCGGTTGCGCCCTGGGGGCCGCGCGCCTGGCACAGCTGGCCATGGGCCTGCCGTTGACCCAATTGAAAAAGCCCGCACGCCTGCACACCTTTGAGCCGCGCCCTGATAGCGCGGAACTGCATGCGCAACGCCACCGCCAGTGGCAAACCCTGTACCCCAAACTGAGTGCCTTCGCGAGGGACTGACGCGCAAGGCCTTACAAGAAGTAAAACCAGGTCTGTGTTTTTTTGACAACCAACAGGAACAAGGAGACAACAACATGAAAACCGTGAAACGAATCGGTGCGGCATTGCTGCTGACTGGCGCAACGCTGCTGCCATGGCAGGTCGCGATGGCCAAGGACGTGGTCGTGGGTGTGTCGTGGTCCAACTTTCAGGAAGAACGCTGGAAAAAAGACGAAGCCGCCATCAAGGCAGCACTGGCGGCAACCGGTGCCAAATACATATCGGCTGATGCGCAAGGTTCCAACGAAAAACAACTTGCCGATGTAGAGGCCCTGATCGCCAGGGGTGCCAACGCCTTGATCATCCTTGCGCAAGATGCCAGTGCCATCCTGCCTGCAGTCAACAAGGCCAAGGAAGCCCGCATACCGGTTGTCGCCTACGACCGGCTGATACAGGACACCGGCGTTTTGTACCTGACGTTTGACAATGTGGAAGTGGGGCGTATGCAAGCACGCGCAATTATTGCAACCAAACCCAAAGGGAATTACGTATTCATCAAGGGCTCACCTACCGACCCGAATGCCGATTTTCTGAATGCCGGGCAGCGCGAGGTGATGAAGTCAGCCATGGACAAGGGCGACATCAAAATCGTTGGGGAGCAATACACCGACGGCTGGGCACCCGAGCATGCGCAAAAGAACATGGAGCAAATTCTGACGCGCAATGCAAACAAGGTGGATGCGGTCGTGGCATCCAATGACGGCACCGCCGGTGGAGTGGTCGCGGCGCTGCGCGCGCAGAATCTGACGGGTGTTCCAGTATCCGGACAAGACGCCGACATCGCCGCGCTGAACCGCATCGCGCGCGGCGAACAAACGGTGACTGTGTGGAAGGACGCGCGCGAGCTGGGCAAGTCCGCTGGCACTTACGCCGTCCAATTGGCGACCGGCACCAAGCTGACCGGCATCGCGGGTGTGGCCAACTGGAGCGGTGGCAGCAAGAAGCTGCCCATTCCGTCCATTTTTCTCAAACCATTGCCAATCACTGCCGAGAATCTGAAACTGGTCATCGATGCGGGATGGGCGACCAAGGTGCAAGTGTGCGCCGGCGTGGCTTCTGCCAAGGCACCGTCTGCCTGCAAGTAAAACCTGACAAAGCTGACCATGCAGGCGTGGCTTGAAAAGGCGGGGTTTGACGCACGCTTCACGTCGTTGGTGCTGGCGCTTGCGTTGATATGGATGGCCTTGGCACTTTCTACTGACGGCATTTTCCTGTCGCCACGCAATCTGTACAACCTGTCGATTCAGACCTGCGTCACCGCAATCATGGCCTGCGGCATGGTGTACCTGATCGTCGCGCGCCAGATCGACCTGTCGGTAGGCTCTCAAATGGCGTGCACCGGCATGGTGATCGCCTTTGTCCAGACCGAGTGGCTGGGTGCTGAAACGCCTGGCGCCTGGTTGCTGTCGATTGCCATGGGCATGGGCACTGGCATGTTATTGGGGGCGTTTCAGGGTTGGTGGGTTGCCTACCGGGGTGTACCCGCCTTTGTGGTCACCCTGGCCGGATACCTGATGTTCCGCGGTGCGGCCTTTCTTGTCGCCGATGGACAAACGCTAGCCCCTTTGTCCACTGACTACCAGCGTTTGGGGGGCGGCATACAAGGTTCCATTGGCCCGCAATGGAGTTGGGCGCTGGGATTACTGGGCTGTGCTGCAGTGGTCGCACAGGCTGTCCATGCCAGACGCTCACGTGCGCGGTACACCACCACCATGACACCCATCTGGAGCGACGCCTTGAAGGTCGCCTTCGTCTGCATCGCCATACTGGGGTTTGTCGCGGTGATGTGCGCCTACCCACAGCCTGGTCTTGTGACAGGAGATACGGCCCCACAGGGCAAAGGCATTGCGTTACCAGTGTTGGTACTGATTGCGGTTGCCGTCATGCTTACCTTCATGGCAAATCGTACACGCCTGGGTCGCTACGTTTTTGCCTACGGTGGCAACCCTGAAGCGGCGCTTCTGTCGGGTCTGCCCACACAACGTGTGCTGTTAACCATTTTTATGCTGATGGGGGCTTTGGCCGCTGTGGCAGCTGTCATTACCACCTCGCGCCTGAACTCCGGCACACACTCGATCGGACAGATGGCCGAGTTGTATGTGATCGCGGCGGCAGTAATTGGCGGCTCCTCGCTGTCGGGCGGGGTCGGCAGCATTCCAGGCGCCATTGTGGGTGCTTTGCTGATACAAAGTCTGGACAACGGCATGGTGCTGATGGATGTTTCCAGCGCCAAGCGCCAGATATTCATCGGCTTGATCCTGATTGGCGCCGTCTGGTTCGACGGAATTTACACCCGCAGACACAACAAATGAGCAGCAGTGGAACACACCTGTCCGTGCCGCTGGTTGAAGTCCGCGCCTTGAGCAAACACTTCGGTGGCATTCAGGCGGTTGACCACGTGTCCTGCTCTGTGCATGCGGGGGAGGTGGTGGGCCTGCTAGGCCACAACGGTGCAGGGAAAAGCACACTGATCAAGCTGCTGTCGGGTGTCTATCCACCCGACCAAGGTGACATCCTGGTTCGCGGTATTGCGCACCGGTTTGGCAGCCCCCGTGAGGCACGTGCCGCGGGCATCGAGACCATCCACCAAACGCTGGCGTTGGCAGAAAACCTGGATGCACCGGCCAACCTGTTTTTGGGCCGGGAGTTGCGAACACCCTGGGGAACCCTGGACGCAGACCGCATGGAACATGAAGCGCAACAAGTTATCGGCCGGCTGAATCCCAGCTTCCAGGATATGAAGAAAGCTGTGCGTGCCATGTCCGGTGGACAGCGGCAAACCGTCGCGATTGCACGTGCGCTGTACTTCAATGCCCGCATTCTCATCATGGACGAACCCTGCGCTGCGCTGGGACCGGCAGAGACGCGCATGGTACTGGACACCATTCACCGCCTGAAAGAGCAGGGCATAGGCATCTTTCTGATCAGCCATGACATTGCTGACGTGTTTGAAGTCTGCGACCGCATCACGGTCATGAAAAATGGAGCCGTCGTCGATACCGTAAGCGTGGCAAACGTCACGCAAAACGAGGTACTTGAAATGGTCATTTTGGGAAAGAAGCCGGACGGCATTTGAGCACACCGACCACAGGGCACAGCCCGGGTGCCTTGTCGGCGGGCGACGGTTTACCGGGAAACTGTGGGCGTCTGCAAAACTGCTTCCAACGCCGGCTTTGCACTTCCATCCCGGTTCCAAAGCAAAGGGTAGTTGGTTCTGCCAGGCACCGGATAGTCGTTCTTCCAGTTCATGCCATCGTGGATTCCCCACAAAGTCACGCGGTCGATTTTGTCGCGCTTGCGATAGAGAATTTCAAAAATGTCCCGGTATCGTTGGGTCAATGCAGCCTGTACATCCGCCGGTAGTCCAGATCGGTAGGGGTCCAGATACTCCTTGAATTCCTGCTCCTGAAACTGCGGATGGCTCAATACGCTGCCAATGACCTGGCCTTCCCGGGTAAGCGGCAGCACATCCACATCCAATTCGGTGACCATCACCTTCACGCCCAATGCAGCATAGGCGTCGATGGCGGCTTCTATGTATTCCTTCTTGGGATAGTTCAAACCCCAATGGCCTTGCATGCCAATGCCATCAATACGGATCCCCTCAGCCTGCAACATTTTTACCATGCGCACAATGCCGTCCCGTTTGGCGGGGCGCCACGCATTGAAGTCGTTGTAATACAACTCCGCGTCGGGCGCATACTGGTGCGCGAACTTGAACGCCTGCTTCACCAGCCTGTCACCGTCACCCACCGCTTTTACCCAACTGGTTGGGCGATATTTGCCGTCGTCGCCAATCACTTCATTCACCACATCCCAAGCGTGGACCTTGCCTCTGTAACGGCCAGCGACTGCCTGGATGAATTGCCGCATGCGTTCGATTTGCTGGTCTGGTGTGTTGGGATTACCTTTGGAATCATTAAAAAACCACGCAGGTGTCTGGTTGTGCCAGACCAGTGTGTGCCCCACCATGAACAGCTTGTTGTGCAGCCCGAACGCGACAAATTCGTCGGCCTGTTTGAAGTTGTAAACACCTGGCTCCGGATTGATATGCTCGGCTTTCATCACGTTTTCGGGCGTGATGGTGTTGAAGTGCTTGGCAAGGATAGGCAACCATCTGTCATCCCGCCCTGCGGCGATTTCCTGGTTGAGCGCGACGCCAACCTTGAACGCGTCTTTGAATACGTGCTTCAGACTGCTTTGATCTTCTGCAACAGAAGAACCCATGGTCAACACTGACAACAACAGCGCGCCAGCCATGCGAACCAATTGCCGATGTACTCTGCACGAAACCACTCTCTGCAGGCGCTGAAATTGGGTATTGCCGTGGCTCATTCTGCAGGCCTACAAGCTCGGCGGACGCAGGCGTGGCGCAGCGTCGGACTGACGTCGTACGAGCGAAAAGTCCATGACTATGTGCTCGGGTGGTTCCGGGTCTTCGTTGCGCCGTGCCCGTATTTGACGGACCAGCAGACTCGTAGCAGCCTCAGCCATGGCAGCGATAGGCTGGCGAACGGTGGTCAGCTCGGGCCAAATGGTCATGGCCAATGCCGTGTCGTCGTAACCGACGACGGTCAGGTCGCCCGGGACATCAAGGCCCATTCGGTGGGCAATGGCCACCGTGGCGGCCGCCATGTCATCATTACTGGCGAATATTGCAGTGGGACGGATCTGGAGCCCCAAAAGCGCCTCGGCAGCCTCCAGCCCTGAGCGATATGTGAACATGCCCTGCACAACCAATTCGTCCGTTGCAGGTATATCTGCTTCCTCCAGTGCGGCCTTGAAACCGGCCAACCGGCGTGCACTGGCCGTTTGGTTGGGATGTCCAATGATGAACCCCAGCCGGCGATGCCCCAGCGCCACAAGATGGCGGGTCATGGAAAGCGCGGCCTGGTAATCGTCAATGCTGACCGCACTGACCCGCGTATCCGGTTTCCCGCACGCCACCAGTACCGCAGGTGTGGAGGACTTGACGATCAGATCCACCAGCCGCGTCGAGTCGCACAGGGGTGGTCGCAAGATGATGCCATCCACACCATTGGCGATCAAATTCCGGGCGGCAGCTTCTTCATGGTTGCCAGCGTCACACTTTTCCACGACGAGTTCCACATGGTGCAAACCGGCCTGATTCAGCAAACCCACCAGAAACTCGGTGAAGGGTCCGGTACTGGGATTGTTGAACAGAAAACCGAGACGTATCGGCTTGGAGCCTGCCAGGCGACGCGCCGCCTGGTTTGGAACATAGTTGAGTGCTGCAACGGCTGCATTGACGCTATCACGCGTGCTTTGACTCACATTGGCCTCACCATTCACCACGCGGGACACCGTCATTGGCGACACGCCCGCGATGCTCGCCACATCAGACATAGTCGCCACGTTACGTTTGCGCTTCTGCCCCGCGGCATCCACATTCAACTTGTTCCTAGCCATTTCTGTTGGGAGCCCTCGATAAGAAAATTGCAATTTAACAAGGGCACAAGGCCCACATCAACCAAACCTGGTGCCAGCAAGCTGCGAAAAAAAGGGGCCGCCACCCCGCTCCCCCAAAGGCGGCCCCCAAGCACAAACGCAATCATACGAGCACCCTGTCACGCAGCCTTTAGAACTTTGCGCGCAGTCCAAACATATAAGTAGGACCTGGCTTGTACTGCGTAAAGGTCGCATTGGAAAACTGGAAGTAACTGCGCTGTACTGCATCACCCACGTTGATGATGTCAAACGTCAATGTAGGCCAGTTCTTCTTGTCCAGCACGGTATCCAGGTCAATACTGGACGACAAATCCAGCTGTTGGTACGCATCGCCGTACAGGGCCGCCAATGTAATTCCGTTCTGGTTGGCATTGGCTACCTGGCTGCCTTCGTTGAAGGTACGCGACAGACGCAACATGTAGCCATTGCGCTGGTAGTAGGCTGTGACATTGTTGGTCATCTTGGGCACCCCCAGTGCAATGAATCCATCCGTACCCTCTCCGCTGGCACTCTGGCTCGTGTACGTTATGTTTGCGCTGAAGCCAAAACCCTTGACCGGCAGCCATTTGTCCAACGGCTGCACCCAGCCCAGTTCCGCACCTTTGATCGTCAATAGGCCAGCAGCATTTCTGGGTCGGCTCATCACCACGGTAGCAACCCCAGGGCCCCCGCGCAAGTTGATAGCCGCCTGCTGCTGCGCGGTCAGGTTTTCGAACGGGAGGCCATACTGTGCCAGGGCACTGAATGGCATGGTGATGTTTTCACTGACGGTGAAACCATTCATCTCTTTCTGGAAGAGCGTTCCGGATAGATAACCCTCGCGACCGGTATACCAATCGAGTCCGACGTCAATATTGTCGGAGATGTATGGTTTGAGCGATGTGTTACCAATGGACCCCGTGTCAGCCGACGGAGAACTGAAGTTGGTTCCTGGACGCATCGCATTCGGATCGGCGCGCGTCATCGATCGAGAAATGGCCACACGTGCAACCACGTCAGGCGTCACATTCAGCGCCGCTGTAGCTGACGGCAACACATTGCTGTAGCTCGAATCGATGTTAAACGTAGGGAACTGGTTGGGGTACCTGCTGCCGTTCAGTGGCAAATTGGCATTGCGCAGATCTGGCTGCTGAATGACGCCGCCTACAGTCTGGTCCGTTTGCACGTAGCGCACGCCCGCGTTGTATCGCAAGTCGAGACCCATTGGCTTCGCTGTGCCTGCAACTTCGGTATAAATGCCACGCGTTACCTCGCGGACATAACCCGCGCCGGCGCCAGTATTGGAGCTACCACCATCCGGTGCGGTTGAGCTGAAATAGTCGTAGTTGCTGACGTTTTTGAACCTGTTCCAATCCAGCGTGATGAAACCACCTGGGCCGGGGCTCATATAACCAGGCAATGCCGAGGCGGGTACCAACGAGCCCTGGTACACCAATGGATTCGTCTGACCTGCTGTTGATCCGGTACCAAATCCTGGGAACAGTGCAGCTGCGCTTGCACCTGGGGTATTGGCACCATCGCACGCAGCAACATTGTTACCCGGAACAAACACGCTTGGGTTGTTACCGCAGGTGGCAGAAACCCACGCGTTGGTGTTGTCCTTGGCACGAATGGTGCGCGAAATGTCGTCAAATGCAATGCCCGCTTTCACACTGAAAGCCTTGTCACCCCACGTCAGGTTCGCGCGGCCACCCCTTGTTTCCGTGTCACGCAACTCCTCTTGCTGATTCAGCCGCCCACCGGGGTAACCGAAATTCGCCGGGTTGTTCAGATCCAGGTTGGTGGCGATGGTTGGCACACCGCCTGTTGTGTTGTCGAAATTGACGGTCGTACCATTTCCCAAAGCGGAGGCCACCAACACAGTGGGGGAATCGCGGTGAAAGCTGCTCTTGGTCAAGTTCAACTGGGCGTCCAGCTTCCAGTCTTTGTTGATTTTCCATTCCATGCCTGGATTGAGGCCAAACAGCGTCACATCCTCGGTGTAGGGACGGTACTCCAGGAACCACTGCGCATTGGTGAATGTTCCCTTGGTGACGACGCATCCTTGAGAACAATCACTGTTGTCCACTTGCATATTGGTTGGCACCATGGCACCGAAGCGGCCCACCCAATTCATATCCGCACGGGCCAACTCGTTCTTCTTCCTGCTGGCCATCGCATCGAAGTAGAACTGCAAGTCGGCACTAGGGCGATACTCCATGCTCACAATACCGGTGTACTTGTCCTTGGTACCGGATTCATCCATTACCCGACCCAGGCGGGGGATGATGGCATTGTCAATCTGAGTGATGTTCAAGCCCGGGTTCCTGGCCAGAAGGAAGGCCTGGTCTACCGTGGTCCCCGCGACCAATCCGCTGCCGGCGTTGGCTGGCACAGTTCCGGGTATGGTCCAGTTGCCACCACCAGTGTTGTTGCGTGTGGGAGAAGTACTCTGGGTCGCCGACAGATTGGCGTTTGTCCAGCCAATGGTCTCAAAGCCGCTGGTGCTCACTTTCGCATTCGCCCATGCCAACCCGGCCAGAATGCCGAACTCTCCGCTGGTCTTGCTGCCAAGGATGGAGCCTCTATGACCCCATTTGTCCGAAGCCTTACTCTTCGTGCCCTGTTCGCTGAAGGCGAAGTATTCGCCGGGGTTGTCAAATGGACGCGCGCTACGCATATCCACTACACCAGCGGCGCCACCTTCCAACATGCCCGCAGTGGGACTCTTGTATACAGAAACGCGCTTGAACAAGTCAGTTGGAAGTAAATCCAGATCCACTTCGCGATTGGTATTCTGGTTGTCGGTGCGCCCCGTTGACGCTACTGAAACCGGGGCGCCGTTGAGCAGGATTTTTGTAAAGCTGGTCCCAAGGCCGCGGATCTGAATATTCAATCCCTCACCTGTGATTTCGCGGCTGATCTGGATGCCGGGAATTCTGTTGATGGATTCAGCGATGTTGGTATCCGGGAATTTGCCCAAGTCTTCCGCGAAGATCGAGTCCTGAAAACCCACGGCTTCGCGCTTGTCGCGGGTCGACGTCTCCAGGCTCGCACGATAACCAGTGACTTCCACGGTCTGCAACGCCGCAGGAGCCGGTTGAGCCGCAGCTGGCGCCTGCTGGGCATAGGCCTGTGCCATCAGACTGGCCAGCGCGGTCAACCCGAATACGACGGAACCACCTTTTGCCAAGCGTGGGCTCGATTTTCCATGAAGCTTTTGCATGATCCTATCTCCTCATTGAGCCTTCTACAGCCCGTTGTTATGAAACTGCGCACTTTTAACATCCAACTAACATAAATTGTTAGCGCGAACATTGTTAGTTTAAGCTTGACCAAAGTGCAGTCGAAATGCGTGTTTTCCCTAGTGTGGTAATGAGGTAATCTGAGGGGTTTCCACCTAACCTTGCCCTGGGGCAAAAGGAAACTGGATGGACTTGTATTGCCGAAGAGTCCGCGCTGGGCGTTGCGCACCGGAAGGCAAGGGCAGCCCAGACACTGACTGAAAATAGGCGACACAGGCATCGCGCCACCATTGGGCTTCGCGCAGCTGAACGGCCAGTCTGGACTCGGTTTCGGCGTAGCGCAGCGGGTCAATATCACCACGGAGCCGCGTCCAACGCTGATGAAGGTCTGCGGCAGCGACTACACCGGCGTCATAACGCCCGATCAATTCCACCCACAGCGTGTTTCCCGAACGCATCTTGTAGTCCCAAGGCAGGTGGTGGAACCATAAAAGATACTCTTCAGGCGTGGTAAGTGGGTCACTAAACGCCTGCTGCCAATCGGGAGCGTACTGCGCAACGGCGTTACTGCCACTGGGTCCACGGTTGAACCCAATACCACCCTGGTCTGCCTGATGGTAGTACACCGGATTCCAGTCGGCCCGGCTCAAATCATCCACCCAAGGGCCAGGCCCATGGTGATGGCCCGTGGCCATCAGATGGTGCAGACCCAATGGCGTCATGTAGTTGACGACCGCCTCGCGCGACAGCATCATCATCTCAACAATCGACGCGATCACCCGAGGATCGGATGAGAACGTCTGAGCCACCCATTCCTGCGCCAACTCCCGCGCGGATGCCCGCGGGTTCCAGGCCAACCGGCCAAAGACATACCAATTCGCCTGATCGAAATGCGAGCCGCTCCAACTGCGGCTGCTCCCGATGTTGGCGACGCCCGCCATGGCGGTCAATGGGCTGCGGTGAAAACTGCCATCCACCACGTCGGCGACCGTGGGACCTGGATTGCGCAAACGGGTGTCAGCCTTGAGCACCTCCTCAAACATCGTGCCCAAATAGGCTAAATGGGTGGCAAAGCCCAGATACTCTTTTGTGATCTGAAGCTCGAGCGCCAGTGCTGTTTTGGGCATGGCGCCCAGGAGGGGATGAAAGGGCTCACGGGGCTGAAAGTCTATAGCGCCGTTTTTCACTTGAACAACCACATTGGCATCAAAGCTGCCATCCAGGGGCCTGAATTCGCCGTAGGCTTGCTTGGCACGATCGTCCCGGTTGTCGGGTGAGTAAACAAAAGCCCGCCACAGAACCACACCACCGTGTGGAGCCAGGGCCTTGGCCAGCATATTGGCACCGTCAGCGTGGTTGCGCCCATAGTCCTGTGGACCGGGCTGACCCTCGGAGTTCGCCTTGACCAGGAAACCGCCAAAATCAGGCACGGCCCTATAAATTTCCCTGGCTTTGTCTTGCCACCACGCCGCCACCAAGGGATCCAGCGGGTCAGCCGTCTGCAGTTCCTTGAGTTCCAGTGGCGCAGAAAAACGGGCCGACAGATATACCTTCATCCCATAGGGTCGAAGCGTGTCCGCCAACGCGGCGACCTTCGCAATCCACGGCGCAGTCAGGATTTCCGCCTTGGAGTTCACGTTGTTCAATACGGTGCCATTGATCCCCAATGACGCGTTGGCCCGCGCATAGTCCACATAGCGCGGATCGCGAATATCGGGCAGCGCCCACCAGTCCCAAATGGATTCACCGGCATAGCCCCGCTCCACAGTTCGATCGAGGTTATCCCAATGGTTGAGCATGCGCAGCTGCACTTTGGGAGCGGTGTGCACACTTAAGTTCGCCATGTCAGAACCAGTGCGCAGGGCACGCAACCACGCAAAGGTACCGTATAGAAGACCAATGTCGCCATTGGCGGCAATCAACGTGATCTTGTAACCCCGCCATTGCAAGCTGCGCAAAACGTAACCCTCTTTGCCCAGCTCGGCCAATGGCAGCATCAGCTCGCCGAGTGTCGGCATGGAAGTCGGTGTCGCCAAAACCAACGCTCCGTCCTGAAGCTGCTGGGCCGAAGCCAGCTCCCGACCCAGCATGCCGCTGACACCCCTGCGCAGCTCTGCCACTGCAGCTCGCACTGTGGCTGATGGGTTCAACCCAGCCACGATCACTTGGGCATGCCGCTGCCCATCTGCCTGGGCCTGGGTGTTTAGCGCCCTGTAACGAAGCCACAGGTCATAGCCATCCTCAGGGGAAGCCCAAGCTGGGATTTGCAGCAGAAAGAAGAACAATAACGCAACATGTTTGATCGGTATTGACATACGGCCCTCAGATTTTTCGGTGTGATGCCTTGGTCCGCACTACTTGAGGCGGGGCAAGCTTACGTAACGTGTATTGCAGCAATTTGTGCCACAATTATGTTAGCGCAATCAGAAAACCATGTAACTAGAGACAAACGCGCGGTCCACCCTCGCAGGACTGCTGCTCCACGGTTCGGTAATACGCCTTGGAACTAACGCTGCCATCCATACAACAGGAACGCCAATGAAAATCACCAACGCACGCGTCATCGTTTGCAGCCCAGGGCGCAACTTTGTCACGCTGAAAATCGAAACCGATGAAGGCCTGACCGGTATCGGTGACGCCACGCTCAATGGGCGGGAACTGTCTGTGGTCAGCTACCTCACAGACCACGTCATCCCATGCCTGATCGGCCGGGACGCACACCAGATCGAAGACATCTGGCAGTACCTCTACCGCGGAGCCTATTGGCGGCGCGGCCCTGTCACGATGTCCGCCATCGCAGCAGTAGACACCGCCCTGTGGGATATCAAGGCCAAAGCAGCGAACCTGCCGCTCTACCAACTGCTGGGCGGGCGCAGCCGCAACGGTGTCATGGTGTACGGCCACGCCAACGGCAGCGATATTGCACACACGGTGGAAGAAGTGTTGCGCTACAAGGAATTGGGCTACCGAGCCATTCGCGCCCAAAGCGGTGTACCAGGCTTGGAGAAGGTATACGGCGTGGGCCAAGGCGACATGTACTATGAACCGGCAGACTCGGATCTTCCCAGTGTCCATGACTGGTCCTCCGAAAAATACCTGCTGCATGCACCCAAGCTGTTTGATGCGGTGCGCAATGCTGTTGGGCCGGACATTCATCTGCTCCACGATGTACACCACCGACTCACACCGATTGAGGCCGGTCGTCTGGGCAAGTCGCTGGAGCCATATCACCTGTTCTGGATGGAAGACGCCACCCCGGCAGAAAACCAGGAAGCCTTCCGCCTGATCCGTCAACACACCACCACACCGTTGGCGGTGGGAGAGATTTTCAACACGATCTGGGACTGCAAAGACCTGATCCAGAACCAGTTGATTGACTACATCCGCGCCACGGTGGTTCACGCCGGTGGCATTACCCATTTGCGCCGCATCGCGGATTTCGCATCCATGTATCAGGTGCGCACCGGCTGCCACGGCGCAACCGACTTGTCGCCGGTATGCATGGGCGCTGCACTGCACTTTGACACGTGGGTACCAAACTTCGGTGTACAGGAATACATGATGCACACCGAGTTGACGAATGAAGTGTTCCCACACGCGTACACCTTCAAGGAGGGCTTCATGTTTGCCGGAGAGGTGCCCGGGCACGGCGTGGAGATTGATGAAGCACTGGCAGCCAAGTATCCCTACAAGCGCGCCTACCTGCCGGTCAACCGCCTGGCACACGACGGCAGCTTGTGGAATTGGTGATGGCGGCGACACTCCCTGCACGCCTTAGTCCTGCTGTCGTGCGGACATTAGCCGCACAGGTGAAAGTCCCTGCCTACGACCGCGGCGCTGCCAGTATCGGCATTGTCCACTTGGGCATTGGCGCGTTTATGCGCGGGCATCTGGCGGTCGCCACCGAAGAAGCTTTGTCCCGCGGAGATCTGCGCTGGGGCATATCAGGCGTTTCCTTGCGCAGCACGGAGACCCGTGATGCCCTGCAGCCCCAAGACGGCATGTACACCGTAGCCACGCGCACCGACGTGAATGGCAACAACCACCTGAGCCTGCAACTGATAGGCTCCGTTGTGGAAGTGCTGGTAGCCCCGCAGCAAACGGAACAGGTGCTGCAGCGCATGACTGCGGCCGATACCCGCATTGTGAGCCTGACGGTCACCGAAAAGGGCTATTGCCACGATCCGGCCACAGGGCGACTTCTGCTGGACAATCCGGATATTGCACACGACATTGCACACCCCGAGGCACCCCGCTCAGCCATCGGATACATCGTGCGCGCCCTGGCCATGCGTCGCGCATTGGGCCGTGCGCCCTTGACACTGATGTCCCTGGACAATCTGCCATCCAATGGGCACGTGTTGTCCAACGCCGTACGGGATCTGGCCGCCGTGACCGACCCTGCACTTGCGCAATGGATTGCCACGCAATGCAGCTTCCCCTGCTCCATGGTAGACCGCATCGTGCCCCGGACGACGGATGAAGAACGGGAAGCCATCTCTGAAGCCCTAGGCTGCGTGGATGCCTGGCCAGTAGTCTGCGAAGCGTTTTTTGACTGGGCTATAGAAGACCACTTTGCCTCTAGTCGACCAGACTGGTCACCAGGTGGTGCACGATTTGTTGACAGCGCTGAACCCTGGGAGCGACTGAAACTGCGCATGGTCAACGGCGCCCACTCCAGCATCTCCTACCTGGCCGTACTGGCGGGATGGGAGTCGGTGGATGTTGCGCTGCGCAACCCTGAATTGCACAGATACGTTGAGTCCATGATGCGTGAAGAAATTGAACCCACCCTGCCCGTGTTGCCGGGCCTGGACCTGGAGGCCTACCGCACCCAATTGCTCCAGCGGTTTGCCAATACGGCCCTGAACCACAAGACCTTGCAGATTGCGATGGATGGCTCACAAAAGCTGCCGCCGCGCTTGCTGGAGACCATGCGCGACAGGCTGCACGCTGGCCTGGGTGTGCGGCACTTGGCATTGGGCGTTGCGGCGTGGATCCAATACCTTGGCGGCGTTGCAGACTACGGCACAACTTTTCCCGTGGATGACCCCTTGTGTGAGCCGCTCCAGGCGTTGTACCGAGGCGCAGCGTCCGACCAGTGGAGTGACGCCGCAGTGCTGCGGCTGCTGAGCTTTTCGCCTGTCTTCGGCGATCTGTCATTGCAACCCAGTTTTGTCACGTCCGTGCAGGTGCAGCTCCACGCGCTGCGCACAGGCGGAGTCCTGGCGACTCTGGAAGCATTGAATGCAGACGACGCGCATTAAGCGCAATGACCATTCTTAAGAGAGCAGATCCATGACACCCTTTATGACCCAAGATTTTCTGCTGAACACGCTTTTCGCAAGGCGGCTGTACCACGAAGTGGCCGCGCAGTTACCCATCATCGACTACCACTCCCATCTGCAGCAAGGGGAAATTGCAGAGCGCAAGAAATTTCGCAACCTGACAGAGCTGTGGCTGGGTGGTGACCACTACAAATGGCGGCTGATGCGCAGCGCGGGTGTGACGGAAGATTTGATTACTGGCGCTGCCAGTGACGAAGCCAAGTTCCAAGCCTTCTGCAAGGTGGTTCCCCGGTCGATAGGCAACCCCATCCACCACTGGAGCCATCTGGAACTGCGCCGCCTGTTCGACATAGACCTGTCCATCAATGCCGCCAATGCCGCCAGCATTTGGGAACAAGCCAATGCACGGCTGGCGTCCATGGACGCCTGGACGTTTCTTGAACAAGCCAAAGTGGAGATTGCCTGCACCACCGATGACCCCGCGGACGATCTGCTGCAACACGCCGACATTGCTGCATCCGCATTGCAGACCCGCGTGCTGCCAGCCTACCGGCCGGACCGGGCCATGCGCCTCAACAAACCGGACTTCAGAGACTACTTGCTCACACTGTCCGGTGCATCAGGGGTGTCGATCGCGTCTTTCTCCAGCCTGGTAGCAGCACTTGCTGTGCGCGTGGACTACTTCCACGCCCGCGGAGCACGTATCTCTGACCATGCCATTGATAGTCCGCTCGCCACCGAGTCACCGACGCCAACACAGTGCGAAGCGCTTTTTGCAAAGCGCATGGCCGGTGATCTGCTGTCGGAGGCGGAGGTTGGTGCTTACCAGCGCGGCCTGTTGGAGGCGCTTGGGCGTGTCTACGCATCACACCAGTGGGCCATGTGCCTGCACATCGGCGCGCTGCGCAACGCCAACACCCGGCGCGTACAGCAGCTGGGGCCGGATACGGGCTACGACTCGGTATCCGACATGCAGTGCGGTGCCGGCATTGCGTCCTTGCTGGACGCACTCGATGCGACGAACCAGTTGCCCAAGACCATGCTGTTCTGCCTGAATCCGGGCATGAATGAGGTCTTGTCCACCCTGATCGGCAGCTTCCAGGGTGATGGCATTGCCGGCAAGATCCAGTTTGGCCCGGCGTGGTGGTTCAACGACCACAAGGACGGCAACCTGCAACAGCTCCGGACCCTTGCCAACCATGGCGTTTTGGGTACGTTTGTTGGCATGGTCACCGATTCGCGGAGCTTTGCGTCCTACCCCCGCCACGATTACTTCCGTCGCCTGCTGTGCCGGCAATTGGGGCAATGGGTAGAAGCCGGTGAATACCCCGCTGACTTCGAAGCGCTGGGAGAAATCGTGCGCGATATCAGCTACGGAAACGCGAAAAGCTACTTTGGCTTGTAGCTGAAGGTGCGTATCCGGACGGTGGATTTAAAAGTGCTGTCCAACCCAAAAAAACAGGAGACATTTCCCATGCATTTTCGTCAACTCAAGCGTTGGGCCCGCAGTGGCGGTCTTCTCCTAATTGTCAGCACCACCTGCATGGGCGCGGACCGCGCTCCCAGCCATTGGGTGGCATCCTGGGGGTCGGCTCAGCAAGTACCGGAACCACAGAACGAACTACCCGCAGAACTATGGCGTGACACCAGTCTGCGCCAGATCGTGCGCACATCGCTGGGTGGCCACCGCCTCCGCGTGCGGATCAGCAATGCCTTTGGCACAACCCCTCTCATGGTCGAGGCTGCGGGTGTGGCCGTGGCGGTGGCTCCAGGTAAAACTGACATCGTGGGCGGCACGGCGCGCACACTCACATTCAGCGGCAAGGCCAGCGTGATGATTCCGGCCGGCGCGGAGTACTACAGCGATCCATCGGATATGGTCTTTACGTCGGGCGCCGACCTCGCTGTCTCGCTGCACTTCAAGGGTGAACCGGTGCGCCAGACTGGCCACCCTGGCTCGCGGACAACCAGCTTCGTCACGCCTGGCAATCGCATTGCAGACAGTATCTGGGCACAATCCACCAAGGTGGTGCGCTGGTACCAACTGTCGGACATCGAGGTGGAGGCGCCGACCAGCGTCAGCGCGGTTGTCGCTATCGGCGACTCGATTACTGACGGCTATGGCACCACCACCGATGGCAACAACCGCTGGCCCGATGTGCTGGCCGCACGGTTGCGTGAGGCCAACATGCCCATGGGCGTGGTCAATGCTGGCATAGGCGGTGGACGCTTGTTGCGTGATGGCCTGGGGCCCAATATGGCGGCGCGCTGGGATCGCGACGTGCTGGCACGCAGCGGCGTGACGCACGCCATCGTGCTCATAGGCGTGAACGATGTGGGCAACCTGCGCCGCAATGGTGACGACAGCCCGGAGGCGCGCCAGCGCATGGTGGACGACCTGACGACCGCCCACCGCCAACTGGTGCTGCGCGCCCATGCGCACGGCATCTGCGTGATTGGCGGCACCATGACGCCTTACATGGGCTCCGACTACTACCGCCCCGGTGCGGCGAATGAATCCGACCGCCAGGCCATCAACACCTGGATTCGCAGCTCGGGCACCTTTGACGCCGTGGCCGACTTTGATGCGGCAACCCGTGACACCGTGCAGCCCGACCGCATGACCAAGGAAGCCGACTCCGGCGACGGCCTGCATCCCTCGCTTGCGGGCTTGCGCGCCATTGCGCAGGCGGTGCCGCTGGCGGCGCTGCAACAACGGTGCGGAGTGGTCCGGTGATAGCCCGCTGCACCGTGCGCAGCCTTGCAGTATTTGTGACAAGTCTGGTCCTGGCCGGCGCGGTACACGCGCAGACAACCCCAGCCCACACACCGGCCAGCACCTACAACAACCCCATATTGCCCGGATTCCACGCCGACCCCAGCATATGCCGCATGGGCCAGGACGACTATTACCTGGCCACCAGCAGCTTTGAGTACTTCCCCGGCGTTCCGATTTACCACAGCAAAGACCTCGTAAATTGGCGCCAGGTGGGCCATGCACTGACACGTGTCAGCCAATTGCCTTTGACGGGGCAACTCAGCTCCAAAGGCATCTTCGCGCCCACGCTTCGCTGCCACGACGGCACGTTCTACCTGGTCACCACCAACATAGACAACGGCGGCAGCTTCTACGTGACCACCAGGAACCCGGCGGGAGAATGGTCGGAGCCTGTGTGGATCAAGGAGAAGAGCTGGGGCATGGATCCGTCGCTGTTCTTTGACGATGACGGCAAGGTCTACTACACCCGCCACGGTGGTGGCAGGAACGGTGGTGTGTACCAGGCGCAAATTGACCTTGCCAGCGGCAAGCTGATGGAAGAGCCAAAACTGATCTGGAGTGGCACCGGCGGCATCTGGCCTGAAGGGCCACACCTGTACAAGGTCAACGGCATGTACTACCTGCTGATCTCGGAAGGCGGAACGTCGTACGAGCACAGCCTGACACTGGCCCGCTCCAAGTCGCCCTGGGGCCCGTTCGAGTCCTCCCCTGCCAACCCCATCCTCACACACCGGTACCACCCCGACCTGCCCCTGCAATCGGTTGGCCATGCCGATCTGGTACAGGCTGCCAATGGCAACTGGTGGATCGTGCTCCTGGGCGTGCGTCCAGAGCAGCGCAACCACCACCTTGGGCGTGAGACATTGCTCAGCCCGGTTGCGTGGAACGCGCAGGGTTGGTTGACCGTGAACGGCGGCAAACCCCTGGCCCTGAAGATGCCATCCAAAGGCCTGCCGGCCGCGGCGCCCTGGCCCGCACAGCCAGCTCGCGATGATTTCGACCAACCCAGGCCAGGCCAGCAATGGGCGCTGCTGCGCAGCCCCGGCACAGAGCTCTATTCGCTCAGCGAACGTGTCGGGGTGCTGCGGCTCAAGGGCTCGGCCGCGACGTTGAACGACGTGGCGACGCCCGCCTTCATCGCACGGCGGCAAGAGCATCTGCACATGCGCGCGGCCACACAGCTGGACTTCACACCAGCGGCCGACGGCCAGTCTGCTGGATTGGTGCTGCGCCAGAACGAGGCCAACCACTATGAACTGCGTATCACCGGTGCACCCCAACGCCGTGCAGAACTGGTGGCACGCATTGCAGAACAGACCGTGCTGCTCAAGGCCTTGCCGCTTGCCGATGGGCCGGTGAGCTTGCAGGTTCAGTCTGACCCAGACAGTTATGCGTTCGGCTTCCGCGTCAAGGGTGGTCCCCTGGTCGCCATGGGCAGTCTCCCCACGCAGCCGCTGTCTTCTGAGCGGGCTGGTGGCTTCACCGGCGTGTTCATTGGCATGTACGCCAGTGCCGCAACTCCCGTCTCTGCCGCCAGCATGCCGCCAGCCGACTTCGCCTGGTTCGACTACGAGCCATTGGGAGATTGAAATGAAGCCGGGCGCTGGGGTTCAACACTCCGGCCCGGGAAAACACCTATTTCAAGATATCCCCCTTGGTGTCTAATTAGTTCGACTCTCGAATTAATGATGAACCATCGTTGTCGCCACGATCGACGGGGTCCGGGAAGGCATCCGCCGCGGTGTCTCAAGACTTCGACAAACACACCCACCCACCAACTCTCCACCACTGCAGAACCCATGAACAGATTAGAGCAACTCAAGAAATTGTCGAAAGTCGTTGCTGACACCGGCGACATCCAACTGGCCGCACGCCACCATCCGCAAGACGCGACCACCAACCCTTCGCTCATTCTGAAGGCAGCACAGTCAGCGCAATATGCACCCATGATTCTGGAAACCGTGCAGGCCCATAGCAACCTGCCTCCTGCGCGGATCATGGACACCGTGATCGTGCGGTTCGGATGCGAAATGCTTCAACTGATTCCCGGACGGGTGTCCAGCGAGACGGATGCGCGGCTCAGCTTTGATACACACGCCACCGTCGAGCAGGCCCGCCACTTGATCGACCTCTACAGACTGCAGGGCGTGCCCAGAGAACGCGTCCTGATCAAGATTGCCGCTACGTGGGAGGGCATACAGGCCGCCCGCATCCTGGCCAAAGAGGGGATCAAAACCAATCTGACGCTCGTGTTTTCGCTGCCACAGGCCATCGCATGTGCGGATGCTGGTGTGCAACTGATATCGCCCTTCGTTGGGCGCATCTACGACTGGCATCGCAAATCCGCAGGAGCCGCATGGGATGAGGCCGCCATGGCGGGGGCCAATGATCCCGGCGTCCAATCGGTGCGGGAGATTTTTGCGCACTATAAGCAGCACGGCATTCCTACCGAGATCATGGCGGCCAGTTTCAGAAACATCGGCCAGATCCTGGCCCTGGCTGGCTGCGACCTGCTCACCGTCAGCCCCGCCCTTCTGGAACAGTTGCAGTCCGAATCCGGAGCGGTGGACAGAACGCTCACCTCGCCGCCGGCCTCCACCACCGTTGCGCCGCGCCCGGTGCTGCAGGAATCCGATTTCCGCCGGGCTATGAATCGCGATGCCATGGCAACCGAAAAGCTTGCCGAGGGCATCCGTCTGTTTGAGGATGACACCGTCAAACTCGAAGCCATTGTCCAAAGCCTTTTGCTGGAAGGCGTAACCCAATGACCGATTCCATTGACACCGCGTGCGCCAATGCCATTCGTATGCTGGCGGTTGACGCAGTCCAGAAAGCCAATTCCGGCCACCCCGGCATGCCCATGGGCATGGCCGACATCGCAAGCGTTTTGTGGCGCCGGCATTTACAACATAACCCCGCGAACCCAGGCTGGTACAACCGCGACCGCTTCGTACTCTCCAATGGGCATGGCTCCATGCTGCACTACGCGCTGCTGCACCTGAGTGGTTACGACCTGACCATAGAAGACCTGAAGCAGTTTCGCCAGCTGCACAGCCGTACACCCGGCCATCCAGAAGTCGGCATTACCCCTGGCGTGGAAACCAGCACTGGGCCCTTGGGCCAAGGCCTGGCCAATGCGGTCGGTTTGGCGTTGGCAGAGAAACTGATGGCAGCGCAGTTCAACCGGGATGCGCACACCATCATGGACCACCACACCTATGTGTTCCTGGGCGATGGCTGTCTGATGGAAGGCGTCAGCCACGAAGCCTGTTCCCTGGCCGGAACATGGAAGCTGGGCAAGCTCATCGCCTTCTGGGACGACAACGGCATTTCCATCGATGGCCATGTGCAGGGATGGTTCACCGACAACACGGCCGCCCGTTTTGCGGCCTATGGCTGGCAGGTAATTGACGGTATCGATGGCCACGATCCGGAGGCCATCCACCAGGCCATCTTGAAGGCCAGGTCCGACACCAACCGCCCCACCCTGATCGCCTGTAAAACCGTGATCGGAAAGGGCTCGCCCAACAAATCCGGCAGCCATGAATCACACGGCGCGCCCTTGGGAGCCAGTGAAATCGAGGCCGTGCGGCGCGAATTGAATTGGCCGCACGCCCCCTTTGAAGTACCTGAGCATGTCTACGCGGCGTGGGACGCCACAAAACACGGCGCCACTCTGGAAGGGCAATGGTCCGAGCGCTGGAGCGCCTACAGCACCGCACACCCCGAACTGGCGGCCGAGCTGACACGTCGCATGCAGGGCGTGCTGCCCAAATCGTTTAGCGATGCTGCGGGCGCCGCAACGGCCCAAGTGCTGCAAACCGCAGCCACCATTGCCAGCCGAAAGGCCAGCCAGAACGCTATTGCCGCACTGGCGCCATCCATACCAGAGCTCATTGGCGGCTCAGCAGACCTTGCTGGCTCCAACCTGACCCTGTGGCCGCAGGCCAGCGACGTGAACCAGCCTGCAGGCGGCAACTACGTCTACTACGGTGTGCGCGAGTTCGGCATGGCCGCCATCATGAATGGGCTGATCCTGCACGGCGGCTTGCGGGCCTTTGGCGGCACTTTCCTGATGTTTTCGGAATACGCGCGCAACGCGCTGCGCATGGCGGCGCTGATGCGTATCAACCCGATCTATGTGTTCACACACGACTCGATTTGTCTGGGCGAGGACGGCCCCACGCACCAACCGGTCGAGCAATTGGCCACCTTGCGCCTGATGCCCAATATGGATGTCTGGCGCCCCTGTGACAGCCTGGAAACACAGGTCGCCTGGACCATGGCCCTGGAGAGCGCCGACCACCCCACCTGCCTGGTGCTCAGCCGGCAAAATCTCAAGTTCCAGGCCCACAGCGAGGCCTCCGAGGGCTTGATCCGGCGCGGCGGCTACGTCGTAAGCGCAGAGTCCGGCAAGCCGCCGCAGCTCGTCTTCATCGCCACCGGCTCAGAAGTGGAGCTCGCCATGCAATGCCACCGCGCACTTGCGCAAAAGGGAGTGTCGTCGCGCGTGGTGTCCATGCCGTCCACTTTTGTATTCGACCGGCAGTCCCGCGAGTGGCGGGATTCCGTGCTGCCACCCGGAGTTCCCAGGGTGTCCATCGAGGCCGGTGTTACAGACTATTGGCGCAAGTACGTGGGTCTGGACGGGATTGCCATTGGCGTGGACGCGTTTGGCGAGTCCGCACCGGTGGAGGGCTTGCTCCGGCACTTCGGGTTGACGGTGGAGAACATCCTGGGTCTGATTGAACCCGTGCTGCCCCCGGCGAGGCAGACTCCCAACCTGGAAGCAATGGAGCTGGCGACTTGACGGTGTGGGGCCCTGCCTCAGCAGAAATCCATATGGAAAATTGGCCTCCAGCCCCCGTGGAATAAGCTTAATTAGCTATGTTATTAATAGCTAACTTCAAGCACCCCGAACAATCCACTTTTATTGATCAGGGCATTGAACTTCTCGATTAGCACTCAATCATATAGAGTGCTAATATTGACAGCAAGACACAAGGAGTTCAGGTATGTCATACCCATTGGGACACGCATCTTCCGCCGTAACACTGGCCAATCCCTGGTCAGTGGTGCCGTCGCTGGGCAATTTGGACGCCTATATTTCGGCCGCCAACCGCCTGCCCATGCTCACGCTGGAAGAAGAGCAGGAGTTCTCCCGCAAATTCAAGAATGACAACGACCTTGAGGCTGCTGGTAAGTTAGTGCTCTCTCACTTGCGCTTGGTCGTGTCCGTGTCACGCCAATACCTGGGTTATGGCCTACCCCACGGCGACCTGATCCAGGAAGGCAATGTGGGGCTGATGAAGGCGGTCAAACGCTTCGACCCAGACCAGGGTGTGCGCCTGGTCAGCTACGCACTGCACTGGATCAAGGCCGAAATACACGAATACATCCTGAAGAACTGGCGCATGGTCAAGGTGGCGACAACCAAGGCCCAGCGCAAGCTGTTCTTCAACCTGCGCTCCATGAAACAGCGCTTCAAGAGCGAAGACGCCGCAGCCGACGCAGGTACCCACCGCGACACGCTGAACCCACAGCAGATCGCAGCCATGGCGCGCGAGCTCAAGGTCAAGCCCGAAGAAGTGATCGAGATGGAGACCCGCATGTCGGGCGGTGACGTGTTGCTGGACCCTTCTCCGTCAGACGACGGTGAAGACGCCTTCGGCCCGATTGCCTACCTGACCGACACCAACCACGAGCCCATCGCCATGATCGAGGCGCACCAACGCGACGTGCTGGCGACCGACGGCATTGCCGCGGCGCTGGAAAGCCTGGACGCCCGCAGCCGCCGCATCGTTGAAGAACGCTGGCTCAAGGTCAACGACGACAATTCTGGTGGCATGACGCTGCACGAGTTGGCCGCCGAGTACGGCGTCAGCGCCGAGCGCATTCGCCAGATCGAAGTGGCCGCCATGAAGAAGATGAAAACGGCGTTGGTCGAATACGCCTGACCCCTTCTGCGTTCGACACAACACCCCTGACGGCTTCGGTCTTCAGGGGGTTTTTTTGTCTGTGCGATGCAATACACAGTGCAAATTGCGCTGTTGCAAGCGCACACATGCAAGACAAGCACACGCATTGGCGATACCATGCCGGCTATGTGGTAGCGGTCATCCCATGCAACGACTTAAAACATATATTGTCGAAGACAGCCCCGTCATACGCGAGGGCTTGATAGCTGCATTGGAAGAAATGACCCCCATAGAAGTGGTCGGTGTTGCAGAGGACGAAGCCAGTGCCGTGCAATGGCTGACAGAATCCGCCAATACGGCAGATCTGGTCATCGTCGATATTTTTCTGAAGCGTGGGTCTGGCCTGGGTGTGCTGCGGGCAGCCGACCGCACAGTACAGCCGCGCACCATGGTGGTCCTGAGCAACCACGCCACACCCGAAATACGCCGCAAGTGCACCGAGCTGGGGGCCAGCAAGGTCTTCGACAAATCCAATGAACTGGAGGCACTGATGCTCTACTGCGAGCGACTGGCCTCGGGCGAGGCGGGCAACAGCCTGCGGGGCGAGCTGACCTGAATGCGCCTACTGGATCAAGCCATTTTTCAGCGCGTAGTAGGTCAGGTCGCTATTGGATGCAAGGCCTAGTTTTTCCATGATGCGCGCCCGGTATGTGCTCACCGTCTTGATGCTGAGCGACATGTGTTCGGCAATATTGCCCACCGCCTCTCCCGCCGCCAGCCGCAGAAACACCTGCAGCTCACGCTGCGACAGTTTTTGATGCGCCGGTTTCTCCAGACCGGCGCCCCCCACCAAGGCATCCGCCAGCTGTTCTGCCACGGTGGTGCTGATGTACTTGCGGCCTCGCGATACCGTGCGTATGGCTTCGACAATATGTTCGGGATCACAGTCTTTGCCCAGGTAGCCACTGGCACCCTGCTGCAGCAGGGCGGTTGCGTAATGGGCTTCCGGCAAGGCGCTGAAGATCAGCACCGGAAGGTCTGGCGCACGCGCCTTGATGGCGACCAGGGCTTCGACTCCGCCCTGCTCCCCCATGGACAGGTCCATCACCATGACGTCTATGCCACCGGTGCGCACCAGATCAATTGCTTCACGGCCGTGGGCGGCTTCCGCAACGACAGACAAGTCCGTATGGTCGGCAAAAAACTGCCGCAGCCCTGCGCGCACGATGGCATGGTCGTCAACAATGGCTATCCGGATCATGGTTTTACACGTGCTCCCGCACAAAGTTTTTTTACATTCTAGGCCAGCCCATGCACACCCATCTACCCACCGTTGTGAAGCGAAACCCGCTGGCCATTCTGCTGCTGGTGTTCGCCTCCATCGCCATGGTTTCGATCACCGAAGACTCTAACCAGCGTGCCACCGCCCTGGTGCAGCGGCTGGGCGCCATTGCCGAAAACCGCCTCCATTTGTACGATCTGACCAAGGCAGTGCTGGATGCCGAATCCGGACAACGTGGTTATCTGCTGACTGGCCAGGAGGAATACCTGGACCCATACAACGCCGCGCTTAAGAGCATAGCCGCCGCCTTCGTACAACTGGAGGCGGCTTATAGCGGTGAGCCGCAGTCAGCCCGGTTGTTGAAAAAACTGCGTGCATTGACCGAGACCAAGTTGTCGGAACTCGCCATCACGGTCCAGATGCAAAAGGACGGCAAGCGTCAGGCCGGCAGGGATATCACGCTTAGCGGCATTGGCCAGGAGTACATGGACGCCATTCGACTGACCGGAGGGGAGTTATTGGCGGTGGAGACACGGCGCCTGCAAAGCAATGAACAGGAGGTGTCCGATATCCTGCTGTTCAGCCGCGTGGGCGTGGCACTGCTTGCGGTGGTGAGCCTGTTTCTCGTGCTGCTCAATATGCGGCACAACCAGGCCTTCAAAGCCCAGCAGGATCTGCACCAACAGGCCCTGCATGCGGAACAGGCGCGCCTGCAAGGCGAGGTAGAGCGGCGCACAGCGCAGCTGACTGAGTTAAACCACCACCTGCAAACCGCCCGCGAAGATGAACGCCACCGCATCGCCCGCGACCTGCACGACGAACTCGGTGCCCTGCTGACTGCGGCCAAGCTGGATGTCGCCCGCATCAAATCACGTTTCGGCACCACCGCACCTGAGGCGCAGGAACGCCTGCAGCATTTGGTGGAGACCCTCAACGCAGGCATTGCGATGAAGCGCCGCATCATCGAAGACCTGTGGCCCTCGGCGCTAGCCAACCTGGGCCTGGTCGCCACGCTGGAGATTCTGGCCCGCGATTTCTCCAAGACCGCCGGCATTCCTGTGCACTGCGCGTTACAACCGGTGCAATTGACGGCCAATGCCGAGCTGGTGCTCTACCGCCTGGTCCAGGAGGCCACCACCAATATCGCCAAATATGCGCGGGCCAGCAACGTCTGGTTCAGCCTTGCAACAACAGGTGGTTTTGTGGAGGTGACTGTGCGCGACGATGGCACGGGCTTTGACACCCAGCAGGCGGGCAAAAAGGCGCACGGACTGCTGGGCATGCGTTTTCGCGTCGAGGCCGAGGCCGGTACGCTGGAGCTGGTATCCAGCCCGGGCCAGGGTACGCTGGTGCGCGCCCGGCTGCCGGAGTGCAGGCCCGCGGCCGTCTAGACAAAGGCAACTCAGGCTGCCATCGTCAGTGGCACCAGACGGTGGTACTCCTTCTTGGCGACGGCATAACACTCACAGGTCTTTTGCTCCAGCCGCTCACGGTCCAGCACCACAATGTGGCCACGGCGGTACCGGATCAGCCCTGCTTCCTGCAGCCTGTGGGCAGCCAAAGTCACACCTTCGCGCCGTACGCCCAGCAGGTTCGCGGCCAGTTCGTGGGTCATGTCCAGTTCGTCGGATGGCAGGCGGTCCATGCCCGCCAACAGGCGGCGGCAAAACTGCTGGTCTATGGAGTGGTAGCGATTGCACACAGCGGTCTGCGCCATTTGCCCCAACACCGCTTGTGCATAACGCATGACCACTTTCATGACGCCGTAGGACTGTTCAATCTCTGCTTTGACAAACCGCGCGCTGATGCGGTACGCACGGCCTGCACTCTGCACCACGGCGTCGGTAGCAGCAGCGTCTGCACCCAACAGCGAGGAAATGCCCACCACGCCGTCGTTACCCACCAGAGCCACCTCGGCTGTGGCACCGTCCACTGTCGTCGACATCAGCGACACGATGGCTGTTGTCGGAAAGTACACATACTCGGGGGCGCGTCCAGCCGCATACAGGATCTGGTTGAGTGACAACTCGACCAGTTCCAGGCGACCCTGCCAACGGTCCATGTCTTCTTGCGGCAACGCAACCAACAACTGGTTCTGTTGCGTTCCGCAAGGATTTTGGTGACTTGCCGTCATGGGTTTCTCCTTCAGTAAGTTGAGGCCCCAGTCTCTCCAATCGGCAAGTATGGCGGTATCGGAGAAAACCGCGTTCAGATGTAAGTCTTGTCCTACAAACAGGTCGGCTTATCTGTTATTTGAGCAGTTGGCGGATGTCTTCGGTCAGGGGTTTGGGTCCGCTGCCGTAACGGGTGAACAGGCGCAACCGGCCCTGTGTGTCATATACATAACTGCCGGCCGAGTGGTCCATGCTGTAACTGGTGGGGGTTTTACCCTCCACCTTTTTGAAATAGATCTTGTAGTCCTTGGCCAGGGCGGCCAGCTTGTCGGGGTCGGCGCGCAGCGCGACAAAGCTGGGATCAAAGTTGGCCATATAGGCCTTGAGCAACTCCGGCGTATCACGCTCCGGATCTACTGTGATGAACAGGCCCTGCAGGCGCTCCCCGTCCTTGCCCAGAGCCTTCTTCACTTCAGCCAGTTCGGACATGGTGGTGGGGCATACATCCGGGCATTGTGTGAAACCAAAGAACAGCACCACCACCTTGCCGGAAAAGTCGCTCAAGCGGCGCACCTGCCCGTTGTGGTCGGTCAGCTCAAACCCCTTGGCGTATTCCGCACCCGTGACATCCACCGACGCAAACACCGGCTGCTGGGGAGAGCATGCGGTAAAAATGGCTGTAGCCCCCGCCACTGCTACGCAATACGCTATAAATTTAATAGTGATTTGTTTCATAAGATGTAATGATCCAGCAGCAGGACTGCAAACAACACACTCAGGTGTATCAGCGAAAACCGGAAGGTCTTGCGCGCCAGGGCGTCCGAGTAGTCGCGCCACAGCCACCAGGCGTACAGGCAAAAGCCAAACCCCAACACCACCGCCGCAGCCAGGTACAGCCAGCTGCTCATGCCGTAGACAAAAGGCAGCAGGCAGGCAGCGAACAAAACAAAGGTGTACAGCAATATCTGCAGCCGTGTGAATTCACTGCCGTGTGTCACCGGCAGCATGGGCAGGCCGGACTTGCGGTAGTCCTCCACGCGGTACAGGGCCAGCGCCCAGAAGTGGGGCGGTGTCCACAGGAAGATGATCAGAAACAAAATCATTGCCTCTGGACCCACATCCCCGGTCATGGCAGCCCAGCCCAGCACCGGCGGCATGGCGCCCGAGGCGCCGCCGATGACGATGTTTTGCGGCGTCAGCGGTTTCAGGATAACGGTGTAAATGACCGCGTAACCGACAAAGGTGGCAAAGGTCAGCCACATGGTCAGCGGATTAACCCAGACATACAGCAGCACGGAGCCGGCCACGCACAAAATGGCCGAAAACAACAGGGTCTGTGTGTTGCTCAGCTCACCGCGGGCGGTCGGCCGCCAGGCGGTGCGTTTCATCTTGGCGTCTATGCCCTGCTCCACGATGCAGTTGAAAGCGGCTGCCGCGGCGGCCACCAGCCAGATGCCCAGGCATGCTGTCATTGCCAGACCGACCTGTGGCCAGGTAGGAGCCCCCGGCACGGCCAGCACCATGCCAATCAGCGCGCAAAACACGATCAGCTGAATAACCCGTGGCTTGGTCAATGCATAAAACTGGCGAAACACCGACGGGGCCGGGAGGGAAGTGGTGTCGGTAGTCATGCGCGCAGTCCGGATGGTGTTGTTGCTCCGCTGGATACAGCAGAGGTTTGGGAAAATGTAGGGTGGGTCGCCACCAGCAGCCGGACCAGCACCACGGCCAGTGCGCCCCCGCCACCGGTGTGCAAAACGGCAGCGACCAGGGGCCAGCCCAGCACCACGTTGCTCAGGCCCGTGGCCAGTTGGAGTGCCAGCAGGATGCCAAGTGCGCGGCCGTGCGGGCGCAGCGCTGGAATGCAGAACACCCGCCACGCCAGCATCGACAACAGGCCCAGGGTCACAAAGGCCAGCAGCCGATGCGTGAAGTGGATGGCCGTCAAAGCCTGGAAGCTGATGTGTGAACCATCCCGCAGATATCCCAGCGGGCGCCAGATTTCAAAACCCTGGTCAAAGTCCATTTGCGGCCACCAGCTGCCTTGGCACTGGGGGAACTCGGTGCAGGCCAGTACTGCATAGTTGGTGCTGACCCAGGCACCCGATGCGGCTTGCAGAGCCAGCAGCAGCAGGGCCAAGACCGTCCAGGTGCGCAAGCCTGCGGGCGGCGCAACCCACCACGATGTGGGGTTGTGCTGGCGGCCCAAGAGACTAGCCTGCACCGTGAGCAGGCCCAGCAGGATGTAACCACCCAACAGGTGCAGCGTAACGATGGCGGGAAACAGTTTCATGGTCACCGTCAGCGCGCCAAAAGCCCCTTGTATGCAGACCCACACCACCGTGCCAATAGCCCACCAGGGGCTGATGGCAACGCGGCCGGAGTGGGTTTTGCGCCCAGACCAGGCCATCGCTGCCAGCGCCAGGGTCAGCACACCCACACCCATGGCCAGGTAGCGGTGCACCATCTCGATCCAGGCTTTGCCCTGTGTGACCGGGCCGGAGGGCATGGCCTGCTGGGCCGAGTCAATGTGGTCACCGGCACCGATAGGGCTGGCGCTGCCATAACAACCGGGCCAGTCCGGGCAGCCCAGGCCACTGTCGGTCAGGCGGGTGAAGGCGCCAAACAGCACCAAATCGAAGGTCAGGAACAGCGTGACCAGGGCCAGCGCGTGGGCCCGGCCGAAAGGGCTGCTGCGCCGGGTACGCAGGTACACCATGAGCAGCGGCCCAGAGGCCAGCAGCGCGCCAATCAGCATCAGGCGCAATGCCGGCGAGAGATCGTACAAGGCGGAATGCATGGGTGGTCCTGCAGGCGCCGGTCAGCGGCCGGCCTTGTCCCAGTGCACGGCGGCGCGCATCAGGCGGTCCAGGTCACGTTTGACCTTGGGTGCGCCCTGCGCGTCCAGGTTGGCGGGAAAACGCATCATCCAGTTGCCCAAGGGGTCCACCAGATACAGGTGTTCTTCCAGGGTGTGGCCGGTCTGGGGCGCGAGCCAGTTGGCAAGCTCTGCCGGTGGCACACGCAGGGTGCTGGCATCTTTGAGTGCGGGCAGCAGCGCTTCGGCAATTGGTGCCGCATCATTCACCAGCCAGACCCAGTCCAGACGTTCCTTCTCCTTGCCCAGGCCCTCGCGCAACTGGCGTTGCAGGTAGAGGTGGCGTGCACAAGCCTCGGCACAGGCCCCCGATGACACACTGACCAGCAGCCACTGGCCTTTGAGGTTTTGCAGGTTGATGTCCTTGCCATCCAGTGTGCGGGCCGTCAGGTTTGGCAATTCCCGTTGGGGCTGCACCAGCTCGCCAAAGTTACGGCGGCCTTCGGGCCGGAACACGTAGTAGGTCAGATAAGAAGCGATCACCGGCGAGGCACAAACCAGTAAAACGGCCAACATCTTCACGCGGCCAATGCGGGTACGGCTGGCAACCTGCACTTCGGTATTCAGGGGTTCAGGCAGGGTATGCACCGTCAGGCCCAGAGGCTGATCGTTGCTGGAGGGAGCACTAGACATCGGGAGTAAGGTCCTTTGGACGGCCAAAAAAACGTCGAACAATCTGAAACCACAGGTAGAGCAGGCTGAACAGGGCTGCCATGCCAAACCACTGTGCGGCATAACCATAGTTCTTTTCGATCCCCAGGTTCACCACAGGCCAGTCGCGTTGCAGCCCTTCGGGGCTGGCGCCGGTTTGCTGCAAGGTGAGTGGCAGCAGTGGCAATCCGGTCTCCGCACTGAATTGTGGCAGGGCCAGATTTTGCCGGATTGTGCCTATGGTCGGGGCCCCAAGGGCATACAGGTCGGACGGCGGGAGGGCCATGCGGCCTTCAATTTCTACTATGCCCTGCGCGGTGTCGATCTGCGGCACGCGGGAGCGGTCGTCCATGCCCCGCGGCACCCAACCCCGCTGAACCGCCAGGGCGCCCCGCCCGCCCTCCAGAATAAAAGGCATGACCACCACAAAGCCCACCCGGCCCGCCATGGGTCTGTTTTCGAGAAAAACCATGGTCTTCAACGGAGCCCAACTCCCGCGCAGCCGTGCACGCTGGTGCAGCAGCGCCAGGGGTTCACTGGCCGCCAGCAGGTCCACGGCCGTCAAGAGTGGCTTGGCAGCTTGTGCATCCATGGCAGACTGGCGTGCCTGTTTTTGGGCGGCACGCGACAACTGCCACACGCCCAGGCTTGTGGTGGTAGCCACCGCAAGCACGGTGGCCACAGTGACCAGCACAAACTTCAGACGGGCGTTCACTGGATAATCCTGCCCATGACATACCTTGTAATCATCGCTTTTGTGGCCATTCTTGCCAGCCTGGGGGTTGCCCTGTTCTTCATGATGCGGGGTGGGCGCAGCGGCGCCAATGCATCGCAAAAAATGGCGCGGGCACTGGCAGCAAGGGTTGGGGTTTCCATTCTGTTATTTGTCTGCGTTCTGCTGGCCTGGAAACTGGGCTACATCCAGCCCACAGGCTTCCAGGCGGGACAATAGCGCAGGATCTCATTTGCCCCAGCAACCAAAAAGGCACCGCAAGCGGTGCCTTTTTTCGTGCCGTGTGTGAGCAGTATCAGAGCCAGTACACCAGGATGTACAAGCCCAACCACACCACATCCACAAAGTGCCAGTACCAGGCAGCACCTTCAAAGCCAAAATGTTTCTCCGCTGTGAAATGTCCCTTTTGCAGACGCAGGGTGATGAACAACAGCATCAACATGCCCACGAACACGTGGAAACCGTGGAAACCCGTCAGCATGTAAAACGTGGAACCAAACACTCCGGAGCTGAGCTTCAGGTTGTATGCGGTGTAAGCATGGTAGTACTCATAACCCTGGACACCCAGGAAGGTGACGCCCAGCAGTACGGTGATCCACATGAAGCCGATGGTCTTGCTGCGATTGCCAGCGACCAGTGCGTGGTGTGCAATGGTCAGCGTCACGCCGGAAGTCAACAGCAGCGCGGTATTGATGGTGGGCAGCCAGAACGGGCCCATAGTCATGAAGGGTTCCACAATGCCTGCGGGAGACGCAGTGGCACCGGCTTGCAGACTGGGCCATACGGCCTTGAAGTTGGGCCACAGCAATGCATTGTTCAAACTGCCCAGCTCAGGAACAGAATGTGCACGGGCCCACCACAGGGCGGTGAAGAAGGCGCCGAAGAACATCACTTCGGAGAAGATGAACCAGGTCATGCTCCAGCGGAACGAGATATCGATCTTGTGCCCGTACTGGCCGCCCTGGCTTTCGGCCACGGCATCGCTGAACCATTGGTACAACACAAACAGCCAGCCGACCATACCGGCAGCCAGTGAATATTTGCCCCACTCCGCGCCGTTGATCCATTGGCCTGCGCCCAGGATGACGAAGAACAGGCCCAAGGCCGCCATCGCAGGGTGGCGCGAAGGACCAGGGATAAAGTAGTACGGTGTTGCGCCGTGTGTTGTTGAACTCATTTCTATCTTCTCCTATTCCACTATTCCAATCCGTTGAGGACAGAGCGTGCCGCCACGCAGCTACGGTCTGCCCCCCATTTATTTACTTTGCAACCACCCAATTGACCAGGCTGATCAAGCCCACGATCAGCAGCAGCACACCCACCAGGGCGACCGCCACCACATGCAGAGGGCTAACCTTGCTCAGATCCTCCTGGTATCCGCTCTTGCTGCGGATGCCCAAAAATGACCAGGCCACCAGCTTGATACTGCGCCACACCGATGGTGCAGCACCTGTTGGCTCATCCACCTTGGCCATCACGACCGGCTCCCTTCGGCGGCATCCACCGGAGCAGCAGCCACAGGCGCCGCAGGTGTCTTGCCACCCACCTCAAAAAACGTGTACGACAGCGTAATGGTCTTCACATCTTTGGACAGTTTGGGATCGATATAAAAAACCACCGGCCAGGACTTCTTCTCACCGGGCTCCAGCGTGTACTGGTTGAAGCAAAAACACTCCAGCTTGTTGAAATGCGCCGTCGCCTGCTGCGGCGCATAGCTGGGAATGGCCTGTGCCGACATGCGCCGGTTTTGCATGTTCTGGAATTCGTACACCACCGTGGTCAGCTCACCGGGATGCACCTGCAGCGAACGCTGGGCGGGTTTGAATTCCCATGGGCCCCGGCTGTTGGCGTCAAATTCGACCGTGATTGTGCGGCTCTCATCCACCTGCGTATTGGCCGGCATCGCGGCCTTGGCGCCAGGCGTAGCCTGTTCACCCAAAGCGAGTATGTTGATACCCGTCATCTCGCAAATGGCCTTGTACAGGGGTACCAGCGCGTAGCCGAAGGCGAACATGGCGACGGCAATCACCGCCAGCTTGCGCACCATCCGGACATTTTCACGCTGCAGCAGCATGGTTTATCCGCCCAGCAGAACCATGCGGGCCATGAAGCCTACAAAAAACAGCACAGCAATGGAGGCCAGAATCAAACCGGTCCGTGTGTTGGCTTTCTTTTGCTCAGGCGTGGTCATGATCAGGCAACAATCTTGGTGGCGGTTGCATCCAGCTTGGGGGGCGTTTCAAAGGTGTGGAATGGGGCTGGCGATGGCACTTCCCACTCCAGGCCTTCTGCGGCTTCCCAGGGCTTTTGCGAAGCCTTTTCACCCTTGCCACGCATGGCGGGGATGATGACGGCCAGGAAGAAATACACCTGTGCAAAACCGAAGAAGAAACCACCGATCGACGCAACCATGTTGAAGTCGGCGAACTGCATGGGGTAGTCGGCATAACGGCGGGGCATACCAGCCAGACCCAGGAAGTGCATGGGGAAGAAGGTCACGTTGAACGCGATCAGCGACCACCAGAAGTGGATCTTGCCGCGGGTCTCGGAGTACATCACACCCGTCCACTTGGGCAGCCAGTAATACACGCCGGAGAACATGGCAAACAGCGAACCCGCCACCAGCACGTAATGGAAGTGGGCGACGATGTAGTAGGTGTCCTGCAACTGGATGTCGATAGGTGCCACGGCGGGGATCAGGCCGGTGAAGCCACCCATGGTGAACACGAAGAGGAAGCCGACTGCGAACAGCATGGGCGTCTCAAAGGTCATCGAACCCTGCCACATGGTTGCGATCCAGTTGAAGATCTTCACGGCAGTCGGCACGGCGATCAGCATCGTGGCGTACATGAAGAACAGTTGGCCCGTCACCGGCATACCGGTGGTGAACATGTGGTGGGCCCACACGATAAAGGACAGGATGGCGATGGAAGATGTGGCGTACACCATGGAGGCGTAACCGAACAGTTTCTTGCGCGAGAACGCGGGGATCACCTGGCTGACGATGCCGAAAGCCGGCAAGATCATGATGTAGACCTCGGGGTGGCCGAAGAACCAGAAGATGTGCTGGTACATCACGGGGTCACCGCCGCCGGCGGGGTTGAAGAAGCTGGTGCCAAAGTGGCGGTCGGTCAGCGTCATGGTGATCGCGCCAGCCAGCACGGGCATCACGGCGATCAGCAGGTAGGCGGTGATCAGCCAGGTCCAGCAGAACATCGGCATCTTCATCAGGGTCATGCCAGGGGCGCGCATGTTCAGGATGGTGACGATGATGTTGATCGAACCCATGATGGACGACGCGCCCAGGATGTGCATGGCAAAAATACCAGCGTCCATGGAAGGACCCATTTGCAGGGTCAGTGGTGCATACAGCGTCCAGCCGGCAGCGGGTGCGCCACCAGGCATGAAGAACGAACCCACCAGCATCAGACCGGCAGGGATCATCAGCCAGAAGCTGAAGTTGTTCATGCGGGCAAAGGCCATGTCACCGGCGCCGATTTGCAGCGGGATCATCCAGTTCGCAAAACCCACGAAGGCCGGCATGATGGCGCCGAACACCATGATCAGGCCGTGCATGGTGGTCAGGGAGTTGAAGAACTCGGGTTGCATCAGTTGCAATCCGGGCTGGAACAGCTCGGCGCGGATCAGCAGCGCCAGAACGCCGCCAATCATCAACATCGTGAAGGCAAACAGCAAATACAGCGTGCCAATGTCCTTGTGGTTGGTCGCATAGACCCAACGACGCCAGCCCGCAGGGGCGTGGTGGTCATGGTGGTCGTCATGGGCATGGTCGTGGTGGTCTAGAACGGCACTCATCCTGGTTTCCTTCTCAATTCACTAAATTCGGTCAATGGGCAGGGTTTGGCAGCAGCTTATTTGCGCTGCGCCTGCACGTCCGCCGGTTGCACGACTTGCCCGGTCTTGTTGGACCAGTTGTTCTTGGTGTAGGTGATCACGGCAGCAATGTCCGTGTCGCTCAAAGCCTTCCACGATGGCATGGCTCCGTTGTTCTGGCCGTTCAGCATGACGGCGATTTGTTTGGTCTTGTCGGCATCCAGCACCACAGCAGAGCCATCCACAGGCTTGATAGGGCCAGCGCCCTTGCCGTTTGCCTGGTGGCAAGCGACGCAGTTGGCGGCGTACACCTTCTCACCGCGCTTGGCCAGGTCCGCCAATTCCCACACCTTGGAAGGATCATCCGCCTTGGCAGCCAGTTTCTTCATCTCGCCAGCGACCCACTTGGAGTAGTCTTCTGCGGACACCACCTTCACGTGGATGGGCATGTAGGCGTGTTCCTTGCCACACAACTCCTGGCATTGGCCATAGAAGTCACCGATTTTTTCGGCACGGAACCAGGTGTCACGCACAAAACCAGGAATAGCATCCTGCTTGATACCAAACGAAGGAACGGCAAATGCGTGGATCACGTCGTTGGCGGTCAGCACAATACGGATCTTCTTGTCGACCGGCACCACCAAGGGGTTGTCAACCTTGAGCAGGTAATCATCCACGCCGGAGATTTCCTTCAGGTCACCCTTGTCAGACATGATGCGCTGTTTGTTGTCCAGCGTAGAAATGAAACCGATGCCTTCGCCTTCTCCGCGCAGGTAGTCATAACCCCATTTCCACTGCATGCCGGTGGCCTTGATCGTCAAATCGGCATTGGTGGTGTCTTTCATGGCGATGACAACCTTGGTGGCTGGCAGCGCCATCAGGATCACGATGATGAAAGGGATGATGGTCCAGACCACTTCGACCAGCACGGATTCGTGGAAGGTGGCGGGCTTGTGGCCCTTGGACTTGCGGTGTTTCCAGATGGAATAGAACATCACCGAGAACACGGCAACGAAGATGATGCTGCACACAATCAGCATGAACCAGTGCAGCCAGGCCTGCTCTTTGGCGATGGCGGTGACTGCGGGGTGCAGGTTCAACTGGTTTACCGCCGGGCCGCCGGGCAGGTCGTTGACCGCATGCGCCAGGCTGAATGCCGCAGTGCCGGCCCAGGCGCTTGCCGCGAGGAGCAGTGAAGCCAATTTATTGAAAATGCTCTTCATCTTGGTCATTTCTTCGTCGAATCAGATTAAACAGTGCCAAAACCTGCTCCCGCACGCGCCAAAGGCGACGGGAAGACAGGAAGGGCAAGAACGCGGTTTGCCGGGTATTGTAGCCGACCAACCCTCTCAAAATCAGGGTCTTAGGTGGGCGCTACCACTGCACTTCAGCCAGAATCTCCATTTTTCCGGCCCTGGCGCAGGGCCGTACGCATTGCATCCAGCGACACCGCGGTCTCAGGCGCCACCGCCAGACGCGGCGGTGCCTTGAAGGCGTGGCCGTAAACGATCTCGAACGTCAGGCGCAACTGGCCCTCACTGTCGGCTTTGGCCAGCTGTCCCAATTGCGCCAGCAGTTGTGCATGCCAGCCACGGCCCCGCAGGCCTGCGAAACGCTGCGGGTGCAGGTTGCGGCCCAGTTCGCGCAGCTCCACCAGCAAACGCTCAGGTGTTGTAAAGCTCAGCGTGATGCGCTCCATGTCCATCACCGGCTCCGAGAACCCGGCGTGCACCAGCATGTCGCCCCAGTCGTGCATATCGGTGAAGGCATGGGAGGCAGGCGGCCAGCCCTGGGCTGCATACAGGGCGCGTATTTCGCGCAGCGTGTCCGGCCCCAGGCAGGAAAACATCAGAAAACCCTTGGGCTGCAGCAGGCGGTGCCACTCGGCAATCAGCGCCTGTGGGTCGGCGGCCATGTGCAGTGCCATATTGGCCCACACCATCTGGGCAGGCTGCTCGGGCAGTCCGAAATGCAGCGTGGGGCCGGTCCAGCGCGACGGGCTCCACCAGGCAGGTGTTATCAATTTTCTAGCCGCATCCTCATGTTCCGCGTGGGCCTGGGCTACATAACAGGTGGACTTGGGGTAGCGGACTGCCAACAGGGCCTGGGCCTGGATGCCGCCCTGCAGCGGTTCCCAATGCACCCAGTTTTCGGGCTGCAGGGTCATCCATTGCAGGCGATCCTCCATGCGGCGTGCTACTTCTTCATGCAGCCACGGGGATGCGGCGGGCAGTTGCGCAGCCCAGCGGGCAGCGGCAACGGGGGCAATGGTGGGAGGCAAATCGGAGGGCATGGCAGACAGGGGCGAAGTGGGCGCAGGTACCGGCGCGGGAGCGCGGCCCGAGTATATTGGTTCGGTGTTGCGCCAACTGCTTCAAGGTCTCTCCCAACGCCTGCCCAGCCAGTGCGCGGTCTGCCATGCCTGGCCCGCCCACAGCATCTGCGAGGCCTGCGTCGCCACCTTTGCCCAACCGGTGGCCCGCTGCAGCACATGCGCCCTGCCCGTTGCAATGGGCATTCGCCAGTGCGGCGCCTGCATCCTGACCCCCCCCCGCTGGATGCCTGCCTGGCCGCCCTGCCGTACGCTTACCCGTGGTCCACGCTGGTGGCGGACTTCAAATTCCAGCAACACCCCGGCTGGGCCCGCAGTTTTGCTGCTCTGCTGCGCGCGGCGCCGTGGGTTGAACCCGCGCTGGAGGCAACCGACCTGCTGATACCCATGCCGCTGTCCAAGGAGCGGCTGCGCGAACGGGGTTACAACCAGGCCCATGTACTGGCCTGCGCACTGGACGCAGCCAAAGTTGCACACGGCGTATTGCTGCGGGTGCGCGATACACCACCGCAGCGCACCCTGCCCCGCAGTGAACGCCTGCGCGCGGTGCAGGATGCGTTTGCCATCGACCCGCTGCAGATCCACCGGGTGAAAGGCAAACGCGTGGTGTTGCTGGACGATGTGATGACCAGCGGCGCATCCCTGCATGCCGCGGCCCGCGTGTTGCGCGGTGCGGGGGCGGCACACACCACGGCCCTTGTGCTCGCGCGGACGGAGTAGCGCCCAGCACCAACTATCATTTCAATAGCGCAGTAATAAGCAACGACGGGGGCTAGAGGCCAGTTTTACAAAAGGCGACAATAGGAGCCATGTTCCATATCGTCCTTGTCGAACCCGAAATCCCGCCCAACACGGGCAATGTCATACGCCTGGCGGCCAACACCGGCTGTACGCTGCACCTGATAGAACCGCTGGGTTTCTCGATGGATGACAAACACATGCGCCGCGCCGGGCTGGACTACCACGAGTACGCCACACTCAAGGTGCACACCAACTGGCAGGCCTTTCTGCAGACCGAGCAACCGGCGATGGACCGGCTGTTTGCGCTGACGACCAAGGGCACGGGCCAGGTGTTCGATACAGCCTTCAAGCCCGGAGACTGGCTGGTGTTTGGCGCCGAGACGCGCGGGCTGTCCGAAGCCGTGCGCACCCACTTTGCGCCGCCGCAATGCCTGAAGCTGCCCATGGTGTCGGGCCAGCGCAGCCTGAACTTATCAAACGCCGTCGCAGTTACCGTATTTGAGGCGTGGCGGCAGAACGGCTTTGAGGCTGGACAAGTCTCTCAGGGGTAGTGCCGCGCAATCGACTCGGCCACACACACCGGCTTGCTGCCACCTTCGCGCTCGGTCGTGACCTCCCAGGTCATCTGCATGCCTTTGTTGTCAATCGGGTCGCAGGCCAACAACTTCATGCGGGCGCGCAGGCGGCTGCCCACGGGCACGGGCGACACAAAACGCACCTTGTTCAACCCGTAATTCACACCCATTCGGGTTTCCGCGATATGCAGCGAGGACTCAAAGAACCGCGGCAGCAGTGACAGCGTCAAAAAGCCATGCGCGATCGGCGCACCAAAGGGACCGGCCTTGGCCCGCTCCACATCCACGTGGATCCACTGGTGGTCGCCCGTGGCCTCGGCAAACAGGTTGACCTGTTCCTGGGTGATGGTGATCCAGTCGCTAACGACGACTTCTTGCCCGATCAGGGCCGGCATTTCTGCCAGGGTTTGGATGGTTTTCATGCGCCCACTGTAGGGC
>JAZKDY010000071.1:0-8972 GCA_040387325.1 Pseudomonadota bacterium | reverse complement strand
GCGCGGCTCAGCATGCGGGGCAAGGCATCGATGGCCAGCACGGTGACCTGTTTGGCAGCCAGTTGCTGCATCAGTTCGGGGTTTTGCGCGGGCCAGATGAAGCTGATCAGCGTCGTGCCTGCGCGCATCAGCGCCACTTCGTCGGCGCTGGGGCCGCGCACCTTGAACACGATGTCAGACGTGGCCCACAAGGCGGCCGCCCCGTCCTCGATCTGTGCACCGACAGCGCGGTAGCTGTCGTCACTGCAGTTGGCCAGGTCGCCGGCACCCGATTCGACCGATACCGCAAAGCCCAGCTTGATGAGTTTCTCCACCGCTTCGGGCACGGTGGCCACGCGTTTTTCGCCTGGGAAAATTTCGCGCGGTACACCGATGCGCTGTGCCGACCCTGTAGATACACCAGTTTGCATGAAGCAACTCCTCAGCTAATTATTTGCAACAGTCCAACACCCGCACATGACAAAAAAGCCCGGCAAATCGGTCGGCGCCGGACAGCTTAACTGAAATTACCCCGCATTCCGCAAGGTAAAACCCGTTTTGGGGCAAATGGGGCGCCGGTGCGAACGGGCCTTGGGTTTCCCCTTTGATTTCCCTTTGATAATCAGGTATGAACACACGCTGGAAACCCCATGTCACTGTCGCCGCCGTGATAGAACGGGACGGACTCTTCCTGCTGGTAGAGGAAGAAACCAGCGATGGACTGCGCCTGAACAACCCTGCTGGCCACCTGGACTGTGGTGAAACACCCGAACAGGCCTGCACCCGCGAAACATTAGAGGAAACCGCCTACAGCTTCACGCCCGAAGCGCTGGTGGGCATCTACCTGTCGCGCCAGATATCTGCAAACGGCCAGGACACCACCTACCTGCGTTTTGCCTTCTGCGGCACGCTGGGCGCATGCGACACAGCCCGCACGCTGGACACCGGTATCGTGCGCACGCTGTGGATGACGGCCGATGAGATACGCGCCAGCAGCACACGCCACCGCAGCCCGCTGCTGGTGCAGTGCATGGAGGACTATCTGCGCGGCACGCGGTATCCACTGGCTCTGGTACAGACCGACGCCAGTGTCACATCGGCGGCGTAGCTGCTATTGAATTTATAGCCACACCGCCAATCCAATCGGGGGCTATAGCCCGATTTCGCATATGGCTTGCCTGACACCCGGATTAAGTCCGAATCGCGTTTTGGGTTTTTATTGGAGTTGCGTGGGCTGGCGAACGCAGGAACGGGGGACTGGCGCGGTACCGTGCGCTTGACACCCAACCCCTGCACTTCAATTCAAGGACATCCATGAAAATCACTTTGTTACTCGCCACCCTGTTGGCCACCCTGGGCCTGAGTGCCTGCAACCCCGCCAGCGCACCCGCGCCCGTGGTCATCTCCACACCAGGTCCCGCCGGCGCACCCGGCGCCACAGGTGCCACCGGTGCTACTGGCACCAATGTGGCCGTGCCCGGTCCGACAGGCGCTACGGGTGCAACAGGCAGTGATGGCGGAACCGGCGCCACGGGTGCGACTGGCGCCACCGGAAACTCCGGCGCAACCGGCGCCACAGGTTACGACGGCGCCAAGGGTGACACCGGACGCACCGGCAAAACCGGCGACACCATCGTGGTCGTGCCCGTCCAAAAATAAGCGCAGCCAGGGACGCGCCGGGGTCCACCACCTGGCTGGCGCGTCAAATGGTCTGATTGGTGCCCGCATAGTGCTCCAACGCACAGAGCGCAGTGGCGGGACCGGGTACCGTACAACCGTACCAACCGACCCCACACTTAGAGGACCACCATGAAAACTACTTTTATGCTCGCCACCTTGTTGGCTGCGGGCGGCCTGAGCGCCTGCAATCCTGCCAGCACACCACCACCCATTGTGGTTACGACACCCGGCCCTCCTGGCGCACCTGGCCCCGCCGGTGCCCCTGGAACGCCGGGCCCAGTCGTGACCGTTCCAGGAGCCGTTGTGACTGTACCTGGGCCTGCAGGCCCTCCCGGTGCCGACGGTGCACCCGGAATGGATGGCGCCAAGGGTGATCCCGGACGGCCCGGCAAACCCGGCGAAACCATCGTCGTAGTGCCGGCCGAGAAATAAGCAGCCCGACACCCAACACGCCAGCGATGGCGAGTGGCCGCATGCCTTCAAGAGGGTGTGCGGCCGTTTTGCGTTTTGTAAACTCCCCGCCATGCAAACCACCCATTCGCCCAGCCCGTCTCCAGCGTTTCGCATCGTCGACTTCTTGCGTACCGCCGAACTGACAGCCATGGGTGATGCCATCCATGAAACCGTGGACGGTGTGGCCAGAGCCCTGCGCACGCCGTATGCGGACAGCGCGCCGGACCAAGACCTTTTCCACCGGCTGCAGACCGTTGCCTTGGCCAACCCGGTCTACGCCTCGGCCTTGCTGACGGCCGTGTATGCGGACGCCCACCTGGACCCGCGCATAACCGCGCTGCAGGACAACCCCATGCTCCTGGCCGCGATTGCCCAGGTCAGCGGGCCCTTTGAGCCCACCGGCATGACGATACGGGTGCGCGTCAACGTTCCGGCCATGCCGCAGACCCTGCACGGCTGGCACTCGGATGTGGCCATCCCCAGGCCGGTGCGCGCGGATTCCACCTGCCACACGCTGCTGGGCGCCTGCTGGATCCCGCTGTGTGATACAGACGCTGACAACGGCGGCCTGGAACTGGTGACCGCCCACCTGGACGCACCGCTGGAACACACCCGCAGCGAGACCGGGCGTTTTGTCATCCCCGACGCCTTGCTCGAAGGGCTGCCCCGCCAAACCCCTGCGGTGCGGGCTGGCGAGGCGGCGGTCATCGGCCGCTACACACCCCACCGCTCCCTGCCCACCACCGGGGCCCGCGTGCGCTGGAGCGTGGTGGCCTGGGTCAAGGGGCAGCTGCGGTAACGGCAGGTCAAGCCAATTGCTACATTATTTATAGCGCATGTATCATATTTCACGGGGGCTACAGGCCAAAGAGCCTTAAGGAACCTGGGAAAGGCAGCTCCCCGTAAAATCGACACATGAGCAGTAAGCAACGTGTAGTGGTGGGCCTGAGCGGCGGTGTGGATTCGGCGGTGACCGCCCACCTGCTGAAGCAACAGGGGCACGAGGTCATCGGCATCTTCATGAAGAACTGGGAAGACGACGACCGCGCCGCCGACGCCGGTGCCGACGATCCCGGCTACTGCACCTCCAATATCGATTTTGTCGACGCTGCCGCGGTGGCCGATGTGATCGGCATCGAGATCGAACACGTCAACTTTGCGGCCGAGTACAAGGATCGGGTGTTTGCCGAGTTCCTGCGCGAATACCAGGCCGGGCGCACGCCCAATCCGGACATTCTGTGCAACGCCGAGATCAAGTTCAAGTCGTTCCTGGACCACGCCATGCGGCTGGGTGCCGAAAAAATCGCCACGGGGCATTACGCCCGTGTCCGGCATAACCCGGCATCCGGCCTGCATGAGCTGCTCAAAGGCCTGGACCCGTCCAAAGACCAGAGCTACTTTCTGCACCGCCTCAACCAGGCCCAGCTGTCCAAGACCCTGTTCCCGGTGGGTGAGCTGCACAAGACCCAGGTGCGCCAGATTGCCGAAGAGATCGGCCTGCCCAATGCCAAGAAGAAAGACTCCACCGGCATCTGTTTCATTGGCGAGCGTCCGTTTCGCGAATTTCTGAACCGCTACATCGCCAAGCAGCCTGGCCCCATGCGTGACGCCAAAGGCCGCTTTCTGGGCGAACACCAGGGCCTGAGCTTCTATACGCTGGGCCAGCGCCAGGGCCTGGGCATCGGTGGCATCAAGACCAAGGGCGCACAAAAGGGCGGGGGCGAACACGAACCCTGGTTTGTGGCCCGCAAGGACATGGCAACCAATACCCTGTGGGTGGTACAGGGCCATGACCACCCCTGGTTGCAGTCCCACACCCTGCAGGCGCAGGATGTGAGCTGGACCTCGGCCGGTGCACCTGGCCAGCAGACCATCGCGGCGAAGACCCGCTACCGCCAAAGCGACGCGGCCTGCCAGGTGGAAAACGCCAGTCTGCAGGGGTTCGCACTGCGCTTCGCGCAGGCGCAATGGGCGGTGACGCCGGGCCAATCGGCCGTGTTGTACGACGGCGATGTCTGTCTGGGCGGCGGTGTGATTGCGTCGGCACAGACAGACGCCTAGCGGCGGCCAAAGGGTCCGCACCAACGGTGAGGACCCGGGTGCTAATATCCGCAGGGCAGGCGTATGCCACGTTGGGCTTCTAACTCTTATTTAGCTGAGCAAAAACCCTATGTTCCATGTTCTCAAAAGTCCCGACGGCACGATTCAATCGGTGTCCAGGCAAGCACAGCCTGGCAGTGAACCCGTGGACGAGAACGCGCCAGAGATCCAGCAGTTTTTTAAATCCACGGCCACCGAGCCTGCCTTTGACGCGGTAGATGCCGGGTTTGTGCGGGTGCTGGAAGACTTGATAGACACACTGATCCTGAAGAACGTGATCCACCAGACCGATCTGCCACCTGCAGCGCAGAAAAAGCTGATGGTGCGCAAGGGTCTGCGCAACCGCATCCACGGTGCCCTGAACCTGCTGGGCAGCGACGACCGCCTCCTGTAACCCCAACACAAGCCGCACGTACAACCCCACCATCGCCCCGACCACTCACCTATGTCAGACCCCTTGCCAAGCAGCAATGAGACTGCGAGCAACGCCAGTGCCAGCCGCATAGGCGAACACAGCCTGCGCTTTGACCCTCTGTTGGACAGCGTCATTGCCATTGCCAAGATTTATGGCATCACCACGACGCTGGAAGCCTTGTCAGCGGGGTTGCCGCTGGTGGGCAACCGCATCACGCCCGACCTGTTGCCACGTGCGGCGGGCCGTGCCGGTCTGACTGCCAAGTTGGCACGCCGCGCGCTGGATGCGCTGCGCCCCGGCCTGCTGCCCGTGGTGCTGTTGCTGAAAGAAAACCAGGCCTGTGTGCTGCTGGAGTGGATGCCAGATGGCAACGCCAGGGTCCGCTTCCCGGAGAACGGAGAGTCGTCCGACATCCTGACCCGTGAGGAGCTGGAAAACCTGTACGCCGGCATCGTCTGTTTCTTGCGCCCGGTCTACAAGTTCGATCCACGCACGCCGGGCACCGGAGAAGTCAAGTCGCAGCACTGGTTCTGGAGTGTGGTGCTGCAGAACTGGCGCCTGTATCGCGACAGTTTGCTGGCCGCGCTGCTGATCAATATCTTCGCCCTGGTCATGCCGCTGTTCTCCATGACGGTGTATGACCGCGTGGTACCCAACCGGGCCGAGGAGACCTTGTGGGTGTTGTCGATTGGTGTGTTCCTGATGATGCTGTTCGACACCCTGCTGCGGGTGTTGCGATCCTACATACTGGATACGGCGGGCAAACGCATCGACGTCACGCTGTCAGCCCGCATCATGGAGCGGGTGCTAGGGCTTGGCATGGCAAACCGCCCGGCATCGGTGGGTTCGTTCGCGGCCAACCTGCGGGCGTTTGAGTCGGTGCGGGAGTTTGTCGCATCGGCCACGATCACAACCCTGGTGGACATTCCGTTTGTGCTGGTGTTTTTTGTGGTGATTGCCTGGATCTCGCCTTGGCTGGTCTTGCCCCCCTTGTTTTGTATCGTGGTGCTGATCGTGGCCTCGATGGTGGTGCAGCAGAAAATGCAGGAGCTGGTCGAGGTGACCCAACGTGCAACGTCCCAACGCAATGCCACCCTGGTCGAGAGCCTGGTGGGCATCGAGACTGTGAAGTTCATGGTGGCCGAAAGCAGTTTTCAGCGCAAGTGGGAGCAGGCCACGGTTTTCCTGGCGCAGACGGGTACCAAGCTGAAACTGCTGTCCTCCACCATCATGAGCATGGTGCAGTTTCTGCAGCAGTTTGTCTCGGTGGTGGTGGTCATTGTGGGTGTGTACCTGCTGGTCGACAACCAACTCAGCATGGGCGGCATCATTGCCGCCTCCATGCTGGCGGGCCGGGCCATGGCACCGTTTGGCCAGGTGGCGGGTCTGCTGATGCAGTACCACAATGCCAAGAGTGGGCTGGCATCGGTGGAGCAACATATGCAAACGCAGCCCGAGCGTGCCGATGCCTCCGTCTTCCTGCACAGAAACGGGTTCCAGGGCTCCATCGAGTTCAAGAACGTCAGCTTCTCCTACCCGGGCCAGCAGCAGGCCGTGCTGCGCAATGTGTCTTTCAAGATCCAGGCCGGGGAAAAGATTGCCTTTATCGGCCGGGTGGGTTCGGGCAAGTCCACCATCCAGCGCCTGGTGCTGGGGCTGTACCAGCCGACCGAAGGCGCCATCCTGATCGACGGCATCGACCTGCGGCAAATCGACCCCGCCGAACTGCGCCGTGCGGCAGGTTTTGTATCCCAGGATGTCAGCCTGTTTTTTGGTACGCTGAAGGAAAACATCGCCCTGGGCGCACCGTTTGCCGATGACCAGGATGTGATCGCCGCGGCCGAAGTGGCAGGCGTTACCGAATTTGCCAACCGCCATCCGCGGGGCTTTGACATGCTGATTGGGGAGCGGGGCGAATCCTTGTCGGGCGGTCAACGACAAGCCGTGGGTATCGCGCGTGCCGTGCTGAACGACTCGCCCATCCTGTTGCTGGACGAGCCCAGCAGCGCCATGGACCACCAGAGCGAAGACCTGCTCAAGGCCAGGCTGCAGCGGTTCACCCGGGGGAAAACCGTGATCCTGGTCACCCACCGCACCTCCCTGCTGGAGCTGGTGGACCGGTTGATCGTGCTGGACAACGGAAAAATCATGGCCGACGGTCCCAAGGCCCAGGTTGTTGAAGCGCTGCAGAGCGGCAGAGTGGGCAGGGCAGCCTGATGACAACAGAAACCGAAACCCCTGTGCCTGCACCCGTCGCGGCTCCTGCAGCTGCACCCGTACCAGCCAAGCCGAAGTGGGCCATGGCTTGGGATCGCTTTTACCAAACATGCTCGCGCGGGCTCGACTGGTTGATGCAGGCCATGGCTGGCAAACACAATGAACTGGACACCGAGTTTGACGCCAATGCCGATTGGGCGATTGCGGAGCAGACCCCACGGGGTGCGCGTGTATTGGTGTGGATCAGTGTGATCGCGGTCTTCATACTGCTGCTGTGGGCCAACTTTGCCGTGCTGGATGAGGTGACGCGGGGCGAAGGCAAGGTCATTCCTTCGCGGCAGGTACAAATCCTGCAAAGTCTGGACGGCGGCATTGTGTCGGAGATCCTGGTGAAGGAAGGCCAGACCGTCAAGATTGGCGATCTGATGCTGAAGGTAGACCCCACACGCATGGTGTCCTCCTTGCGGGAAAACCGCTCCCAATATCTGTCTCTGTTGGCAAAGGCCACCCGGTTGAAGGCATTGGCCGAGGGATCACGTTTCCAACCCCCCGACGAAGTGGTGTCCGAGGCGCCGGAAATTGTGGAGCAGGAGCGTGCGCTGTATGAGTCGCGGCGGGCCGAACTGGATGCCACCATCGGTGTGTCGCGCCAACAGGCCTCGCAACGCTCACAGGAACTGGTGTCCGTACGCGCCAAACGGGAACAGGCCAGCCAAAGCTTCAGCCTGACGGCGCGCGAGCTGGAAATGACACGCCCCCTGGCCAAGTCGGGCGCGATATCCGATGTAGAACTGTTGCGCCTGGAGCGGGACGTCGCCCGTTACCGCGGCGAACGGGACAGTGCCAACTCCGACATCCCCCGGCTGGAGTCCGCAGTGGCCGAGGCCAACCGCAAGATCCAGGAGGTGGAGCTCACCTTCCGCAATATTGCACGTTCCGAACTGAGCGAAACCAACGCCAAGCTCAATGCCTTGCTGGAAGGCAGCTCGGCACTGGAAGACCGGGTCAAACAAACGGAGATACGTTCACCGGTCAACGGCACCATCAAACAACTCAAGGTCAATACCGTAGGCGGCGTGGTGCAGCCGGGCAAAGATCTGGTGGAAGTTGTTCCCTCGGATGACGCACTGTTGCTGGAAGCGAGGGTGTTGCCCCGCGACATTGCCTTCTTGCACCCCGGCCAAAAGGCACTGGTTAAATTTACAGCCTACGATTTCGCGACGTATGGGGGACTGGAGGCGACCCTGGAGCACATCAGCGCCGACACCGTCGTGGATGAAAAGGGCAATGCCTTTTTCCTGGTGCGGGTGCGCACCCTGTCCACCAGCATTGGGAGTCAAAAATTCCCTATCATTCCGGGTATGGTGGCAGAAGTTGATATCCTGACTGGAAAAAAGTCAGTACTCGCTTACCTTATGAAGCCCATACTGAGAGCCAAGGCAAAGGCCATGACGGAACGATGAAGCGATACCCGGCGACAATTTTGGTTACCCAGGATAAAGGCTTGCTCGCGCATTGGCAAAAGGCATTTGGAACCACCAAACAAACCGTGGCTGTCCACATTGAGGAGTTTTTACAACTCCGCCCGGCCAGCCCGGCCATCGCCTGGGTGGATTTGTCGCTTACAGGCCGTCCGTTATGGACCGCCGCGGTTTGGCAGGGCATTCTGAAGAGCGCGCACTTACGTGTAGTCGCAGCCAGCTCCAACCCCAAGGACGATGAAGCCATGTTGGCCCTCGATGCGGGTTGTGCGGCCTATTGCCACGCTTTTTCCGATGCGGCTACGCTGAAACAAGTCCGGGAAGTGGTCGACACCGGGCATGTGTGGATCGGCAAATCCCTGATGCAACGCCTGCTCCACGGTGTTAACCGTATGGTCCCGGCGCCGCCAGTGCAGGACAGCAGCTGGCGCGAAGCATTGACCCATCGGGAAATCGAGGTTGCTGTTCTGGCTGCGAATGGCGCCTCCAACAACGCCATCGCCGTCCAATGCCAGATTTCGGAAAGAACCGTTAAAGCGCATTTGAGCGCGGTATTTACCAAACTCACTATCACTGACCGCCTGCAATTGGCGCTGCGGGTGCACGGCATCCACTGACTACCTGTACCCAAGGACAATAGACCGGGA
>JAZKDY010000070.1:0-19647 GCA_040387325.1 Pseudomonadota bacterium | reverse complement strand
CGCTGCGCGGGTCGCTGCCCCCCGAGGGGGCTAAACCCGCTTGGGGCGGCCCGGCGCGGATTTGCGCACACACGCTACGCTGCTGCCTGGCGGCGCGCGGTTTACACTCGTCCGCCATGGCCAAGTATCAATTTTCAGTCGAAGTTTCTCCGCAATTCCTGCCCGAGCAGTCCGCTCCGGACGAGGACCAGTATGTGTTTGCGTACACCATCACCATCACCAACACGGGCGAGACCACCGCGCAGCTGATATCCCGCAGCTGGAATGTCAACGACGCCCACGGCCACACCGAACGGGTCAAGGGACTGGGTGTGGTGGGCCAGCAGCCGCTGCTCAAGCCCGGCCAGGCCTTTGAATACACCAGCGGCACCCGCCTGCGCACACCCACCGGCACCATGCACGGCAGCTTTTTCTGTGTGGCCGAAGACGGTGAAAAGTTTGATGCCGATGTACCCATGTTTGTGCTGGACGCCCTGAGCGGCGAATCCGGTGTGGGCGGATCGCGTACCCTGCACTGATGAACCAGCCCTCCGAGCTCCCCGCGCGCCCTGCCCCGCTCCCTGCCGAGCAGCAGGCGCTGCTGTACCTGCTGGACACGATGGACGCCGATGCCGGCCAGGTGCACCGCCACCTGTGGCTGATACGCCTGATGGACTGGATACGCGGTGACGGTAATTCCGCCGACGCAGCCGTCGCCCGTGTTGGCCTGCTGATCGCCGCTGTGAAGGCCAACCCCACCACCGCGATCCGCCTGCAGGTCTGGTGGCAGACGTTGATCGACACGGTGGACGGCACCACCCTGCTGTCCGATTACGGTTTTGCGTCGCGCAATGCCTTTGTCAGCGAGTTCGTGGAGCGCCTGCATTACAAGCTGCTGCCGGTATCCCCCGAGACCACGGACGCCTCCGAACTGTTTGCGCTCTTGATGCCCAGCGATCTGGACGCCGCCTGGCTGGCCGCCCTGCCCGGCGCCTACCTGGAGCGCCTGGCCGATGTGCTCAGTGCCCCGGCAACAGGCCCCCATGGTGTGGCCCACCCCAAGCTGACCTACTGGCAAAACACCTTGCTGGAGGCCATGACTTTTTGCACCAGCCAGATCCGCGCAGCCGGGTTTTCGCCCGAGATCCGCCTGCGCATGAGCGCGCGGGCCCGCGACGCCAGCCCTTTCCACAACCTGGCGGCCGACTTCGACACCATGCGCGACGCTTGGCTGGCGCAGCTGGACGGCACCGGCTCGGGTGCCGATGTGGCACAGGCCGTGCAGCACTTTCGCGCCCGGCTGGATGCCTGCCGCAACGCGGCGTCCACCGTCTACACCCACCTGGACGCGCATGGCATCTCGGTGGACCTGGTGTTCCGACTGCGCCAGCTGCGCGAGCGGGTGATGCGTATCCGTGCCCTGCTCGATTGCCTGCTGGTCGACCCACCCCATGTGCACACGGCGCTGCTGATGTCCCACCTGGCCAGCGTGGGCCAGGACCAGCGCAGCCTGCGGGCCCTGTTTGCCAACAGCACCTCGCTGCTGGCGGCCAAGGTCGCCGAGCGCAGCTCCGAAGTGGGTGAGCACTACATCACCCGCACCCGCAGCGAATACCGCGGCATGTTGCGCAGTGCGGCTGGCGGCGGCGCGTTGACGGCGCTCACCACCGGCATGAAGTTCGCCATCATGGCGGTGGGGTTCACGGCCTTCTGGAATGGCTTCTGGTCGGGCCTGATGTATGCCGCCAGTTTTGTACTGATCCAGTTGCTGCATTGCACGCTGGCCACCAAACAGCCGGCCATGACAGCGCCGGCCATGGCGGCCAAGCTGCGCGATTTTGCCGATGCCAATGCCATGCAGGCCTTTGTGGACGAGGTCACCCACCTGGTGCGATCGCAGGTGGCAGCGGTGCTGGGCAATGTGGTCGTGGTGTTCCCGCTGGTACTGCTCATTTCAGGCGCCATGCAACTGGCCCTCGGCAAACCCATGATCGGCGCGGAGGCTGCGGCCTATGTCTTCCATTCGCTGTCACTGCTGGGCCCCTGCCTGCTGTTTGCAGCCTTTACCGGCGTGTTGCTGTTTGCATCCAGCATATTGGCGGGCTGGGTGGAAAACTGGTTTGTGCTGCACCGGCTGGATTCGGCCCTGCGCTACAACCCGCACATCACCCGGCGTCTGGGGCTGGAGCGGGCCGACCGCTGGGCGCTGTTCATGCGGCACAACATCTCGGGCTTTGCGTCGAACATATCGCTGGGCTTCATGCTGGGCCTGCTGCCCGCCGTGTTCGGATTTCTGGGCCTGGGCCTGGACGTGCGCCACGTCACCCTGTCCACTGGCCAGCTGGCGGCCGCCTGTGCGGCCCTGGGCTGGGACGTGGTTCGCAACCCCGCGCTGTGGTGGGCAGTGGCCAGTATTCCCTTCATTGGCGCCCTGAACCTGGGTGTCAGTTTCTACCTGGCGTTCCGGGTGGCCTTGCAAGCCCATAGCGTGACCAGTCTGGGCCGCGTGCGTATCCGCCGTGCGGTGCTGCAGCGACTGCGCCAGGCACCCCTGAGCTTTTTGTTCCCGGCCCGCGAAGAGGGTTGAGCCCGGCGCTTTGATGATGGGCGAGTTCGAGCTGATACAACGCTTCTTCACCCGCCCCACACCTCGGGCGGTGCTGGGCGTGGGCGATGACTGCGCGCTGTTGCAACCCGCCCCCGGCATGCAGATGGCCATCTCCACCGACATGCTGGTGGCCGGCCGCCATTTTTTTGCCGATGTGGACCCGCGCACGCTGGGCCACAAGGCACTGGCCGTCAACCTGAGCGACCTGGCCGCATGCGGTGCGCGGCCACTGGCCTTCACGCTGGCCCTTTCCCTGCCCACGGCCGATGCCGCCTGGCTGGCGCCGTTTGCACAAGGCCTGCTGGCGCTGGCTGACACCCATGGCTGCGAACTGGTAGGCGGCGACACCACCCGGGGGCCACTGAACATCTGCATCACCGTGTTTGGCGAGGTGCCCGCCGGGCAAGCGCTGTTGCGCAGTGGCGCCCGTGCAGGCGACGACATCTATGTGAGCGGAACCCTGGGCGACGCCCGCCTGGCACTGGAGGCACTGCAGGGCCACACCACACTGCCGGGCGACCTGCTGGCCGCAGCACGCCAGCGGCTGGAGCAACCCACACCCCGCGTGACGCTGGGCCTGGCACTGCGCGGCGTGGCCAGTGCAGCGGCTGACATCAGCGACGGCCTGCTGGGCGACCTGGGCCACATCCTGCAGCGCTCCGGCGTGGGGGCTACGCTGGACACATCAACTGCTATACATTTGCTAGCGCATTTGTCATATTTCACGGGGGCTACAGGCCAATTTGGCTTAAGCACCCCGACTGAGACGGCCTTGCGCTGCGTGCTCAGCGGTGGCGACGACTATGAGCTGGTGTTCTGCGCCCCACCCGCACAACGCGCCGCCGTGTTGGCCGCAAGCCAGGCCAGCGCCACGCCGGTCACCCGCATAGGCCACATCGACAGCGCGCCGGGCCTGCGGCTGGTGGACGCACAAGGTGCGCCCGTGGCCAATACCTTCACTTCCTTCAACCATTTCCCGGATTGAGCCACGGTCTGTGCAGCATGCACCCGGCCTGCTTTTCGGTGCCATCGTCACAAAGGAAAGCAACATGAAACTCCGTAAAACCCTTCTTGCCGTTGTGGTCTGCGTTGGAACTGTCGCCGGCGTCTCTGCACCGTTGTCGGTCAGCGCCCAACCCACCATTTATTTCAACGTGGCCCCGCCACTACCCCGCCACGAAGTCATCCCGGGGCCCCGCCCAGGCTATGTGTGGCACTCCGGCTACTGGGACCTGCGCGGCAACCGCCATGTGTGGCGACCCGGCCATTGGGAACGCGCCCGCCGCGGCTACTACCTGGACCAACCCGCCTGGGTGCAAAACGGTGACCGTTGGGAACTGCGCCGTGGCCGCTGGAGCCGTGGTGATAACGACCACGATGGTGTGCGCAACCGCGACGACCGCGCGCCCAACAACCCCTACGTCAACTAGAGGACCGTCCATCATGCGTCCGCTAAACTGCCGGCATGAGCCGACTTGGACTGACGCGTGACAAGATCTACAAGACCGTGGCCCGCCAACTGCATGGCGTGGTCCCCTGCTGGGTCTGCGGGCTGCCGGTAGCACCGGGCGATGCCACACTGGAACACATCAAGCCCCTGAGCGCGGGTGGCAACAGCCACTTGGAGAACCTGGCCATCAGCCATGCTGTGTGCAACCAGCAGCGCGGCCCTGACAGTGCACGAAAGCCGCCAAGCCCCTGAAGTCGTATCGATGCCCGCTGTGGTGCCAACATGCACAACACGCTGGTGTTACTGCACCTGCCCTCCAGGCTTCACCGGCTCGCGCATCGTCACAAACTCTTCCGCCATCGTCGGGTGAATACCCACAGTGCTGTCGAAGACCGCTTTGGTTGCGCCCGCTTTCATCGCCACCGCAAAACCCTGCACGATCTCACCTGCGTCGGCACCCACCATGTGCAGGCCCACAACCCTGTCCGTCGCATCCTCCACCACCAGCTTCATCAGCGTTCGTTCGGTGCTACCACTGAGCGTGTGCTTGAGTGCCTTGAGGTCGGAACGAAAAACCGTTACTTTGCCGAACTTCTCCCGTGCCTCGGCCTCTCCATAACCAACCGTCCCGATACTGGGGTGTGTGAACACGGCGGTCGGAATGCATTCGTAGTTCATGCTGCGCGGCTTCCCGCCTGCGGAGGTGCCAAACAGATGGTCGACCACCGCCATCGCCTCACCCAGCGCGACCGGCGTCAGTTGCACGCGCGCGGTGACATCGCCGATAGCATAGATCGAGGGAACCGATGTCTGGTAGTACGCATTGACTGTGATGGCACCATCTTTGCCTACGGCCACACCGGCACCGTCCAGCCCGATGCCGCCGGCGTTCGGCACGCGACCTGTGGCGTACAGCACGGCATCGACCACACAGCTTTCCGGGCCGGTTTCTGCGCTGGAGAGGTCAACTTTCAGGCCACCAACGGTTGGCGTGATTGCTGTGACCTGGGCGTTGAACAACAGTTTCACACCCGTCTTTTCCATCTCCGTGCCGATAAAGCTGCGCACATCCGCGTCAAAACCCGTCAACAGCATGCGGCCGCGATGCACCTGCACGACTTCGGCACCCAAGCCGTTGAAAATGGAGGCGAACTCGCAGGCTATGTAGCCGCCGCCGACCACCAGCAGGCGTTTCGGAAAGGGGGCAAGATCAAACATGCTGTCCGAGGTGAGCACATGTTCACGGCCGCTGACGGCCGGAATCGAGGCGGTGCCGCCCGTGGCCACCAGGATGTTCTTCGCGGTGTAGCGTCGGCCATTGGCTTGCACCGTGTGGGGGTCCACCAGCTGTGCCCACGCGTCGATGATCGTCACACCGGAGTTTTCGAGCAGGCCTGTGTAGATGCCGTTCAGCCTCTGTATTTCCCGCGCGCGGTTGGCTTTGAGGGTTTCCCAGGCGAGGCGAGGCACACCACTGGTCCAGCCGTAGCCCTGTGATTCCTGGAAACTTTCGGCATATTGCGCAGCATAGTGGTAGAGCTTTTTGGGAATGCAGCCCACGTTGACGCAGGTTCCGCCCATCGCCGCGACCTCCGCCAGGCCCACCCGTGCGCCACGCTGTGCCGCCAAGCGCGCCGCGCGAATACCCCCACTGCCACCGCCGATCACAAAAAGGTCGAAATCAAAGGTCTGCATGCACTTCCTGGTTGGGCTGCAAAAGGTCGAAAGCTGCGGACTATCCAAATGTTGGCCCGCAACCCACCCAGCTATTTCATCAACGTGCCCCGAATCTCGGAGACGGGTAGATGTTCCCGACGGGGAAGCAGACTGTCCTCCGATTCACCCAGAGCCAACCGGGCCTGGATCACTTCAGGATCGAACTCCACGCCGATGGGATTGGTTTCGAAATGTGGCCCATTCATGAAACGGTTGGCATCCGCATTGCTCGAAAAACAATCTGTCTGGAACTCCATCTGGTTGCCGTCCGGATCCGCGTAGTACAGGGATACCGTCACACCGTGATGGATGCACCAGTAAGGAAGAATCTCCTTGGCCTTCAGCTCTGCATACTTGCAGATGAGTTCACTGAGGCTGGAGTAGCCATAGGCCACATGGTCAACGCCGGGCTGCCCACGCGGCGCAAGCGCGCGCGAAGCGCCCTTGATGATGCCCATATTCAAGAGGGCGACACGGTGGTGTTCCTCATCGTAGGTCACAAAGGCGATGACTGGGCTCTGGTACTGGACCTCCCCACCGAATACGGTCACATACCACTGGAGCATCTGATCAAACCGATAGGTGCGGTATACGACATGTGCAAAAGACTTGGGGCGAATGGTGTTGGTCATGTGCGACTCCTCAACTGCAATCAACAGATCGGCTTTTCTCAGATCACTCGCTGGGTCTGCGTGCCGAGTGGACCTGCGTCCAGCGTCATCACATCGCCGCGGCGAAGAAAGACAGGTGTTGGCTTGATACCCAGGCCAACGCCTTCGGGCGTACCGGTGATGACCACATCACCGGGCAACAGGGTCATGAACTGGCTCAGATGCGATACAACCTCCGCCACGTTGAAAATCATGTCCGATGTGTTGCTGCGTTGGCGCACTTGTCCATTGACCTTCAGCTCCAAGGGAATCGCCAACGGGTCGCTGAGTTCATCAGCGGTGACCAGCCACGGGCCCAGCGGACCGAACCCGTCGAAACTCTTGCCTTTGCCCCATTGGCCACCACGCTTGATCTGCCAGTCCCGCTCGGAAATGTCATTGGCCAGGCAATAGCCTGCAACATGCGACAAGGCCTTGTCCACCGGCACCCGCCTCGCCACCGTTCCGATCACAAAGGCCAGCTCGATCTCCCAGTCACCCGCCTCGGACCCCGGTGGCAACGTGACGTCATCATTGGGCCCGGCAATGGAGGTCAGCGCTTTGGTGAAGACCACGGGCTCCTTGGGAATGTCCATGCCTGCTTCCTGCGCGTGCTTGCGGTAATTCAATCCGATCGCGACAAACTGGCGCGTGCCGGCCACTGGAGTGCCTAGCCGAGCTCCAGCAGGTACCAGGGGCATTTTTTCAAGGTCTATCGCCTCCAGCGCCTTCAGCTTCTCTGGTGCCAACCAATCGGGCGTGAAGTCTGTGACCAGCAGCGACAGGTCGCGTGGTTGTCCGAGTTTGTCGAGGGCTCCGGGCTTCTCTTGGCCGGGCTGGCCGTGGCGTAGCAGCTTCATGTATGTCTTTCAATGCTCAGAATGGAAGGACCGGGCCGGGTCGGCCATCGGTTACGAATTCAATGTGACTGATGCTGCCGTCAAACATGGCGACCGCATCCAAAACCTGGGGCCTGAGCAGGCGCCGTTCGTCGGACGACATCATCCGTTCGACGTCCGTACGATTGGCAAATGCAACCAGCACCTGACAGGCAATTGCAGGTGGCGAGTCTTCAACATTGCGTGGCCAGAGTACGACCACGCTTTGCACGCCGGGCAGGGCTCTCAGGCCAGGCACAAGCACGGCATCGATCTGATTGCGAAAGCGCGCTTCGGCACCGGTTTTGACTGTGCCAGTCCAAAACGCAGAACGAATCCAAGGGCTTGTCTCGGTTGTCACACCCATCTCCTTTGTTGTTGTGGGACTGGATGTTAGGCGGCAAAGAGTGCCTGCCATAGATAGGAAAAAAGCTGCGTCGATGCCATAACTGAATCGACTCAGTGACAAAGCGGCTCAAGTGATAAGAAACCGATATCAATGGTGTGGACGTGGCATCTGTTAGTTCTGCTGATCCGTTTTTACGATCCAGGCAGCAACCCGATTGCCATGCACATAACCAGGAGACAACGTGACCCGTTCTTCCAACACCGCACCGCGCGTACTGATCGTCGGCGCCGGCCCCACTGGCCTGGCTCTGGCGATAGAGCTGGGCCAGCGCGCCATTCCTTGCCTCGTCATTGAGCGCAATGCGCGTGTCGGCCATGCGCCGCGTGCCAAGACAACCAACGTGCGCACGCGCGAACACTTGCGGCGCTGGGGCATTGCAGACAAACTGCGCAAGGCATCCCCCCTGGGGGTGGACTACCCCTCGAATGTGTTGTTCGTGACGCGGCTGTCTGGCTACGAACTGGCGCGCTTCGAGAATGCCATGTATTGCGCGCCGGGCAAGAATCCGATGTACGCCGAGCATGCGCAATGGGTTCCGCAATACACCGTCGAAGAAGTGCTGCGTGAGCACGCAGCCTCGTTGCCGGGCGTGGAGATTATGTTCAACAGTGAGCTGCTGGGCTTTGAGCAGGGGGGTAAGGTTTCTGCCCGGATCAAGGACTTGACCACGGGCCAGGAGAGCTTGGTCACCACGGAATTTTTGGTCGGGGCCGACGGTGCGCGCAGCGCAGTGCGCGAGGCCATTGGTGCCAAGATGGAAGGGACCTACGGGCTGTCACGCAACTACAACGTGGTGTTCCGCGCGCCGGGTCTGGACAAGGCACACCCCCATGGACCGGCCATCATGTACTGGCAGGTCAACGCCGACCTGCCCAGCCTGGTTGGCCCGATGGACACCGGTGACCGCTGGTTCTTCATGCCCACCGCGGTTCCTGAAAACTTCAAGTTTCACCCGTCGGACGCGGTGGCGCTGATTCGCCGAGCAACCGGCATCGACCTGCCCTATGAAATCCTCAGTTCTGACGAATGGGTAGCCAGCAAATTGCTGGCGAACACATACCGCCAGGGACGGGTTTTTCTGGCGGGGGACGCATGCCATCTGCACCCGCCCTTTGGTGGTTATGGCATGAACATGGGCATCGCAGACGGTGTTGACCTGGGCTGGAAGTTGGCTGCCGTGCTGCAGGGTTGGGGTGGACCCATCCTGCTGGACAGTTATGAATCCGAACGCCGACCGGTTCACCAGTTTGTGATGGATGAGGCGACCGCCAACCATTCAGTGCTCAGCAACCAGCTCGTCCAAGGCGGCCTTGAAGACGACTCCCCGGCTGGCCGACAGGCTCGCACAGAGATCGGCACCCGGGTTGCCGGCGCCAAGCTGCGCGAGTTCAACACCCTTGGCGTTGTCAAAGGCTACCGCTACATCGAATCGCCCATCATCGCCAACGAAGATGGGCCCGAGCCGGAGTCTGACTTTCTCAACTATGTGCCTTCTGCGCGGCCCGGGGGTATTGCCCCGCACGCCTGGTTGCATGATGGACGGTCGCTCTATGACACGTTCGGTTCGGGTTTTACATTGCTCATCACTGACGGGACACAGAGCCCCGACGTTGAAAGGTTTCTGGCTGCGGCCACGGACTGCAACATTCCACTTGCACTTTCGCAGGCGCCAAAGGGTGCGGTGGCGAGTCTCTACCGTGCGCGGTATGCCCTGATTCGGCCAGACCAGCATGTCGCCTGGCGTGGCGACAGCCTGCCCGCCGACGCGATGCCATTGCTGAAGCGGGTGAGCGGAAGAGGTGGCGCATGACCATGGATCAGCGCAATCAAAACCGTCGCCGTCCCGATGCCGTGGGCATTCATTCGGTGGACCACTTTGTCTTTTCGGTACCGGACCTCGATGAGGCCGGGCGCTTTTACAGCGCGTTTGGACTGCAGGTGTGTGCTTCCGCCAACCGGCTGCATCTGCACACGGAAGGCCATCCGCACTGTTGGGCAACCGTGTGTATGTCCGGTGAGACGAAGCGGCTGGAGTATGTGCGTTTTGGCATCTACGCCGAGGACGAAATCCTGCTACGCCAACGGATAGAGACGCTTGGCCTGGCGTGCGCGCCGCATCCACTGGCAGAGCCTGGTGGTATCTGGCTGTGCAACCCCGACGGTACGCCCTGGCAACTGGTGGTGGCGCCCAAGGTATCGCCGAGCAACAAGACCCGCCCGACGCTTCGTCAGTCTGCGCCTATTGGCACCGGTGCGGCCCCTTCACGCAGCCGGGCGCCTCGGGTGCGCCCACGCGCCTTGTCACACGTGCTTTTCTTTACCCCGGATGTCCGTCGCATGACGCGTTTTTGCATAGACGTTCTCGGCCTTCGCCTGTCCGACGAATCTGCGGGAAACATTGCTTTCCTGCATGGTGCACACGGCAGCGACCACCACCTGATCGCCTTTGCGCGTTCACATGCACCCGGCCTGCACCATTCCAGTTGGGATGTTGGCAGCATCGATGAGGTGGGCGGCGGCGCGGAACAGATGCGCCTGGCCGGTTATACGCTCGGGTGGGGATTGGGCCGCCATGTGCTCGGGTCTAACTATTTTCACTATGTGCGGGATCCCTGGGGCAGCTATGCAGAGTACTCGTTTGACATCGACTACATACCCCACGATCTGAACTGGGAAGCAGCCGACCACGCCCCCGAGGATTCGCTGTATGTCTGGGGTCCGGCCGTGCCAGAGGATTTCATCGTCAACCACGAATGACTCAAAATCGTGCCGCTTGACAAGAATGCCGCCATACCCGCCTTGGCGGGTATGAAAGCGCAACGCTAGAACGAATGCATCAAGCCCACGTGAACGCTCATCGCATTTTGCCCCGCCACCGGGCCCGCTGGGCCCAGTGCAGCCTGCTCCGCCAGTGCCGGGCCAAAGCGGTAGGCTGCCGCGCCTTCATTGGTCAGGTGCGCTACATTGCCGAAGAGTGAGGTGCGCTTGGACAACGGGTACGCGTAACCTACCCCAATGACTGATGCGTCAGCTTTAGGTGCGCTCTTGTGCAGGTACGAGGCCTTGATTTGCCCCACGCCCACAGGGACGCTCACGCCCAGCAAATAGCCCTTGACATCGGGCAGGCCATTGACGCTGTTGGTCTGTGCCTGTGCATACAGCTTTACGCTGGTGAAGTCATATGTTGCAGCCACAGAGGTCGTGCGGCTGAGGACGGTCGATCCGGTCAGTGCGACGGACGCTGCCGGAACCTGGTTGTTGTCGAGGTAGGCGCCGACGTACAGGCGGCCGTTGTCATAGTCCAGGCTGGCGGCACTGGCCTCGCCCGTGGCCTGCCCTTCGCTGGGTACATAGTAGAGGCGTCCAGACAGGCCGGCGAATTTTGGCGTGATGTATTGAACGGCACTGTCGTATTTGAGGGTGTAGCCGCGCTGCACTTGCAACAGATAGGCCTGCCCGCCGGGGCCGAATCGCTGGAACGGATCGGCGCGCAGCGACTGCCACAGGCCTGGCGCCCACTGGCTGCCGAGTTGCAGTGAACCGAGTGTTGGGCTGCTCAGACCGATAAAGGTTTCGCGGTTGAACATTTGCGTAGCGCTTGACTGGGCACCGGTATCAAGCTGGATGCCCGACTCCGCCTTGAAGTAAACGCGGTTGCCTCCCCCCAAATCCTCGGTGCCGCGCATACCCCAGAGCGAGGCGTCACTGGTGATGGCCGTAACACTGGACGACGCTCGGGTCGGGGTGTCAGCATATATCAGATGCTGCGCGCCCACGTTGAATCGGCCATATAGCGTGACACCCGACTGGGCGTACGTGGAAAATGGGACGGCAGCTAAAGCTGCCATGGCGAGCATGGTTTTGTTCACGTTGTCTCCTAAGGGTTTTAATTAGCCACTGCACCGTGTTGCAAGTAACTGGGGTGGGAAGATACGGAGCTAAGCGCATCTGCAACAGATGACGAAAACGTCCGGTCGATATCGCCGATGCATCGCTGGTGGGTGAACACTTGCCACGAACCCTGCAAACCGGGTGCGCAGGCGCTGCCATGAAGGTCTGAGCGATTCAGATTCAATGTTGCTGGCGTGATATTGCTATCTGCCGCACTTGCTGCAGGCCTATTAAAGTTTGCCCAGGACAAACTGATACGAGCCATGCACCCAAGTACCAAACCCATCAAGATTGACATTTACAACCACGTCATGCCGCCGGCCTACCTGGAACTGGTAAACAGGCATTGCAAAGAGCCCGGCATGGTCAGACGCATGAACTCTTTGCGCATGCTGTGGGACATGGAGGCCAGAGCCAGGATGCTTGACGAGTGGCCAGAAGTTCAGCAAGTCATCACTTGCGCTGTGCCCTCGCCTGAGATGCTGGGCGGGCCGGATGTGTCCCCTGGTTATGCGCGCGTGGCCAATGAAGGCATGGCAGAGATCTGTCGCCAATGGCCGGACAAGTTCCCGGCCTTTGTCGCATCGCTGCCCATGAACAATCCGGCGGCGGCCCTTGTCGAGATGGACTATGCCATTGAGGTGCTGGGTGCCAAAGGCATTCAAGTACTGACCAGCGTCAATGGCAGCGCTCTGGATCGCCTTGAAGTCTTCGCGATTTTCGAACGGGTGACCCGCAAGCACGGCATGCCGGTATGGATGCATCCCACCCGACCGGCCAGCCGCTCGGATTACCCTGACGAGGAGAAATCCCAGTACGAAATCTGGCAGGTACTGGGTTGGCCGGTCGAAACCAGTGTGGCCATGGCGCGCATGGTATTTTCGGGCTTGCTGGAAAAACTCCCCGAACTGCGCATGATCACCCACCACTGCGGTGGCATGCTGCCCTACTTTGCCGGCAGAGCTGAAACCTTGTGGGCACAACTGGGAAGCCGCAGCGTTGATGGTTCGGATGCCGACGCGCTCAAACGCCTTTCCAAACCACCGATGGAATATTTCAAAATGTTCTACGGCGACACCGTCCTGGGGGGATCAAGCTCCGCACTGCGCTGCGGCCTGGACTTCTTTGGCGCTGACCATGTGGTGTTTGCCAGTGACTGTCCCTTTGACCCAGAGGGCGGGCCCATGTTCATCCGTGAGGGCATTCGGTCGATAGAAGACCTGAACCTGGCCGAAACGGACGCACGCAAGCTGTACTTTGGAAATGCCTACAAATTGCTCGGGATGCACAGCGACTGCTAACGGAGCCCCTTGAACCGCGCACTACGTACGGGAATCTCCGGATACTCGTCACGACGAGTGCGGCCGATAATTATCGGCTGGTCTTAAATATCCTTGCTTGTCCATAGCGATTCCCCGTCAGTGAAGTTCAATTCAATTCGTGATTTTTTGGCGGTGGCTGAACGTGGAAGTTTGCGCGCCGCTGCACGCCAGCTAGGGCTTGCACAGCCATCCATGACGCGCAGCATTCAGGAGCTGGAAAAGGAACTGGGAGTGGTGTTGTTCGAGCGCCGTGCCAAAGGCGTTCAACTCACCCCCATGGGCGAGGTCTTCTTGCGGCGTGCAAAAGCGGTACGCAGTGAATTCCGGCGAGCCCAGGAAGAAATTGAGCAGCTTCAAGGCGCAACGCATGGACATATCCGGTTGTGCCTCTCCAGTGTTGCACACATGGCACTGCTCCCAAACGCTCTGGGGCCATTCCGCAGGGCTTTCCCAAACGTCACCCTTGAAGTCATTGATGCCGTACTGCCCAGGGTAGAACTGGAGTTGACCGGCGGAACGATGGACTTCTACATCGGCCCTACCCATGGCGAGGTATCCAACGAGCTGACGGTAGAAAAGCTCTTTGACAATGAGCGCGTGATCCTGGGTCGCAAGGGGCACCCGCTGGCGGGGGCAAAGTCTCTGCGTGAGCTTGGGAATGCCGAATGGGTAACCACCTCGGTGACGCACCGGGCTGAAGACGAGTTGTCGCCCATCTTCAAACACTATGGCCTGCCTTTGCCCAAGCTGGTGGTCCAAGGGCACTCCGCCCTGACCTTCTTTTTCTCGGTGGCGAACTCCGACATGCTGACCATGCTCCCCCAGCAGTGGGCGCAGATCCCCTTGTTCAGGGAGTTCGTACAAAGAATCCATGTCCAAGAGGTTCTGTCTGCTCCGCCCATCTGCATAGTCCACCGCACGGGTCTGCCATTGACTCCTGCAGCGGAGTACTTCTGCGACATGATTCGCAGGGCAGCCTTGCACATGGACACACTGACCCGCTGAGCGCCAGCTGCTTGGTGGCGATACAAAGTCGGCATCACCCCCCCACTTTTTTCATCTTTGCTTTGGTTGCCAATGCAATTACGCTGCACGCTGATTACAACGGAGACAAAAACCATGAGCACTTCTATGAACACTTCTTCTTTTCAGCCCGGCCCTGCCGACAAGGTCGCAGGCGACCTGACGGGGCGCGTCCGGCTGCCAGGCAGCGGCATCAACCACTCGCCGCTGCCCCTTATCGTTGCACTGCATGGTGGCACCTACACCTCACGCTATTTCGACATCCCCGGTGCATCGCTGCTGGACCGTGCGGTGGCCAATGGCATGCCTGCGGTGGCGCTCGACCGTCCTGGCTATGGCGGAAGCCCCGCATTGCCAGCGGCCCAAAGTACCGTGATTGGACAGGCCACCTATCTACTGAAAGCGCTGGAAGACTGCTGGCGGCGTTATGGCCAGGGCACCAAGGGCATCTTCCTGATTGGTCACTCCATAGGAGGCGCCATCACAGCCAGCATTGCTGCACAGGTCGCCAATGGATCAGCACAGTTTCCGCTGCTGGGTTTGGCCCTTTCGGGCATGTGTTTGAAGACACCACCTGAGCACAAGCCGCTGTGGGAAAGTCTGCCCGACACACCGACGGTTGAGATGCCCGGGCCGGTCAAGGTTCAAATGATGTTTGGCCCTGCAGGCAGCTATGAGCCTGCCATGGTTGAGGCCAGCCAAGCGGCTGATTCCCCCGCACCCAAAGCGGAGCTGATTGACATCGTCAGCACTTGGACAGACAACGCACCCAAGACACTTGACGCGATCAAGGTACCGGTGCATTACCGTCAGTCGGCACAGGACCCGCTCTGGATCATGAGCGCCGCCGAAGTTGACGGATTTGCCAAGGCCCTGACGAACTCGCCACGCGTGGACGCCGCCATCGTCCAACAAACGGGGCATTGCATGGATTTCCACCACTATGGGCATGCGCTTCAGCTGCAACAGCTCGGGTTCGCCCTGCAATGCGCCTGTGAAGCCCCATGAAGATTGGCAGGTCCAAAAGCAGCCTCGTCTGTATCGCAGCCTTGGCCACTTGGCTCGGGCTGCCGTTCAACGCCGTTGCGCAGAGCCGCTCTCCCTTTCCGGGCAGGGCGGTGACACTTGTGGTCCCATTCACGCCAGGCAGCGGTAGCGACACCATTGCCCGCGTGGTAGGCCCGCTCTTGTCGAAAAAATGGGGACAGCCGGTCATCGTTGACAACAAACCAGGTGCCAGCGGCAACCTGGGTACACAAGCAGTTGCCAGGGCCGAACCCGATGGGCACACGCTGTTGATGGCTATCAGCGTTCACACCATGACACCCGCGATTTACCGCAACCAACCCTACGACGCGGTGCGTGACTTTGCCCCGGTGACCAAGCTGGCGGAAACCAATTTTGTACTTGCGGTGAACCCCGGTCTGCCAGTGCAGGATGTGCGTGCTCTGGTTGCGTTTGCCAAGAAGCAGCCAGGTCGTCTTAACTATGCCACGCCAGGCAATGGCACGCCCCATCACTTTGCAATGGAGCTTTTCAAGGCCAACCATGACCTGTTTGTGGTGCATGTGCCTTACCGCGGTATCGCGGGTGCAACGACGGACCTGATCAGCGGCCAGGTTCAAATGATGTTTGGCTCCTTGCCCTCCCTGCGCACCCAGATACAGTCCGGACGCCTCAATGCCCTGGCGATAACAGGTGAATCCCGCAGTGATCTTCTGCCAGCGATACCGACCTTTCGGGAGCAAGGTTTTCCTGCCATGGATGCGATTGATGCCTGGTATGCCGTACTGGCACCGGCAAAAACACCCGTTGACCTGGTCGAACGCCTGAACCGGGACTTTGTCGAGGTGATCACCCGCCCCGACGTCAAGGCCGAGCTGAACAAGCAGGGCTTGCGTGTAAGCACAGGAACACCCGCTCAGCTCTTGACCCTGATCGTGAGTGATGTTGCCCGATGGAAAGCAGTGGTGAAGCGTTCGGGCATCACGGCCGACTGATCAAGTTTCGAGCCCGCGTGGCGCACGTGTTTCGGCATAGCGCACTACCAACGGACCGAATCGCCTGCAAATTCGCCTACCTGTTCCGGCGCCTGCATTCAACAGTTGCGCTCAGTTTTCAATTCTTTCAGTGAATGTCTCATGCAATCCCCAGCCGATCAAGCTCCCCAATCCAACCCCCAAGACCGTGACCCTGTGGAGGTACAGGAGTGGCGCGATGCGCTGCAATCCCTGTACCAGGCCGCAGGCCCAGAACGTACCCACGAAATACTGGACATTCTCAGTGAGATGGGGCGTGATCCTTCCATCGCCTGGAAACCTTCACTCAAGACGCCCTATGTCAACACCATCTCGGTAGACCAGCAGCCAGCGTTCCCCGGCGACCTGGCTGTCGAAGAGCGCCTCGCCTCCCTGATGCGATGGAATGCATTGGCCATGGTGGTGCGGGCCAACCAGGCCTATGGCGAACTGGGTGGACATATTGCCAGCTATGCCAGCGCCGCTGACTTGTTTGAAGTGGGCTACAACCACTTCTTCCATGCCCGCGGTGAAAGCCATGGCAAGCCCAACCTGGGCGACCTGGTGTTCTTCCAGCCGCACAGCGCACCCGGGGTGTATGCACGCGCCTACCTCGAAGGGCGGCTGACAGAAGCGGACCTGACGCTCTACCGCCAGGAACTGACTGCGCCTGCACACACCACCGGTGAAGGTGCCCGTGGCCTGTGCAGCTATCCGCATCCCTATTTGATGCCCGACTTCTGGCAGTTCCCCACCGGCTCCATGGGCATAGGGCCGATCAGCTCGATCTACCACGCGCGCTTTATGCGTTATCTCACGGACCGGCAACTGCTGGACTGCACCGAGCGCAAGGTGTGGGGCGTATTTGGCGACGGCGAAATGGACGAGCCCGAGAGCATGAGTGCGCTCACGCTGGCAGCGCGCGAAGGACTGGACAACCTCGTGTGGGTGGTGAATTGCAACTTGCAGCGTCTGGATGGCCCAGTCCGTGGCAATGGCCGCATCATTGACGAGCTCGAACAACTCTTCGCCGGAGCGGGCTGGAATGTCATCAAGCTGGTATGGGGCAGCGATTGGGACGGACTGTTTGCGCGCGACACCCAGGGTGCATTGAAGAAGGCCTTCTCCAACACCGTTGATGGGCAGATGCAGACCTTTGCTGCAAAGGATGGCCGCTTCAATCGCGAGTCCTTCTTTGGGCAGAACGCCGAATTGGCGGCCCTGGCACAGGGCATGACGGATGAGCAGATTGACCGGCTCAAGCGCGGCGGCCACGACCTGGTGAAGATTCATGCGGCCTATGCCGCCGCGGCCCAGCACCAGGGCAAGCCAACTGTCATCCTGGCCCATACCAAAAAAGGCTACGGCATGGGCAACGCGGGCCAGGGCAGGATGACGACGCACAGCCACAAGAAGTTTGATGAGACCGACTTGGTTGCCTTTCGGAATCGCTTCCAGTTGCCACTGACCGATGAACAGGTGACTTCGCTGAACTTCTACCGGCCACCGGCAGACAGCCCTGAGATGCTCTACCTCCACGCCAAGCGCAAGGACTTGGGCGGCTTCCTGCCCAAGCGCTATACGCAGTGTACGCAGGTTGGGGTCCCGGCACTGCCGGCCTATGCCCAGTTTGCGGTGCAGGCAGAAGGCAAGGAAATGAGCACGACCATGGCCTTCGTGCGCATGCTGGGCAATTTGTTGAAGGACAAATCACTTGGCAGTCGGATTGTGCCCATCGTCGCCGATGAGGCTCGCACCTTTGGCATGGCCAATCTGTTCAAACAGGTGGGTATCTATTCCAGCGTGGGTCAGCGCTATGCGCCGGAAGACATTGGCTCGGTGCTGAGCTACCGTGAGGCCAAGGACGGACAGATTCTGGAAGAGGGCATATCCGAAGCCGGCGCGCTGGCCAGTTGGACGGCGGCCAGCACCAGCTACAGCGTGCATGGCCTGGCCATGCTGCCCTTCTACATCTACTACTCGATGTTTGGGTTTCAGCGCGTGGGCGACCAGATCTGGGCTGCAGCCGACCAGCGTGCAAGGGGGTTCTTGATTGGCGCAACCTCGGGGCGGACCACGCTGGGCGGCGAGGGCTTGCAACACCAGGACGGAACCAGCCATCTGATAGCGGCAACTATCCCCAATTGCAAGGCTTACGACCCGGCGTTTGCCGGCGAGCTTGCGGTGATTGTGGACCGTGGCATGCGCGAGATGATGGAGGAACAGCAAGACGTTTTTTACTACATCACCACGATGAACGAGAACTATGCAAACCCCAGCCTGCCCGAGCAGGCGATGGAAGGTGTGGTCAAAGGTGGTTACCGCTTTGCCAGCTACGCGAGTACGCAACCCGCAGCGGGCGAGGTGACGGACCCTGCTGAAGTGACCTTAATGGGTTCTGGTGCCATCCTGACCGAAGTGATCAAGGCCGCAGAGCAACTGGCCGCGGAAGGAATTTCTGTAACCGTTTTCAGTGTGACCAGTTGGAGCGAGTTGGCCCGCGAAGGCCAGACATGCACACGGTCGGTAGACGCCCCGGTCCACGCGATGCCCTACATCGCCCAATTGCTGGAGGAAAGTGGCGGCCCCATCATCGCTGCCACGGACTATGTGCGTGCGGTGCCGGAGTCGGTGCGCGCCTATCTGCCGAATGACCGCAGCTACACCACCATGGGTACCGATGGCTTTGGCCGCAGCGACACCCGTGCAGCATTGCGCGCGTTCTTCGGTGTCGATGCCCAGAGCATCGCTGCCATGGCGCGCAAGAGTGTGCGCGTCACGGGATCTTGAATCACCTACCCGCGAATCCTATCCATTTGCACCATGAATCTCATACAAGTATTTGTCCCCGACATCGGTGATTTTAAAGACGTCACCGTCATTGAGCTGCTGGTCAAGGTGGGCGACACCGTGAAGGTGGAGCAAAGCCTGGTGACCGTGGAGTCCGACAAAGCGTCGATGGAGATCCCGTCCAGCACCGCTGGTGTGGTCAAGGAGATCAAGGTCAAGCTGGGCGACACCGTGAACATCGGTGACCTGGTCGTGATTCTCGAAGGGGTGGCTGGTGGCGCGGTGGCTGCACCTGCAGCCGCGCCAGCTGCGGCTACGTCGGCTCGGGCCGTAGCAGCACCCACGGCTTCTGCGCCCGCAGCCGCCGCAACGGCACCCGCCCTGGCTGTGCCTGCGCACGCGCCCGGCGCTGCCCCTCTGGGCTTGCCCCACGCATCACCCTCGGTCCGCAAGTTCGCCCGCGAACTGGGTGTGCCCTTGAATGAAGTCAAAGGCAGTGGCCTCAAAGGCCGTATCACCGAGGCCGACGTGCAGGGCTTTACCCGCTCCGTGATGAGCGGCGCCATCCAGACGCTGGCGGGCGCGGCCCAGAACAAAGCCAGCGGTGGTGGCGATGGTGCTGGCCTGGGCCTGATCCCCTGGCCTAAGGTCGACTTTGCCAAGTTCGGCCCCATCGAGCGCAAGGAGATGTCGCGCATCAAGAAGATCAGCGGCGCCAACCTGCTGCGCAACGCCATCATGATCCCGGCCGTCACCAACCATGACGATGCCGACATCACCGACCTGGAAGCCTTCCGCGTATCGACCAACCTGGAGAGCGAGAAAGCCGCGAAGTCTGGAAGCAACGCAAGCGTTGCGAAGGTCACGATGCTGGCCTTCTTGATCAAGGCCTGCGTGGCCGCGCTGAAGAAGT
>JAZKDY010000069.1:0-3637 GCA_040387325.1 Pseudomonadota bacterium | reverse complement strand
CGGATGACTCGCCACGTAGAGCTTCAGCGCCAAGTGTTCCGGCCCTTCGCCGCCACCGAAGCCACCAGCAGAAGCCGCCGCAACGACGTGCGAATAGTTCGCTTCCACTTCATTCAACGAAAGCGTCTGAAGCACCTCTGTCCAGCGGGAGTACGAGAAAATATGCTGAAGTTCAACTTCAACGATTGCCCTCTTCTGGCGCAGAGGTAGCAGTTTGAAGTCTTCCTTCTTCACAAGAAACCACCCGATGCCTTCGCCTGGTAAACCAGTGGCTCTATTGACAACAAGACACTGGATTGGTGGAACTTTCGTTTTCCAGGATTTGGAGATCAACTCCATCGACTGGCCAATGCTGCCGAGTACGTAGTTCAAATTACGTGGGTTTGGCATCTCCAACTCTGCCGCAAGGTCGGAATAGAAGATGGGGATACCGGCCTTTGCTTGGCGAACCAGCAACGGCAACGCCGCCCGTGCGCGCTCCTGGTACAACTTGTCGCCAGCGATGGGCTCGGAAATCTTCGCGGTACTCATTTTCCCCCTGGGATGGTTAACGCCGCCGCTCAGCCGACGCCGAAGGCGGTCGGATGAAGCGGCCTGTTATGGTGATTCCAGCGCACGCGATTTACTCCCGACAGACCGAAGCAGGCGCACTTGCAGCGCGTATGCGGCGACAAGCGCAATCGCTATGAGCGCCCAGTGCATGTATTCGAAACCCGCGTCATAAAAGCGAACTGGTAAATTGACTGCCTCTACCAAGGCAGCGACTTCAACAACAGACAAGGCAACAGCAACCAGGCGAACCCATTTTGGCATCGGAACAGGCGCCTCAACTCTCCCAGCACGGCGACTAGACAGTCGCAGGAAGATGCCCAGGGCAACCGCTCCCAAAACTACAGCGACAAGCACTTTTCCCAGCACCACGGCAAATGTGGCGCCGGACAAAGACAGTGCCAAGCCCGCAACTTCTACGAGCACTTCAACGCGCTTTGCGACGGCACTACGAATTGCGGCAAACATAGAAACCACCATAACGACCAGCGTTTATCTGCCGCGAGACCAAGTGTGCAGAAACCATGAGCCCTCCTTGCGGCAGATAAACCTTGTTGGACTGAACCTGCAGACCGGCTGGCCCGCGGCATAGGGGATTGCTTCAGCAAGTCCCCTCGGACGCGCAGATTATTGCGTCCCGGCACGCCGACGGACACGGGTATTTGGGCCTCTTGACCTCCACCGACGTACCCGGTAGCGCTCCAGGGTCCGTGCGTGGCCTGGCACTGCGGTGTGGCCTGCATCACCGAGCAAGCCCGTTCCCTGGCGCGCACCTTGCCGTACGTAGCGAGAACAATGGGCTGTCGCGGGCTGCTCATGGCGGTCCCCTTCCCTGCGGCTCGGGTTGCGCCCCCGGCGCCGGCAACCGCCCCTGGCCCGCCAAGCGCTGCACGCAGCGCAGGCGCCCCAGTGCACAGCACGGGCACTGCTGCACGTCCATGCGTACCACACGCGCCATGAACTCCCTGGCCGATTCGACGGCGCTGGGATTGGTTTGGGGCATCTGCAGCGCCATCCGGGCCGCCTGCAGCTTCTGGCCCTTGCACGCCGAGGCCAGCACTCCGTAGTGGCGGATGCGCTTGATCCCCGCAGGCAGCACGTGCAGCATCAGCCTGCGGATGAACTCCTCTCCCCGCAGCCAGATTCCGCGCTTGCCACCCTGGTCATCGGCGCGCACCGTGAAGGCCACCTCGGTGTCGGTGATGGCCTTGATGCGCTCGTTGCCGATGGCCGTGCGATGGGTGTAGCGGCTCAGGTACTCCAGCACCTGCGCCGGCCCGCCCAGTGGGGTCTTGGCGTACACCACCCAGTCGTGGCGGTACAGCGCGCGCTGGCGCGGCTTCCAGGCAGCCTCGTCTGCCTGCGGGTCGTGTGTGATCTGTCCACTGCGGTGGGCCTCGCCCAGCGCTTGCAGGAACTTGGCCTTGAACACCCTGGACAGTGCCCGCACCGGGAACAGGAAGTCCGGCTTGCGCGTGGGCGTGTGCCAAGTTTCTGCCTGCAGCACCCCGCAGGCCATCACCACATGCAGGTGGATGTGCCGTCGCAGGTCCTGCGTCCAGGTGTGCAGCACCAGGCTGAAGGCGGGGGTAGCGTTCTCCACGCCCATCCACCGGGGGTTGGCGGCGAAGTCGTTCAGCGTCCTGGCCACGCTGGCGAACAACGTGTCGATCACCCAGCGCGGGTGTGCACCGTACAAGCCGTTCAAGCTGTGTGGCAGGGTGAACACCAGGTGCGCATAGGGCACCGGCAACACTTCGGCCAAGCGTCCCTGTAGCCACGCGTCCTTGGCCCGGGCGCCACACTGCGGGCAGTGCCGGTTGCGGCACGAGTGGTACTGCCAGTGGCGGTGGCCGCAGGCATCACAGGCCAGTTGCTCTCCGCCCAGCGCTGCCGTCCTGCAGGCCACGATGGCCCGCCAGGCCTTGGCCTGGGGCGTGCAGAGCGTGTGTGTCGCCAGGTACGCCGCGCCGTGCCGGTGCAGCGCCTCAGCCACCGTGGTGGCCACGGGTGTGGCGGCTCAGAACAGCCGCAGCGCGGCCAGCAGGTCCAGCGGGTCGGTGTCCTTGGGTGGGCGGAACTGCGGGCTGATCAGGTGCAGGTAGCGCCCCGTGGTGCTGATGTGGCCGTGGCCCAGCAGCTTCTGGATCGTGAACAGGTCCACCCCGCCTTCGAGCAGGTGCGTGGCGAAGCAGTGGCGCAGCGTGTGGATGCCACCTTCCTTGGTGATGCCGGCACGGGCTCGGGCGCGCTGGTACGCCCGCTGGGGTACGTCCACGCTGGGCGGCAGCGCGCTGCCGGCGCTGGCAAACAGCCACATGCCGGGGCGGTACGCGCGCACATAGGCGCGCAGCAGTTGCAGCAGCGTCGGGCTCAGGATGCTGTAGCGCCCTTTGCCTCCTTTGCCACAGGCCACACGAATGCACATGCGGTCCGGCGTGCTGTCAATGTCTCTCACCCGCAGCGCGCAGGCCTCCGATACGCGAAGTCCGCAGGCATAGACGGTTTGCAGCAACATCCGGTGCATCGGGTGCGTGCACGCCACCAGCAGGCGCGATATCTCCTCGCGTGCCAGCAACTCGGGCTGCTTGGCCGGTACCTTGGCAAAGGGCACGTGGAACTGTTCTTCGCCATGACCCAGCACGGTCTGGAACAGGAACTGCGCCGCGCAGGCGGCCTGGTTCATGGTGCTGTACGACAGCCGCTCGTCCTTCACCACGTGCAGCAGATAGGCTTGCACCTCCTGTGCCGTGTACGTGGCCGGATCGCGTCGGTAGTGTTTGGCCATGCGCCGGATGGCTCCGATGTAGGCCTTCTGCGTGCGCTTGGCAAACCCGCGCACCACCATCGCATCGATCATGCGTTGCCGTAGTTCGGTCATGAGATATCTCCTTCAAGGCCGGGGAACATCCCCCAGCCCGAAGGCTTCTCCTCATCACCATCTCGCGCAAGACATCCCACCAACGCAAAACGCGGTGGCATGCCACTGATGGCACACCACCGCGTCAGCGGTTTAGTTCAACTATTGATGTATCCCGCAAACCTGCGGACTTTGTGGACCTGCTGCTGGATACCACCAGTCAGGAAA
>JAZKDY010000068.1:0-32756 GCA_040387325.1 Pseudomonadota bacterium | reverse complement strand
CCGAAATCCTGCAAAAGACCCGCATCCTGCGCCAGTTCTTGTACAACATGGACGAAGTGGAAGCCATGGAGATGGTGCTCAAGCAGATGCGCGCCACAAAAACAAACGGCGAATTCTTCGACATGATGCGCCGAGGCGGATAGAAATATTGCCCCCACGCTCCCCCACTGCGTGTGGGTCGCTGCCCCCCGAGGGGGTTAATTTTTCTTGGGGCGGCCCTACGAAAAATTGCCCCCACGCTTGTGCTCAACGTGATGCTTGGGCGGCTGGGTTATAATCTTGGGTTTACGCGAAAAGTACGCTGGATTGGCCAGCGCGGCTGGCGCAACTGATGGAGAAGAGTATGAAAGAAGGCATTCACCCCAATTACCGTGAAGTGTGTTTCATGGACATGTCGAACAACTTCAAGTTTGTGACACGTTCTTGCGCCAACACCAAGGAAATGATCACGATGGAAGACGGCCGCGAACTGCCGCTGTACAAGCTGGACACCACCAGCGAATCGCACCCTTTCTACACTGGTACACAGAAATCTGTGGACAACATGGGTGGACGCGTGGAGCGCTTCCGCAACCGTTTCGGCAAGACAGCCGCTACAGCAGCGAAGTAATCCGACTTCAGGTTTTGGCCTGAATCGTCACCAAAAAAGCAGCCCGGATGTCCGCGCTGCTTTTTTTATTGCATTTGAATCAGTGAACCACCCCAATCCCGCCATCGTCACCCAGGCTGGTGCCAGACGCCTCCCGCGCTGGGCCTTGTTTTTGCTGTGTTTTGCCTACGCCTTGCCTGGTTTCCTGGGGCGCGACGCCTGGAAAAGCGAAGACATGGCGGCTTTGGGATTTATGGCTGAGTTGGTGCAAGGTACTTCCAACTGGCTGGCCCCCACCCTGATTGGTTTGCCGGCCGAGAATCCCGCCGTTTTGCCCTACTGGTTGGGTGCATGGGCCATGCAGTTGGCGCCCAGCTGGGTCAGTCCCGATTTCGCAGTTCGCATCCCCTTTGCATTGCTGTTGGGCCTCGCCATGCTCGCCACCTGGTACGGCACCTACTATTTGGCACGTAATCCTCTGGCGCAACCCGTTCCTTTCGCATTCGGCGGAGAAGCCCTGCCCGCGGACTATGCACGCGCCATGGCTGATGGCGGGTTATTGGCCTTCATCGCCTGTTTGGGCTTGGCGCAACTGGCACACGAAACAACCCCTGCACTGTCGCAGCTGGCTTTTTCCGCACTGTTCTTCTATGCCATGGGAGCGCTGCCCTACCGACGCCGTGGCCCGGCGATCGCTGCGGGGGTGGGACTTGTTGGCCTGTCGCTGTCTGGCGCGCCGAGCCTGGCTATTTTGTTCGGTCTGGGCAGCGCTGCGCTGCACTATGCGGATCGTGAAACCGATTCGCCGGACACCGCGCGCAACCGCCGCGTTGCGCGGGAAAGCATCGCCATTGCGATAGTGACACTGGTCAGTGCCGGGCTTGCCATGGCCTTGGGCCTGTTGCGCTGGAAAATTGAGCTCCCCCATGCCACATTGGTGGACTGGTTGGGTTATGCCGAACTGCTGATTTGGTTCACGTGGCCAGCATGGCCCCTGACCCTGTGGACGCTGTGGCGCTGGCGCTACCAGCTGTTCAACCGCCGAATAAGCCGCCACATCGCACTGCCGGCCTGGTTCTTCACCGTGTGCGCAGTTGCCACACTGACCACCGGCTCGTCGGATCGAACCTTGCTGTTGGCACTGCCAGCCCTGGCCACGCTGGCGGCCTTTGCCTTGCCCACGTTGAAGCGCCAGGTATCTGCCTTGATTGACTGGTTTACCCTGCTGTTTTTTTCCGGCTGTGCGTTCACGATCTGGGTGGTCTGGATCGCCATGCAAACCGGCGTTCCCGCGCAACCAGCGGCCAACGTAGCGCGGCTGGCCCCAGGCTTTGAAGCCAGCTTTTCGTTCCTAGCCTTTGCCATTGCAACCATCGCCACGATAGCCTGGATTGCGCTGGTGAAGTGGCGCGTCGGTCGCCACCGCGCAGCCATCTGGAAGAGCCTGGTTCTGCCCGCCGGTGGCGCCGCACTGAGCTGGTTGTTATTCATGACGTTGTGGATGCCATTGCTCAACTATGCCCAGAGCTACACTTTGCTGGTGCAGCGGACCCAATCACAACTGACTGCGCCAGGCTGCATAGAAACGCTGGGACTGGGGCAAGGCCAGATTGCGGCGTTCCAGTTCTATGGCCGTTTGCACCTGGTACCCATGCAGGCCAATACCCACTGTCCCTGGCTCCTGGTCGAACCATTGCCTGACCTGTCCACCCCTTTGAACATCGACACCGCGGTGTGGATACAGCAGGAACTGATCCTGCATCCGGCCAACAGAGGCGAATCAGTCCTGTTATTCAAACGCCGGGCGGAGGCAATCAGTGAAGCGTCGGCACTTCCAGCGCCGAACGAATCCGGTGCGGCGGAAACGTCAACGAAAAAGTAGAGCCTTTGCCGGGCAGGCTGTCGATGGACAGCTCGGCCCCGTGCCGCTGGGCCACGTGTTTGACAATGGCCAGGCCCAATCCAGTTCCACCGGTCTCGCGTGAGCGACTCCTGTCCACTCGGTAAAAACGTTCCGTAAGCCGTGGGATGTGTTCCTGCGCGATACCCGGGCCCTGGTCCTTGACAAAAAATACCGCGCCACCCTCCGGCAGCGCCGTAAAACCCACGTCGATGCGACGCTGTGCAGGTGTATAGCGGATTGCGTTCCCAATCAAGTTGGACATGGCACTGTGCAACTCCAGTGCAGATCCTGCAATTTCACACCCCTGCTCCCGTTCGAATCGCAAATCGTGGGACTGCGCCCACAACAGGTGCGACAGGTCCCGTGCGTCCTGCTCGCACTGCTGCATCAATACGTCACCCGATACCCACTCGTGCGAGGATGGCAATGGACTGCCTTCCAGGCGCGACAGGGTGAGCAGATCGCTGACCAGCGTCTGCATGCGCGTAGCCTGCTGCGACATCAGGCCAAGATAACGCTGGCGCTCCTGATCGCTCAAGGGCAACGTTTGCAATGTCTCCACAAACCCGGCCAGCACCGTCAATGGCGTGCGAATTTCGTGCGACACATTGGCGACGAAATCGCGTCGCATGGCTTCTGCCTGCTCCACGGCAGTAATGTCGCGCGACAGCAGCAGCAAACGGCCCTCACCGTAGGGATGCAGGTTCACCGACAAGCTAACCGGCTTGGCGTTGCTGCTGTCGCGCCCCGGCATGGTGACCCCGTGCAGAAAATTGCGTTCCAGCAGATACGCCGCAAACCCCGGATCGCGCACCAGATTGCCAAAGTGCTGCAGCAGGTCACGCCGTGCATCGAAACCAAAATGGTCGGCCGCTGTCTGGTTAAACCATTCGATACGTGCTTCGGCATCCAGCAGAACCACGCCATTGGGTGATGCCTGCAAAGCTGCCAGAAAATCGGTCAACCGGCTTTCGCTCTCGACCGTCAAACGGCTGCTGGCCCGCAACATGCGGCGTACGCGGTCATACGCCTCACCCCACAACCCGTTGCCAATCGCCAGGTCCGACGCCGCCCCAGCTTGCAACCAGCGCAGCAGCCTCAGACCACGCAAGCTGTCCAGCACAAACCACAGATAACCTCCGACCAGGGTCATGACCAAGGCCATTTGCAACGCGTCCCCCTTGGGCGCAATCACCCACCCGAGTGCAGCCGCGCCAGCTTGGCACAGCACCAGTGAGAGTAGCCTCCAGAACATGCGATATCAAAAACGCAGCTAGGACGTGCTGACTTTTTCCGCAGCCACCGCTGCTGGCACTGGCGTAGCGGTCAGGCGGTAACCTGCACCGCGAACCGTCTCGACCATGGCACCAGCCGCAGCCAGTGCTTCGCGCAGGCGTTTGACGTGCACGTCTACCGTACGCTCTTCGATGTACACATGGTCGCCCCAGACCTTGTCCAGCAACTGGGCACGGCTGTGCACGCGCTCCGCATGGCCCATCAGGTAATGCAGCAGTTTGAATTCGGTAGGCCCCAGCTTCAAGGGCTTTTCTTCAAACGACACACGGTGGGTAGCCGGGTCCAGCGCCAGAGCACCAATCGTCAACGTTTCGCCCGCCTGCTCGGGCGTGCGACGACGCAGCACGGCACGTATACGGGCCAGCAGTTCTTTGGTCGAGAACGGCTTGGCAATGTAGTCGTCGGCGCCGGCGTCCAGACCCGCCACCCGGTCGGCTTCATCACCGCGCGCCGTCAGCATGATCAGCGGCACGGATTGGGTCCGCGGGTCGGCACGCCAGCGTTTGGCCAGCACCAGACCACTTTCGCCGGGCAGCATCCAGTCCAGCAAAATCAGATCCGGCAAGCCCGCATCCAGATCGCGCTGTGCCGTCACACTGTCGCTGGCCCAGATGGGGCGAAAGCCGTTGTGTCGCAGGTTGACGGCAATGAGTTCCGCAATGGCCGACTCATCCTCCACAACCAGCACAGAGGGCATGTTTCTCATTTGACGACAGATTCTATTTTTTCCATCGACGTGTGGCGCACATCTTCGCCCTTGACCACGTAAATGATGAATTCGGCAATGTTTTTGGCGTGGTCGCCGATACGCTCGATCGCCTTGGCCAGGAACAGCAGGTCCAGACTGGGCGAAATCATGCGCGGGTCTTCCATCATGTAGGTGATGAGCTTGCGCACAAAACCGTCAAACTCCGCATCAATCAGGTCGTCCTCTTTCAGGATCGCTACGGCTGCCGACACGTCAAGACGTGCAAATGCGTCCAAAGCCTTGTTCAGCAAGCCCGATGCAAGGTCCGCCGCGACACGCAACTCCAGCGAAGGCAGCGAGCGTGGCGATCCGCTCTGGATGATGGAGCGCACCATGCGGGCAATTTTTTCAGCCTCGTCACCCACCCGTTCCAGGTTGGCAGTGGTCTTGGAAATGGCAATCAGCAAGCGAAGATCGCGTGCGGTTGGCTGGCGCCGCGCGATGATGGAGGAGAGATCGCGGTCGATCTCGATTTCCATCGCATTCACACGCGCCTCGTTGGCGGTCACCTCGTTGGCAACTTCTACGCTGAACTGTGACAGTGCAAAGATGGCGCGACGGATTTGCGATTCCACCAGCCCACCCAACTCCATGACCTGGGATGAGACGGACGTCAGTTCGCTGTCGAATTGTGTTGACAAGTGTTTGTCGGGCATATAACTCCTACTAATCAGTTGAGGACAGAGCTGAAGGTCTGTCCCGCAAAACCATTGAATTAACCGAACCGACCGGTGATGTAGTCTTCGGTCTCTTTGCGCGTGGGTTTGAAGAACATCTGCTCGGTTGCGCCAAACTCCACCAGATCACCCAGGTACATATACGCCGTGTAGTCGCTGCAACGCGCCGCCTGTTGCATGTTGTGCGTGACGATGACCACGGTGTAGTCGCTCTTCAATTCCACGATCAATTCCTCGACCTTGGCAGTGGAAATCGGGTCCAATGCCGAACAGGGTTCATCCAGCAACAACACCTCGGGCTTGATGGCAATGCCACGGGCAATACACAGGCGCTGCTGCTGCCCGCCGGACAGGCTGGAACCGCTTTGGTGCAGTTTGTCTTTGACCTCGGTCCACAAAGCAGACTTGCGCAATGCCCACTCCACGCGCTCCTCCATGTCGCTGGCGTTGAGTGATTCAAAGAGCTTCACACCAAAAGCGATGTTGTCGAATATGGACATCGGGAAGGGTGTAGGTTTCTGGAACACCATGCCCACCTTGGCACGCAGCAGGGCCACATCTTCCTTGCTTGTCAGCAGGTTCTCGCCGTCCAGCATGATCTGGCCTTCCGCGCGCTGCTCAGGATAGAGTTCAAACATGCGATTGAAGACACGCAGCAAGGTGGATTTGCCACAACCGGAGGGTCCGATAAATGCGGTGACCTTGTTCTCCGGAATCTCCAGATTGATGCCTTTGAGTGCGTGAAACTTGCCGTAGTAGAAATTCAGATCCTTGACGGCGATTTTGGTTTTCTCGGGAGCGGTAGGAGTATTCAGCATATGAGGTTCTTAAGTTAATTGGCTGCAACGGAGGTCAGGTCTTGCTGCGAGTCAGTACCCGCGCCAGTATGTTCAGACCCAATACCGCTGCGGTAATGATGAACACGCCAGCCCAGGCCAGCTTCTGCCAGTTCTCATAGGGGCTCATCGCAAACTTGAAGATGGTGACAGGCAAACTGGCCATGGGTTCGCTCAAGGAAGAGGTCCAGAACTGGTTGCTCAAAGCGGTGAACAACAAAGGCGCTGTTTCACCGGCAATGCGGGCTACGGCCAACAACACACCCGTGATCACCCCCGTGCGGGCCGCCTTGAGCGTAATGCTCAAGATGACTTTCCACTTGGGGGCGCCTAGTGCATAGGCCGCTTCACGGAGTCCGGCAGGCACCAGTTGCAGCATGTTTTCTGTGGTGCGGATCACCACGGGAATCACCAGCAAAGACAGTGCCAGAACACCGGCATACCCCGAGAAAGACTTGAAACGCGACACCACCACAGCATAGACGAACAGGCCAATCACAATGGACGGCGCGGACAAAAGGATGTCGTTCACAAAGCGCGTGACTGATGCCAGCCAGCTCTTGGAGTCAAACTCCGCCAGATAGATGCCGGCCATCACACCGATGGGCGTTCCCAGGCATGTGGCCAGGGCGACCATCACAAACGATCCATAGATGGCGTTGGCCAAACCGCCTTCGTCATTGGGGGGTGGGGTCATCTGGGTGAACGTGGCAAACGACAAGCCGCCCAGACCCAGAAGAATGGTTTCCCACAGAATCCAGAACAACCAGAACAGTCCAAAGGACATGGCAGATAGGGCCAAACCGGTTGCCACCTGGTTCACACGCTTGCGGCGGGCAAACTTGGCAGATTTCAATTGCAGTGCGGTCGCGCTCATGTCTTGGCTCCTTCGTTCTTGCGCAGCTGCGCCAGCAAAATTTTGGAGAGTGACAAGATCACAAAGGTGATGAAGAAGAGCACCAAGCCCAGATACATCAGTGATGCCTGGTGCAGGCCCTCGCCTGCCTCGGCAAACTCATTGGCCAACGCGGAAGTGATGCTGTTGGCGGCCTGGAAGAGGCTGAGCGAATCCAGCTGGTTGAAGTTGCCGATGACAAAGGTAACGGCCATGGTTTCGCCAATGGCGCGGCCCAGGCCCAGCATGATGCCGCCAATTACACCGGTCTTGGTGTAGGGCAATACCACCTTGGAGACCACCTCCCAGGTGGTGGCACCCAGTCCGTAGGCAGACTCTTTCAGCAACGGAGGGGTCACTTCAAACACATCGCGCATTACAGCGGCGATGAAGGGAATGATCATGATGGCCAGAATAATGCCGGCAGACAAGATACCAATACCCACCGGTGGCCCGGAGACAAAGGCCCCCAGATAGGGCACACCTTCAAACAAGGCTTGGGCGGGTTGCTGTACATAGGTGGCCAGCACAGGGCCAAACACCAGCAAACCCCACATGCCATAGACAATGGATGGCACAGCGGCCAACAACTCGATGGCCGTACCCAGCGGCCGCTTCAGCCATGCGGGCGACAACTCGGTCAAAAACAGCGCGATACCAAAACTGACCGGCACGGCGATCAGGAGTGCAATGAACGAGGTTGCCAGCGTGCCATAAATCATGACCAGCCCGCCAAACTCCTCTTTGACGGGGTCCCAGGTGGTACTGGTCAAAAAGCCGAATCCATATTTTTCGATAGCAGGCCATGCGCTGATGGTCAGTGACGCCAGGATGGCGATCAGCAGGCACAGGGTGACCAGGGCAGCGCCTTTGGCCAGCCAGCCAAAAACAAGATCAGCCCAGGGCCCCGAACGGGCTCTTTTTACAGGAGGAGGTTGGGTCATTGCGCGAACCGACTGGGTTTCAGAAGGACTGGAGGAGAAATCGTCGTGTACAAGTGTAGTTGACATGGTAGTTTTGCCTTGCAAATCCCTTCTGAACCCAGACGTGTTGGTTTTACTTGAAGGCCACGGGCTTGCCGGCACCGTCCTTGATCTCGCCCCAGGACTTCTGGATGGCTGCAACCACGGCTGGTGGCATGGGAACGTAATCCAGATCCGCGGCAGACTTGCCACCGTTGGTATAGGCCCAGTTGAAGAACTTCAAGGTTTCTGTGGCGCTGGCCGGCTTGTCTTGCTTCAGGTGCATCAGGATGAAGGTGGCACCCGAGATAGGCCAGGCGTCTTTGCCGGGCTGGTTGGTCAGGATTTGGTAGAAGGACTTGTTCCAGTCCGCACCAGCGGCGGCGGCCTTGAAGGTTTCGTCATCCGGCTTCACAAAGTTGCCGGAGGAGTTCTGCATCACCGCATAGTTCAGCTTGTTTTGCTTGACGTAGGAATACTCCACGTAACCCATGGAGTTGGGCAGGCGACCCACAAATGCGGCAACACCTTCATTGCCCTTGCCGCCAGCGCCCACGGGCCAGTTCACAGCTGTGCCCTCGCCCACTTTGGCCTTCCACTCGGCATTCACCTTGCTCAGGTAGTTGGTGAAGATGAAGGTAGTGCCCGAACCATCTGCACGGCGGACCTGGGCGATCGCTGCATCGGGCAGTGCCAGACCGGGATTGAGAGCCTTGAGGGCGGGGTCATTCCAGCGGGCAATTTTTCCGAGGTAGATGTCACCCAAAACAGCTCCGGTCAGTTTCAACTGGCCGGGCTCAATACCCTTGACGTTGATAACCGGAACGACGCCGCCCAGCACGGTGGGGAACTGCATTTGACCTTTGGTCTTCAGCACTTCGTCGGTCAAGGGTGCGTCGGAGGCGCCGAAATCAACCGTCTTGGAGTCAATCTGCTTGATACCGCCGCCAGAACCGATGGACTGGTAGTTCACCTTGACGCCCGTGGCCTTGTTGTACTCAGAGGCCCACTTGGAATAGATCGGTGCGGGGAACGAGGCGCCGGCGCCCGTGATTTCCTGGGCGACAACCGCACCAGAAAAACCCAGAGTGGCGGCTACGGCCAGGGACAACAGTGGCAATTTGAACGCGATTCGCATGGGTAACCTTTATTCGGTTGGTTGAGGAATGGGAGAACTTTAAGAAAGTTTTGTGACAAGTAGGTGACAAATTTCGCTATTTTGTGAAACCGGCAAACAAAGTCCACCCCATAAGCTCTGGTCGCAAAAGCTTCATGCAGTTGTCACGTAATCGTCACATCACGTTTTTAAGCTAAACCGTTTTCAACCAACCAACGGACTGCACCATGTCACAAAACAAAGCCTTCTCCACCCTCCGCCGCAACGCTCTGGTGCTCGCAGCCACCGTGGCGCTGGGTGCGTGTGCCACCAAGCCCGCCCCCGCCAACCTCGCCGACAACGTGGCCAACACGCCCTCCCTGAGCACCTTCAATACACTGGTTGCGCAGGCTGGCCTGTCTGAGACCCTGAAGTCCGGTGGCCCGTTCACCGTGTTCGCGCCCACCAATGAGGCCTTCAAGGCTGTGCCCGCTGCCACCATGGTCGACCTGAGCAAAAACCCTGAAAAACTGAAAGAAGTGCTGGGCTACCACGTGGTGCCCGGCAAACTGATGTCCGCCGACATCAAGAATGGCAACACCAAGACCCTGAGCGGCGCCAACCTGGCCCTGGCCAAGGCCGGTGACTTTGTCATTGTGGAAAGTGCCGCCGTGGTGCTGGCCGACCTGGGTGCAACCAATGGTGTGGTGCACACCATCGACGCCGTGTTGATGCCCCCCAAGAAGTAAAACCTGCGCCAAAGTGGCCTCCCGCCACTTTTGTATTGACTAAATTAGGCTGTAGCCCCCGTCGGTAATGCCTCAATAGCTATTATTTTAATAGCGTGGTGGGCGCTTGTCCGCCACCGCTTACCCATTTGGCCAAGGATCCCTGCCATGCCCTTCCCACAAAACCCCCACCGCCGCGCTGTATTGCGCACCCTGACCGGCCTCGCAGGCCTCGGACTTGCCGGGGCTGCGCCCCTCTGGGCCCAGCCCACCAAGGGCGCACGCGCCCTGACCGTTGCACAAATTGCCGACATGTCAACCAACCAGATCGACGTGTCGAAAGACTTTCTGGTGGGCTCGCGCGCAGCCTGGCAAGAAATCAACAGCCGCGGCGGCCTGCAGGGCAACGCCGTCAAACACATGGTTATCGAGGTAGATGGCAGCGCTGCCAGCCTGCGTACCGCGGTCGACTCACTCAAAGCGTTGCCGCAGTGTGTCGCACTTTTTGGTTCATCGGGCGACCGGGCTGCCTCGCAGCTGGTGGACATATTGGGCCGTGAACTGCCAGACCTGGCCCATGTCGCGCCCTGGCTGCAGAACGTGGAGGCGGTCTCCTCGCCCAACACCTTCCCCATTTTTGCGTCACGCCAGGAACAGATCGCCCATGCCATCAAATCACTGTCCGTCATGGGTATCACCCAGGTGGGCGCGGTCTATGGCTCGGCTGCGGAGCATGCGGCCTACAAGACCGACCTGCAACAGGTGGCCAGTGCACTCAATCTGTCCATCGTCTCCTACACCACCACCGGCGACCTGCGGGACCTGGCACTGTCCCTGAAGGCAGACAGCCCACGTGTGCTGCTGTTCGTGGGCGGTACGCCTGAGCTGGTGCGTTTTTCGCAGGGTGTGGAGAAGCAGGCCGCACAGCGTTACATCATTGCGATGTCCGACGTGAACCTGCAAAGCATCCAGCAAATGGGCATGTCGCGCTTTACCCCCATGATCGCCACCCAGGTGGTGCCCATGGTCAATTCCAGCCTGCCCATCGTCAAGTCGTATCGCGCTGCACTGGGGCGCTTCTTTGACGAGCCGCCCACACCGTTGAGCCTGGCCGGCTACATTTCTGCACGCTACACCCATGAGGTGTTGCAGGGCATGGATGGCACCATCAACCGGTCCAATGCCCTGCAGGCGTTTGCGCGGCGAAACACGGTGGAGCTGGGCGGTTTTCGGATTGCGCCCGACGCCCGTAGCCGTGGCACAGCCTACGTCACCCAAAGCATGATTGCGGCCGACGGTCGCCTGGTCGGATAGAACACGGCGCACAGGGCTCCCGGCAGGGGTAGCCGGCCCAAGGGCCGGTGCTATGCTCTGCCGGTCGTTCCATCCTTTACCGAAAAAATATTGATGCACATGGGAAATCGCCTGGCCGCCGTGGATTTGGGGTCCAACAGTTTCAGACTCGAAATCGGGCGCGTGGAGCATGGCAGTTTTGTCCGCACCGAATACCTGAAGGAAACCGTGCGCCAGGGCGGTGGTCTGGACGACGACCGCAATTTGACCCCACAGGCCATGCAGGCCGGCTGGGACTGTCTGGCCCGCTTTGGCGAGCGGCTGGCCGGCTACAAACCCGGTGAAGTGCGTGCCGTGGCCACCCAGACCCTGCGCGAGGCCCGCAACCGCGATGAATTTTTGCAGCGCGCCAACACCATACTGGGCTTTCCCATCAACGTCATATCCGGCCGCGAAGAAGCCCGGCTGATCTACCAGGGTGTGGCGCAGATGCTGCCCCCATCCGACGAGCGGCGCATCGTGCTGGACATCGGCGGGCGTTCTACCGAGTTGATACTGGGCCAGGGCACCACACCCCTGGTCATGGAGTCCTTCCGCGTAGGCAGCATCGCATGGTCCAACCGCTACTTCCCCGACGGTCAGTTTTCCAAAAAATCGTTTGCCATTGCAGAAATTGCGGCCAAGGCTGTGCTGGATGAAGCGCTGGATGCCTACCACCCCGACCGCTGGGACGTGGCCTATGGTTCGGCCGGCACCGTAGGTGCCATCGCTGATGTGCTCGTGGCCTCAGGCTGGCCCGTGGGCACCGTAACCCAGGACGGACTGGACTGGTTGCTGGACAAACTGGTGGCGGCACAAAGTGCTGACCGCCTCAAGCTGGCTGGCATGCGGGAAGACCGCAAGGCCATCATCGGCGGGGGCGTCAGCATCGTGCGCGCCATATTCAGCCTGCTGGGCATTCACACCTTGCACCAGGCCGCCGGCGGTCTGCGCCATGGCCTGATCTGTGACCTGCTGGGCAACACCAATAATCACACTGACGACCTGCGTGTAAAAACCGTGCAGCGTTTGTCCACCAAATTTGGCGTGGACAGCGTGCATGGTGAACGGGTCGGCAAGGTCGCCACCCATTTGTTTGGCCAACTGATGGCCTCGCCTGGCGCCGCGGCACCCGTGGACGGTGACCGGCATTTGCGCAAACTGCGCTGGGCGGCCCAGCTGCATGAGATTGGCAGCCACATCTCACACAGTGAATACCACAAACACGGCGCCTATATTCTGGACAACGCCGACGCCATGGGCTTCTCGCTGTCTGAAATGCACCGCCTGAGCCTCTTGGTACTGGGGCACCGCGGCAAGCTGCGCAAGATAGAAACTGCCCTGGCCGACACCGACCTGCTGGCCCAGTTGATGGCGCTGCGCCTGGCCGTCATCCTGTGCCATGCCCGGCGCGACCCGGATCTGGCGGGCATGGTGCTGGAGCGTCTGGACCCGCAGGGCCGCACCATGCAGTTGCGCTGCCGCGCCGGCTGGGCGGAGGCCTTTCCACAATCCGCCTACCTGCTGCGTGAAGAGGCGCAGGCCTGGCAGAAAACCCCCTGGTCCTTCAACGTCACAGGCTGTTGACCCACGGGTATCATGCCTGTATGAGCGTCACGGTATCCACGCATCGGTGGCTGGCACAGATGGGCCGTGCCGTCCAGCAAGCCTTGCTGGACTGGGTGCACCTGCTGAACCTGGGTGCCAGTATTCTGGTGCTGGCGCTTTCCCCCAACAGCTATACGCCAGCCAATCGCGCATCCCTGATGCGCAATATGTACACCAACACGGCGCCTATTCTTCTGGGTTTTACCGTGGTGTGTGCCCTGGTGACCCTGATACTGACCCGTATCGTAGTGGTCACCGCACACAGTTATGGCCTCTCGCACTACGCCCTGCAGCTTGTGATCCGTGTGCTGGTTCTGGAGCTGATACCCATCACCGCCGCACTTTTTGTGGCCTTGCGCTGCACCATTCCCGACGGCGCTGAACTGCTGGCCCTGCATGCAAAAGGCCAGTTGGACATGTCACCCGGCAAAGAGTGGGCAGCCATGCAACGCGAGGTGCCGCCGCGCCTGGTAGCAGGCCTGTTTTCCGGCGCTACACTGGCCGCATTGAGCAGTGTGGTGGTTCTGGTGGTGGCCTATCTGGCCAGTTATGGGTTCACGCTGTCGGGGCTGGCAAACTTCACGCGGCTCTTCGGTCAGGTCTTCAGCCCCGCCGTCACGGTGATTTTTGTGCTGAAGATCGTGTTCTTTTGCCTGACCGTGTCGCTGATGCCGATGGCATCGGCCCTGGTTGGCATGCGCGGCATGGCGGGCATGTATACCAGTACCGTGCGCACCAGCGCCGAGATGCGGGGCCTGGTCCGCATGTTCACCGTGATACTGTTGATAGAAATGGTCTCCCTGGTGGGAAACTACTACTGACCAATTGACGTGAGCGACACGCCTCCATGAATGCACCTGAACCATCCCCTCCCCCCTCCAGCGACAATCTGGAGTTCAAAGCCCGGTTGCTGATGGTGTTCATGCTGGTGCTGGTCTGCGGCTCTGTGCTGTTTGTGATGTATGCGCGCGGTGCTTTTGATGCCACACAGCGCCTGGTGCTGATGGCGGAAGACTCGGAAGGTGTTGTCATCGGCATGGACCTGACGTTCTCGGGTTTTCCAATTGGCCGCGTCCGTGGCATCGAACTGGCCGAAACCGGCAAGGTCCGCATATTGGTGGACGTGACGCAAAAAGACGCCCATTGGTTGCGCACCAGCAGCGTCTTCACACTGGTGCGCGGCGTGGTGGGTGCCCCGAACATCCGCGCCTACACCGGGGTGCTGGACGACCCCGCCCTGCCCGACGGCGCCGTTCGCACGGTGCTGCAGGGCGATGTCAGCGCCGAGATACCCAAGGTGATCTCGGCCGCACGCGAGCTGATAGAAAACCTCAACACCCTGGTCGGCAGCGGTGGCGCGGTGGGCGGCACCCTGGGCAATCTCCAGACCCTGACCGGCAGGCTCAACGGCCCGGGTGGCGCGCTGGGTGTGCTGCTGGGCAATGAACAGGACGCCAAAAAAATCATCACCACGCTGGACCGCACCAACGCCCTGCTGGCCCGGCTGGATGGGCTGGCCGCAAAAACCGACACCCAGGTCTTTGGCGACAAGGGCGTGTTGCCAGAGACCCGCGCCACCGTAGTGCAACTCAATGCCCTGCTGGGCGATGCACGCGAAAGCCTCAAAAAGGTCGACACCGTGCTGAAAGATGCCCAGGCCATCAGCGCCAACGCCAAAGACGCCACGGCCGACCTGGGTGTGTTGCGCACCGAGGTGGAAACCAGCCTGCGCAAGATAGACGGCCTGGTCAACGAAATCAACCGCAAATGGCCCTTTGCCCGCAGCACCGACATCCAGTTGCCATGAACCCCATACGCCTCCAAACGATCACCCCGGGCCGGCTGCTGGTGCTGGGCGTCCTGTTGCTGTCAGGCTGCTCCACCGCGCCCCCGGCACCCAACTGGCAGCTCGAATCCAAAGGCGCGATGGACCGCTCCGTCGCCGCCTACCTGGAAGGCAATAACCGCATAGAGGCCGCGGAGCTGGCCAGAGCCCGTGCACAACTTTCCCGCACGGGTCGTGCCGACCTGGTGGCAGGTGCCGAACTGCTGCACTGTGCAGCCCACGTGGCCAGCTTGGTGTTGGAGCCCTGCGCCGGATTTGAAGCATTGAGGCAGGATGCCACCGATGCCCAAAGGGCGTATGCCGACTACCTGCGCGGCCAGTTGGCACCATCGAAAATTACACTGCTGCCCGCCGCCCAACAAGCCGCTGCATCCCGCAATGCAAGTGATGCGACCGCCCTGCAGGGCATCGACGATCCGCTGTCACGATTAGTGGCAGCGGGCGTGTTGCTGCAGACTGGCAAAGCCAACCCCGCCACTCTGGCCCAAGCCGTGGATACGGCCTCCAGCCAGGGCTGGCGTCGCCCGCTGTTGGCTTGGCTGGGGGTACAACTGCAGCGTGCCACCCAAGCCGGTCAGACAGCAGAGGCCGAGCGGCTGCAGCGGCGTATCCAGCTGGTACACAACAAGGCGGGGCCTCCTAAGTAACCGCGCGCTCCAACAAACCTGCCCCGGCCCGCTTGGCGTCATGTTTGGCCTGGGCCGCCAGATTGGCAACATCTTCCGCGCGTGAAAACCGCGCACCATCGATGGCGACCGCGCCAATCGACACCGACGTACAGGGGAAAAACCGCAGTGATCCGTGGCGGTCTTCGGCTTCGATACCACCAGCGTCCCTGGCCTGCACATCAAACAGACTCAGCGCCTGTGTGTTGAAGGCTTGTACCAGCCGCTCACTGCGGGCACGCCAGTCCGGGCTTTGGAACAGCAGCATGAAGTCATCGCCACCCACGTGCCCCAGGAAATCCCGTTGCGGGTCACACTGCTCCATCGCCAGGCGGGCCAGTAAACGAATCATCTCGTCGCCACGCCAGTACCCGTAGTAGTCGTTGAACGGTTTGAAGTTGTTCAGGTCGGCATAACAGGCCACGAAGCGTACCTTCTTCTTGATCAGGCGCTCGATGTGCTGGCTGATGGGAATATTGCCCGGTAGAAACGTCAGCGGATTCGCATGCCGGGCCGCTTCAATACGGGTCTCCGTCACCGAACGCACCAATTGGTCTCCGGTGCCAAGGCCCACATAACGGCCGTTGTCGGTCACGATGAATCCATCGGTCAGGTAACGCTGGTCCTCTGACGTGAGAATGCCGACCAACTCGTCCACACTGTGGTCACGCTCAATCAGCCGGGGCTGGAAATTGGCATGCACCACACAGGGTTTGCGGCCCCACACCTCGCGGTAATACAGCTTGCTGTATTCGTTCATGAACTGCGCACGGTTGATCAGCGCAACCGGTTGCGCCCGGTCGAGCACCGCCACGGCATGTAAATCAGGCCACTGTGCAAAACAGGCGGCCAACGCATCGTTGCTGGTGTCGCTGGTTACCGTGGGGGCATCCACCAAAGCCAGGTTGCGCAGATGGCCGTTGGGCATGGCCCGGCTGAGCTCGGGGAACACCACTATCTGCCGCTCGGCCAGGACCCGCTGCGCATCCGGGCCCAGATATTGCACGGGCGCGACATTGGGGTGCCCCAGAAAGTATCCCTGCCCGTAACTGATGCCCAGATCCCGCAGTACCCGCAGGTCGTCCTGGCTCTCTATGCCCTCTGCCACCAGGGCGGTACCAAAGATATCGGCGATCTGCAAAAGCGCCTGGATGGTCTTTAACTTGTCACCATGCTGGCTGATATTTTTGGTGAAGTATTTGTCGATCTTGACCACTTCGGGCTTGAGTTGTGACCACAGGCGCAGGCTGGAGCGACCATCGCCAAAATCGTCCAGCGCCAGCGACACCCCAGCGCTACGGATTTGTGCCACCACATCCGCCAGTGCATCCATGTCTTCCACCCGCTCGTGCTCGGTGATTTCGAGCACCAGCATGCGCGACAAAATGCCCAAATCGCTGATCTGCCGCAACAAATCACCTGACCCTTTTGACGTCAGCAACTGGGTCAACACGGTCGCACTCATGTTCACAAACAGACGTCCCGGCACATCCATCTTCCCCCAGGTCCGCAGGGCGGCGACCACACAGGCGTACTCGAACTCGAACTCCAGATGCTCATGTGCGGCGGCCCGCAACAAGGCGTCAGGCGTGTGCAAAGGGCTGCCGCCAGGCCCGCGTATCAAAGCTTCGTGGGCGTGGATGGTGGCATCACCCAGATTGACTATGGGTTGAAATACCGGGTAGAGGCTGGCTTCATGCAGAACCCTATGCAGGGGTCCCTGCCCCCAACTACCTGCTGGTGCCTTGAACGTGCTGTGGTTCACGCGATGGGTTGGGCTTGCTTCAAAAACCCCGGACGTATGCGCCATGGCATGTGCTCACAGATATGACTAGCACTGCAATGTAGATCCACACGATGACACAGACGTGACAGAACGATGACAACCGGGGATTCAAACACGTTCATTTGACCATTTTTACCGAACCATATAAACTGTATATACCGTTTACATTGAAAGAGAATTCATGACAGTTGTTGATAAAGTTGCCGCTGCAGACAAGCCTGTTGTTGCAAAAACCCCAGCTACCAAAACCGCCGCCAAGGCCGCCGTTAAAACCGCTCCCCAAGCCGCTGGCAAAGCAGCTACAAAGGCCAGGAAAGCGGTAGCGCCTGCCAAAGCCGCGGCCAAGCCCATCGCCAAAGCCGTCGCCAAGCCTGCAACAAAGGTCGCTGCAAAAGCCATACCTCCAAAACCCGCCAAACTGAAGAAGCCCAAGATGGTGCGCGACAGCTTCACCTTCCCCAAGGCCGAATACGCCGTGCTGGACGGCTTGAAAATGCGCGCGGCCAAACTGGGCAGCCCCGCCAAGAAGACAGAGTTGTTGCGTGCCGGCATCAAGGCTATTGCAGCCATGCAGGACACCGCATTCCTGGCCGCACTCAAATCAGTTCCCAGCCTGAAAACCGGGCGGCCAGCGAAGGCGAATTAAGCCCTCCTCGCCAGCGAGCGGTTACAACACTTCTGGTGATTGCACGGTAACTACCACCGTCTGTGCACCGGCTTCACGCTCCCGGTATCGCAGCCACCACAGCGCGCCTTTCTTGACGGCGCACTCGCTGGCGCTCAGACCCAGCAGGCTGGCAACGGTCTGGCCCAGCGTGGGCTGATGCCCTACGACCAGCACACAACCCTTGGCCTGTGGCCACTGCACCAGCTCCAGCAGTTGTGCACTGCTGGCCATGGGGCTCAGGGCCGGGCTGAAGCGGAATTTGCGCTCCAGCGCGCGGGCTGTTTGTTCGGTACGCCGCGCCGGGCTGACCCAGATGCGTGCGCTGTCGGGCAATTGGCGGTCCAGCCAGGCGGCCATACGCGCGGCCTGCTTTTCGCCACGGGGGGTCAGCACCCGCGCCATGTCGTCGCCATCGGGCCCGTCTTCCACCGCTTCTGCATGCCGCCACAGAATCAGGTCCATGGTCTAGGCTCCGTGTGTTTTACCGTTGTCGGCGTAACGTGCCATCAGCGCCGCCTGTGCGCCGTGTACCGGCTTTTTGCCATCGCCCTGGTAGCGGGTGTAGGTGCCATCTGGGCCCAGATCCCAGGCATCCACTCCGTCGTGCAGATAGGCCACCAGGCACTCGTCCACAATGCGCTGGCGCTGCACCGGGTCGGTCACCGGCCAGGCCAGTTCGACCCGTCGCACCATGTTGCGGTTCATCCAGTCCGCACTGGACAGGTACAACTCTTCGGTCTCCCCTTCGCGGAAGTAAAAGACCCGTGAGTGCTCCAGAAAACGGCCAATGACGGACCGCACCCGGATGTTGTCGGTGTGCCCCGGCACCTGGGCCGGCAGCATGCAGGCTCCGCGCACAATGAGGTCAATCTTGACACCCTTGCTGCCCGCGCGCATCAGGCTGCGGATCAGCGCCTCGTCTGTCAGCGAATTCATCTTGGCCACGATGCGTGTATCCGCACCGCGCGCGGCTGCCACACCCAGCGTGTCGATACGTTCTATCAAATTCCGGTGCAGGTAGAACGGCGCAAACCACAGCTTGCGCAAGGGCGGCAGCTTGCTTTGGCTGGCAAGGTGCACAAACACATGCTCCATGTCCGTTGTCAGCGCCGGGTCAGCGGTGATGTGGCTGACATCGGTGTACAGGCGTGCGGTGCGCGGGTTGTAGTTACCGGTGGACAAATGGCCATACCGCTTGAGCGACTTACCCTCACGCCGGGTGATCAGCATCATCTTGGCATGGGTCTTGAGGCCAACCACGCCGTACAGAACCTGCGCACCGATGGATTCCAGCATCTCGGCCCAGTTGATATTGGCCTCTTCATCAAATCGCGCCTTGAGCTCCACCACCACCGTCACCTCTTTGCCCCGGCGAACAGCCTCACGCAGCAGGTCCATCAACTCGGAGTTGGGCCCGGTGCGGTAGATGGTCTGCTTGATGGCCAGAACCTGCGGGTCGTTGACCGACTCGCGCAAAAACTCCAGCACACCGTCAAAACTCTCGAACGGCTGGTGGATCAGGATGTCGCCCAGCTTGAGCTGCTCAAAGATGGACAGGTTGGAATTCATCCGCGCGGGGAAAGACGGCTTGTACGGCGGGAAACACAGGTCGGGCCTGTCCACCAGATCGATCAACTGGGTCAGGCGCACCAGGTTCACCGGACCGTGCACACGGTACAGGGCCTTCGCTGGCAAATCAAACTGGTGCAACAAAAAGTCGGACAGGTATTCGGAACACCCTGCCGAAACCTCCAGCCGTACGGCTTGCCCGTAGTGGCGGTGCACCAGGCCCTGGCGCAAGGCCATGCGCAGGTTTTGTACGTCGTCTTCGTCCACTGCCAGGTCAGAATGCCGTGTTACCCGAAACTGCGAAAACTCTCCCACATGGCGCCCGGCAAACAGCTCGGACAAATGCGCACGGATGACGCTGGACAGTGACACAAACAGCGTGAGCCCGCCCGACACCTTGGCCGGCATACATATCAGGCGCGGCAACACACGCGGCACCTTCACAATCGCGATCTCGTTCTCGCGCCCAAAGGCATCACGGCCACCCAGGCGCACGATGAAGTTCAGCGACTTGTTGGCAACCTGGGGAAATGGATGGGATGGGTCCAGCCCCACCGGAATCAGCAGTGGGCGCACCTCGCGCTCGAAATACTGTTTGACCCAATGGCGCTGGGCCGGGTTGCGGTCTCCGTGGGACACGATCTTGATGCCCAGGCGCTCGAACGCCGGCATCAGTTGTTCGTTGTATAGCGTGTACTGGCGTCCGACGATGTCATGCAGCGAAGCGGCCAGGCGTTCGAACGAACCAACCGAAAACTGTCCCTTGCGGTCACCGGCCTGCATGGCGATCACATGGGGTTCGGCCCGCACCTCAAAAAATTCGTCGAGGTTGGACGACACGATGCACAGGTAACGCAGCCGCTCCAGCAGGGGCACATCGCTGCGCACGGCCCAGTCCAGCACACGTTCGTTAAAGGCCAGGATACTGTGGTCACGGTCCAGTAGATCGGGAGCCTGGTTCACTGGTTTGTCGGGGGTTTGCAACGGGGAGCGGCGCAGAAAGGACAACATAGGTTCAGGCTTCACTATGACACAACAGTGAAGGATTGTTTACGAACGGGATGACAGTTGTGTGACAGTTGTGTGAATCGAAAGTTCCTTGCACCCTGGCAAACCACTGCGCGCCGGGACCAGATGGCCCAAGAAAAGTTCCGATGCATGGGCCCAGCTGAAGGCTTGCGCGCGCGCCCGGGCCGAATGGCGGGGGATGCTCAAGGCTTGGTACCAGGCCTGTGCCAGATCCGTTTGCAAGGCACCGCCACAGGCAGGCTCGCCCACCACTTCCAGCGGCCCATCAACCGGGTAGGCAGCGACCGGTGTTCCGCAGGCCATGGCCTCCAGCATGACCAGGCCAAAGGTTTCGGAACGGCTGGGCATCACAAACACATCGGCTGCGGCATAGACCTGGGCCAGCACATCGCGCGGCAACACGCCCAACCAGCGCACATGGGGATACCGTTCACGCAGGCCGGCTTCCAACGGACCCACGCCACAGACCACCTTGGTACCCGGCACGTCCAGCTGCAAAAAGGCCTCGATGTTTTTCTCGTACGAGACGCGGCCCACAAAAAGCGAAACCGGCCGGGCCAGTACCCCCAATGGCGCGTAGACCTGGGGCTCTTCCTGGTACTGGAACAGGCGCACATCCACACCATGCGTCCAGTTGCGCAGGTTTCTAAAGCCCCGCGCCTGCAGCATGTGCAGCACATTTGTGGTCGGCACCAACACACCCGCCGAGGGACGGTGGAAGTGCCGAAACAGGGCATACCCTATCCACAGCGGCAGCTTGATGGCAGCCTTCAGGATTTCCGGGAACCGGGTGTGGAAGGCCGTGGTGAACGCCAGGCCGTTGCGCAGGCAATAGCGCCTTGCCGCCCAGCCCAACGGCCCTTCGGTGGCCAGGTGGATCACATCCGCGCCAATGGCATCGAGCCGGCGGGCCAGGGCTTTGGCCGGCCGCACGGCCAGGTCAATACCCGCATAACCCGGGCAGGGCCGGGTGTCAAACAGGCCGGGGTGTATGACCTCGACTTGGTGGCCCAGTGCCTCCATCTCACGCACCAGTTCCACCAGGGTGGTCACCACGCCATTGACCTGGGGTTGCCAGGCATCCGTTACCAACGCCAGCTTCATGCAGTTACCTCTTGTGCGCTGTGGACCAGCACTGGGCTGGTTTGTTCAGCGTTCCAATAAACCAGTTCCAGCCGGCCGTCCATGTGTTCGACCAGCGCGCTGCGGCTCTCTACCCAGTCGCCATCGTTGCAGTACAGGATGCCGTTGATGTCGCGCATCTCCGCGCGGTGGATATGGCCACACACCACACCGTCGTGGCCCAGCGAACGCGCGGCATTGGCCACTGCCACTTCAAAGTCGGTCACGTAGTTCAGCGCGGTCTTGACCTTTTGCTTCAGGTAGGCCGACAGTGACCAATACGGCAAGCCCATGCGCCCGCGCAAGTTGTTGAGATGGCGGTTGAGCTTGAGCGTGAACTCGTACAGGTTGTCGCCCAAAAAGGCCAGCCATTTGGCGCACTGGATCACACCGTCGAAGTAATCCCCGTGGGTGATCCACAGGCGTCGGCCATCGGCCGTGGTGTGTACCGCGTCTTCGCGCACCTCAATGCCACCAAACTCATGGCCCAGAAAGCCGCGTGCGAACTCGTCATGGTTGCCGGGAATAAAGATGACCTTGCAGCCCTTGCGCGCCCGGCGCAGCAGCTTTTGCACCACGTCGTTGTGCGATTGTGGCCAGAACCAGCGCCTGCGCAGCTGCCAGCCATCCACAATGTCGCCTACCAGGTACAAAGTGTCGCTGGGATGGGCCTTCAGAAAGCCCAGCAATGCCTGGGCCTGACAACCCGCTGTGCCCAGATGGATGTCAGAGACAAAGATGGCGCGGTAGCGACGACCCGGCTTGCTGTCGTCATCATCATCCGCAGGGCCTGTGTGTGCACCGGCGATCATGCCCTGCATGAACGGGGCAAAGGCGTCGGGGCCGGCGCGCATTACGCCCCCAGGAAGTGTTTGCGGTAACGCGCGGGCAGGTCTTCCAGGCGCATCAGCATCGGCAGGTCTGCGCTGTTGAAATCCGGGTCCCAGGCCGGCGGGCCCAGAACCTTGGAGCCCAGGCGCAGATAACCCTTGATCAGCGCCGGGGGTTCCACGTCCAGCGACGCGTCCAACTGCTCGATGGGCAGCGGCAAGCGGGGTCGCACATGGTATTCAATCGGTGCCAGGTGGGTAGCCGCCACCTTGCGCCAGATGCTGGCGGCCAGGTCACCACTTACCACACCGTTGTGCAGCATGGGGATGCTGGCACAGCCGATCATGGTGTCCAGCTGGTTGCGCACCATGAAGGCACCCAGAGCCCCCCACAGGGCCATGATCACACCGCCATGGCGAAAGTCCCTGTGCACACAGCTGCGGCCCAGTTCCACCATGCGTTCACGCAAGCCGCGAAGACGGGTCAAATCGAACTCGGTGTCACTGTAGGTGCTGCCCACGCGCTGGGCCTGTACCGGGGTCAACACGCGGTAAGTGCCGATGACCTGGCCGGTGACCTCGTCACACACCAGCAGGTGCTCGCAGAAATTGTCAAACAGGTCGATGTCGTGGCCCGGCAGGGTGGTGCTCAGGCGGGCACCCATTTCCCCGGCAAAAATGTCATAACGCAGGCGTTGTGCGGCACGCACTTCGTCCAGATGCTGTGCCCAGAAGACCTTGATGGCCACTGGGTGTGCTGCCGTGGGCGCGCTAGCGGTGCGTGCTGCGCCCAGTGCGAGGCTGCTGTCGTGCGCAAGCTGCGCGGTGTGGGGGTCAACCAGGTGAATGTGTTCTGCCATGCTCAGCTCCCGTGTTGCACTGACAAGGCAGGCTGCTGGCGTTTGTCCGAAAGCGCATCCAGCCAGGGCCGGGTACCTGCCTTGAAGCGCAAACCACCCGGGCTGTTGGCCAGGGCCTGTGCCGTGCAGCGCAGGATGCGCAGGCACTGCTGCTCGAACAGGTAAGTTGGACGGATGGCGGATGTCGCAAGCGACTTGCCAAACTCTACGGCTGCATCCAGATGTTTTCCCATTTGCTGCTCTCCATCGTGCTTGTTGTGCGGCGATTTTGAGAGGCCGACGTGACGCGTTCACGTCAATTTCGTGGCAGTTGTGTGACATGGCGCACCGATGGTGGCCCGACAGGCATTGGAAAATCCCGCTTGTAAAATCAGGGTTAACCCTTATGTTCAGTCTTTAAGTGTTCCCACAAGGAATCACCATGCCAACCGACGCTACAACACCCCTACCCCCGCTTGCCCCGAACGTGCTCGTGGCCACCGGCATTGCGATGGATGTGCTGGGCCTGCCATTTGATATCGCCCGCGCCCAGTACGCACGTGCCGTGCAACTGGGTTTGGTCGAACGCTCCATGCTGGCGTCGAGCAACTTCGCCCGCACCTTGGGTGCCCTTGAACAACTGGCCTTGGGCCCCTGGGCACGCCGGGTCTAAACCACCATGGCCGCAAGGACGGCCCGGTTGCGACCCTGCGTCTTGGCCAGGTAGAGCGAGGCGTCTGCGGCCTGTATCAGTGCGCTGGGCTCCTGCCCTTCACGCGGCACCATGACGGCCACACCGATACTGGCCGTCACGATGCCAAAGGTTGAAAAGGCGTGGGGCAAAGCAGCGGCTTGCAACTCCTCACAGACCTTGTGGGCCATGTTTAACGCGCCTTCGGCATCGGTGGCCGGGGCGAAGAACACAAATTCCTCACCACCATACCGGGCCACCATGTCGCCGCTGCGGCACACCGTGGCGGACAGGATGCGCGAGAAATTGCGCAGGCATTCGTCACCCGCCTGGTGGCCGTAACAATCGTTGTACTTCTTGAACCAGTCGATGTCCACCATGGCCAGCGCCAAAGGCTGCCTAAGGCGCGTGCTGCGCAACCATTCGTTGGCCAGCAGCTTGTCGAAGTGGCGCCGGTTGGCGATGCCGGTCAGGCCGTCGGTCGTGCTCAGTGCCTCAAGCCGCAGGTTGAGGACCTGCAGCGCCTGGGTGCGCTCGGCCACCCGCTCTTCCAGATTCGCCTCTGAAGTGCGCAGGTTTTCCACCAAGTTCTGCTGCGCCGCCTCCTTCTCGCGGCGAATCACGTTGTAGCGGTCGGCCAGCGCAAAGGACAGCAGCAGCATCTCGAGTGCCGAGCCTATCTGCGCGCCGGATGTCGTCAACGCGTTGGTCGGCAGAATGCCCAGCTGCCGCATGGACAACATGGCCAGCGCCAGCAACACCACAACAAACGCCGCCATGAAGAAATACGCACTGCGCTCGCGCTTGAAGGCACACACGGCTCCGGTAACCAGCAGCAGCACGGCGGTGACGGCGTAGTTGATGACAAACAGGCGCGCAAAGTGCCCAAACCACAGCACCAATAGGCCACAGAACGTTATGTTGACCAGCACAAACAGCTTGAGCAAAAGATCCAGCTTGGGCACCCGCACTGCCGTGAACAACATGCGCCGGGTAAACAGCAGGAAGGCCGTCAACGCAATGGCCAGCGAGACATTGGTCGCCATCATCGTCATCTGCGGTACGTCGCCCCAGATGTACTCGGTGCCCACACCCACAAAAGCGGCCAACGTCAACGCGCTGAAGACGGCCGACACCACGTACAACAGGTAACTGGTATCCCGCAGGGCCACAAACAGCATCAGGTTGTACAGAATGATGGCCAGGGTGCTGCCGAAGTACAGGGCCTGGAAGACATAGTCGGCCCGCTCGTGCGCGTGGAAGGTCTTCGGCTCCCACAACTTGACGGGCAGGATCATGGCGTTGGGCGTGGCGATGCGCAGGTACAGCATCTGGTCGGCATGGGCCGGCAGCGTGATGGGCAGCACAAAAAAGCGGCTGGCGTGTGGGCGCGCAGCAAATGGCAGCGCGTAACCCGTCTGTGTTGCCTGGTAGCCCACGCCATCGACCGGCTGGTAGAGCGTCAAATGGGCCAGCAGCGGATTGGCAATCTCCAGCATGCGCACCAGCGGAACGTCGCCGTTGTTTTGCAGATGCAGGCGCAACCAGATGGCTGAGGCGGTGTACGAGAAGTTCAGCGATTCGCCGGAGGCCGTGCCACGCTTGAAGTGGGCAGCTATGTCGGGCTTTTGCACGTCTTCCACCCGCAGGCTCAGGCTGCTGTCGTCCAGAACCGAGAAATACCCGGTCAGCGAGACCGGGTTGGCATCCATGCGGCTGGTATCCAGCACCGGGTCGGCAGCATGGGACTGGGTGGCCAGCAAAAGCAGAAGCAGAAGCAACAAGCTGCACAGCACGCGCCACATGCGGTAGGGCAGGCACCGGCTGGTGTGCTGGAGGGTGACAACCCCGGGTGCAGTCATGTGGAGGTCATGGGTAGTGGCATTGAATTTTCATTATGGATGAAGCGCATGTCTGCGCGGCACCGCACCCCGCCTAGACCCGCACAATCTCTTTCAGGGGCTTGAGCACGCTGGACGGCGTCATGCCAAAAGTCTGGCGGAACATGCGGCTGAAGTGGGACGAGTCCACAAAACCCGCGTCCAGCGCAGCCCGGGTCAGCGTGGGGTTGGCACCCAGCGCCACCATGGCCGCGCGCACCTGCGACCAGACCCGGTAGCTGCGAAAACTGACACCCATCTCGGCGCGAAACAGGTGGTTGAAGCGCGATGCCGACAGGTGGGCGGTAGCCGCTGCTGCGTCACGCCCCCAGGTGGGGTCACCCGGCTGGCGCAAGGCCAGCAGGCTGCGGGACACGCGCGCATCGACCGGCGCAATCGCCGGACTGTCCAGATGCAGCAACGAGGCCAGATCGAAACTGCGCAAGTAGGCATCCATGCTGCTGCGCGACTGCACCGCCACGGCCGGGTCAAAAATCACGCCGCCCTGGGCCGCAAAGTGCGGGCGCAGGCTGCGGGCCTCGGCCGAGTCGGGCTCCAGGTACACCATCGCCACCTGTTCTCCGCAGGGGTCAAACACATGCTCCACACCCGTGTCCACCAGCGCGCTGTGGCAGGTCTGCACGCCACTGGCAATACGCTCCCCGTTGGCTGGCAGGTGCAGCGCAAAACGACCCGACAAACCCATCAGCAGCACGGGTGAGGCGTGGCAGTGCCAGCCCGTGGCCGGCAGCTCACCCTGGTACAGCGCACGGTTGGCGCCCAGGGTCAGGGTATTGGTGGGTGTTGCACACATAGCCTAAACATACAAGTTTTCTGGGGGTGGTTCACGTAGCCTTGGCCCGGCCTTTTGATCTACACCACACCCCGGAGATTTGTTTTGAAACGTTTTGCCCTTGGTTTGACCATCGTCTTGTTGTTTGTATTGTCCCCGCTGGCCGTGGCCTACTACAGCCTGCCGCAGCACTTCACCCAGCCGCTGCTGGATGTGAACCGCACCCTGTCCGGACTGTCGGAGAAAACCATCACCGTGGGGCCACACCAGGTGCACTATCTGGAGGGTGGCGCGGGCAAAGGCAATGCAGAGCCCCTGGTCCTGCTGCACGGTATTTTTGCCGAGAAAGACCACTGGGTGGACTTTGCACGCCCACTCACCGGCCGTTACCGCGTCATCGCGCCCGACCTGCCCGGCTTTGGCGAAAGTGGCCGCCTGCCCGACCAGGCTTATGACTATGCGGCGCAGACTGAACGCCTGCGGCTTTTGCTGGACGCGCTGGGCGTGCACCGCGTGCACCTGGCGGGCAATTCCATGGGCGGCACCATCGCCGTGTTGTTTGCCATTGCCTATCCGCAGCGCGTGGCCAGTGTGGCGCTGATTGGTGCGCCGCACGGCATTCGCTCACCGCAACCCAGCCGCATGGACGGGTTGATAGATGCGGGCAAGGCGCCCTTGATAGCCCACACCACGGCCGAGTTTGCACAGATGATGGACCTGGTGTTTGCCAAACAGCCCTTCCTGCCCTACCCCATCCTGCAGGCTACCGAGCAGGCGGCGCTGCGCAATGCGGACTCGAATATGCGCCTGTGGAATGCGCAACTGAAAGACCGCTACCTGCTGGACGGCCGCATCAACGGGCTGCAGCAGCCCACGCTGGTTTTGTGGGGTGGCCAGGACCAGGTGTTTGATGCATCCGGCGCCGAGCTGCTGCGCAGCCGTCTGAACAATCCACGCATTGACGTGCTGCCCGGTGTCGGGCACCTGCCAATGATGGAGGCGCCAGGCCATACCGCGCAGGCATATGCCGGATTTTTGGACTCATTGCTATAGTAAGCATAGCGATACTGTTAATAAATGCGGGGGCTGCAGCCCGATTTTGCTTAAGCATTTCGGCCTGGGGCAATCCTTGACAGAAGCCGCACCCTACCGAAGCAGGGTTCCCTTGGCGCAGCTGCAGGCTGACAATTCCCGAAGAAAGCCCCACACCCATGAAGAAACTGTATTTGCGCGATCAACAACTGGGTCAGAAACTAGGGCTGCGGTAAACCACAACACCGTGGCCATGGCGCCTGTGCAGCGATGTGATGGCCTCTACCCGGCTGCGAACGCCCAGGCGCTGCAGGATGGCGCTGACATGTTCCTTGACCGTGCTCTCGGCGATGTCCAGCGCCATGGCAATACGTTTGTTGGACAGGCCCTGCAGCAACAGCGCCAACACATCGCCCTGCCGGGGCGTAAGCCGTTGGAAACACGGGGTTTTGACATAGGAATTGGCTTGCATCGGGGTGTCCTTTTCCGGCCACTCTACCTGCCCGGTGCTTAGCGCTGGCTTAAGGCGCACACCCTACCGCAGTAGGGTTCCTCTCGGGCCACTCGGTGCCGACAATTTGCCGGTTTACAAGGAAACACCATGAACCCCAGTCTGATTATTCGCGCAGCCATCCTCACTGCCGCCAGCGGCAGTTTATTCATCGCCGGTTGCGCATCCACCGTGGTCAAAGAGGACCACCTCCAACAAAAGACCGCCTTTGCGCTGGGCCTGGAGCCCAACAGCTTCACGGTTGCCGACCGTGTGGATGACGGGCTTCAGACGCATTACAGCGTCAAGACCAACGACGGCAGGCGGTTCAACTGTTATGTCGAGGGCTCATTCAGCTTTGGTACCGGGCGTGTGGTGACCGACGCCATTTGCAGCCCGATCGGCAAGACGGCCAACAGTGCCGGCACGGGTGGCTCTGGTGGCACCGGCGGCCCGGCCTGCAACGCCTTGCTGAAGGCGGCCGGAAAGTGCTGACCCGGGCACACCTAGGGAAAGCCTGCATCCGCCTGGCGCGACCAGGTCGCGACAATCCATGCAAACCGGCACCCTGCACCCATGAAAAACACACTTGCATTCCTGCTGGCGGCGTTGCTGCTGCCCGCATCGGCCCAGACCGATAGCTCCGCACCGAAATACCCTCCGCACGTCATCAAAAACTCGGAACTGCGCGCGATGCCACGGGCCGCGAACGGTCGCGCCTACCAGCTCCATGTCCGCCTGCCCGCCTCGTATGGGCAACAGCCCGCGCGGCGGTACCCGGTGCTCTACCTCACCGACGCCTACTGGGATTTCCCGACCGTTGTCAGCTCGTATGACAACCTGGTCTACGACAAGGTGGTGCCGGAAATCATCGTAGTGGGCCTGGGCTATGCGGGCACGGACCCGGACTACGACGCGCTGCGCAGCTGGGATCTTTCACCCGTCGCCATACAGCCGGACAAGCCTGAGAAGTCAGGCCGGGCCGCCGAATTTCTGGCCCATCTGCAAGCTGAAATCATCCCGTTTGTTGACCGGGAGTACCGTTCCGATCCGTCCTTCCGTGCCCTTGCCGGGAGTTCGCTCGGTGGTCTGTTCGCCCTGTACACCATGTACACCCGGCCTGGCCTGTTTCAGGGCTATATCGCGGCCAGCCCTGCCACGCCCGTTGGCAACGACTGGTTGTTTGGTTATGCGCAGAGGTTTGCCGAATCCGGTGCACCGATCAAGGGGCGCCTGTACATGACCGGCGCAGAAAACGAGTACCCCAGCCTTCTGGATGCCATCAAACGGTTTCATACGAAGATCTCCGCCCACCGGTACGCGGGGCTGGACTACCAGTTCCGGCTGATTGACGGTGAGCGCCATGCCGGCACCAAAGCGGAAAGTTATGCGCGTGGCATGCGTTATGTCTTCGCCCCGCTCGCACCCGAGACCGGTCCATCCAAATAAGCCGCTTCGCTGCGGCGCTTGTAGAACTGCAAGTCGGTTTCCAGCATGTCGCCCATCAGGAAGCGGGCCACAGCGTTGGCATAAAAGTTGAACTGCGTCGTGACCCGGTAGTGCGCAACCACGTCCAGCCGCGTTCCGCCCGCCACCGGAGTCAAGGTAAACCGCGTGTCGTGCAGGTCGAAATAGTGCCCCCCAATCACCACATGGTCGTCCATGGCCCCCGGTGGAAACGAATTGGGCGCAAAACGGTAGGTCCAGCGCAGGTAACGCCCGGGCTGCCAATCGGTAATCGGCTCTTCAAACTCCACCCCCTTGGCCCAACGGGATACGCGCACCCGGCCATCGGGCGTGGATACCGTCACGCCCGACAAGGGCATGGGCACACCGATGCGTGCCGCCCAGGTGGAGCCAAAGTCCTCAGGAAGGATATTGGTAGCGCCATTGATCTGCTTCCACACCTGCTCGGGCGAGGCCTGCACCACGATGCTCCGCTGCACGGCACTGTGCAGCGTGGGCTCGGGCAGGTAATCGCCCAAAGCGCCGAACACCAGGGGCAGTGCGGCAAAACCATACAGGGTTTGGCGTGGCCAGTCGGTCATGCGGCACACCAGGCCCATCAGCAATCCGCCCATTGCACCCAGGGCGGCGAACATGGGCAGGATGACGAAAGCGCAGATCAAACCCTCCACCATGATCAGCAACGTGCCCAGCACATACAGGCAATTGGCCAAAAACGGGGCCCACAGGTAGTAGGCCCAGGACCTGCGCTCCCGCGTCTCCGCCACGTAGACCGTCAGTGCCCCCACCACCAGGGGCGACAAATAAATGAAGGCGCCGGCCATGGCCGACCAGTTGCCGCCGGCAGAGCCCGAAAACAACAAACGCAGCAACAAACCACCAACCACACCCGCCAGCAAGGGTGCCCACCAGGAGAACGGTATCGCCGACAGCGGCGACATGGTGATGGGAAGCTCCGGCGGCTCTACCGTTTCTGTGGCGCGGTCCTGGGGATCATGGGGTGTCATACAGGGTCCATCAAGTCGCTATATTTTTAATAGCGTGTTGTTCATTCTGCACGGGGGCTAGAACCGGTTTTGGCATATAGCCCAACCAGCTTGGGGCACTATTTTGCACCGGCAGGCTCTGGGCCTGCAGCATGCGCACGGTGTCGCGGCTGAACACGTTTTGCGGCAGGCCGGCGGCCAGCATGGCGCTCACATGCATCAGCCACCAGGGCATGGGCAGCCACCATGCCGCGCCCTTGCCTGCCGCGTGCCGAAAGCCCGCCAGCAGTTCGCGGTAAGACAGCGTCTGCGGCCCGGCCAGCTCGACGACGCGGCGCAAGGCCTTGGGGTGAACACACAGATTGGCCACGGCCTGCGCCACGTCCTGCACCAGGATGGGCGCCAGGCGCGCCGCACCGGGGTGCAGCAGGCCCGGCAGGCTGATGACCGGCAGGCTGGACAGGAACTTGAACAGGCGCGTGCTGGGGCATGCATCGTCCACCAGCAGCGCCGGGCGCACGATGGCGTAGTCCACGGAGCCGGCTTGCAGGGCCTGCTCGGCCGCGAGTTTGCTGGCCATGTACGCACCTGCAATACCGGTGCCCACGCCCAGCGCCGAGATGTGCACGATGCGGGCCACACGCGCCTTGGCACAGGCGGCAAACAAGGCGGCCGGTGCCTGTACATGGACCGTTGCGAAGCGGTTGTCGCCGCGCTCGATCAGCAGGCCCACCGCATTAACAACGATGTGTGTGCCGCGCAACAGGTCGGCAAAGGCCTCCGGCGTGGTGTCAAAGCGAAAGTCCGCCTGCACATCACAGCCGGTGCGCCCGGCGGTGGTAACCGTATGGCCTGCCGCGCGCAGGGTGCTGGCAATGGCGCGGCCCAACACGCCGGCGCCACCAAAGACGACGATGTTCATGACCGGTCCCCCGCTGTGGTGCCACAGACGCCCTCGTGGCAGGCCGTGGCGGCCTGGGTGGCCTGCTGTGCCGCCTGCTCCAGCCTGGCCGCACGCCGCTGGGCCCGCTGGTGACGCAGCCACTGCAGCAATGGCATCGTGGCGCGGGAAAGGCCGTAGCGGTTGCGCGCAAACACGGCGTAGGCCTGGTCAATCCAGGGCGCGACCAGGCGCCATTGGGTGGGCGCCGCCCAGCGACCCAGGCCTACGGCACCGTAGGCCAGCCGGAACACTTCCACACCGATGACCAGACTGCCGTCGGGGCGCTGCGCGTGCAGCAATCCGTTCAGGGCCTGCAGGCTGACACCCAGCGGCGCCGGATCAAAACGCGGCGCGCTGATGTCCACAAAACGCAACAGGCCGTGTGCGTTGCGGGCCTTCAGGTTGTCCATCTCCAGGTTGCAAACCGGGCAGGCACCGTCAAAGAACAGGGTCAATGGGTAGCGGTCACTAGAGGCGATGGGGAAAGTCATATTCAATCCTTTCATTCAGTTATTTCTGTCTATACAGAAATCAATGGGCAAAAAAAGGGCCTGGCATCACTGCTCAAGGCCCTATCACCGAACCCATGGCTTGTATATCGGTGGGTGTTTCGCGCGCTGCGGCTTTGGCGTCTGGTCCGGTTGCCTCCCCGCGTATCAGTTTCTGGATCTTGGCACCGAGCTTGAGCACCTTGGTGAGCGTCTCGGTGTCCAGGCGCAACATCTCGTCGCTCCACACCGTCATGGTCTCCAGCATGGTCAACATCTCGCGCATGCGGTTTGCGCGCTCGACTCCGTCGAGCATGATTTCGGGGTGGTTCAGCAGTTCACGCAGCATGGCCATCGTCGGCATCAACTCGCGCTCCTGCCGCTCCCGCACGATGGTGCGGGAGAGTTCCCAGATGTCGGTACTGGATTCGAAATGGTCACGCCGGTCGCCCATTACGTGGACCAGTTTGGTCAGGTTCCAGGCCTGCAGTTCGCGGATGGAGTTGCTGACATTGCTGCGCGCCACATTCAGGGTGTCGGCGATCTCGTCGGCCGGTAGCGGCTTGCCGGCCAGATACAGCAGCGCATGGATTTGTGCCACGGTGCGGTTGACGCCCCAGCGTGTACCCATCTCACCCCAGTGGAGTATGAATTTCTGGCTGGTTTCACTGAGTTGCATGCTGAAGGTGTCCTTGGCTGCAACTTTAGTCCTGTCTTTTATTTCTGTCAATACAGAAATAAAAGACAGCCATCAGCGCCGCAGCCGCCAGGCCTGGTAACGTGAGCGTTGCAAGGCCACCAGCTCCACCACACCCCAGGTGATGCTGCTCAGTACATAGAGGCGTCGCACCGGTTCAGCCTTTGGCGCTGCTGCGCTCGGTGGGCAAACCCAGGCTGACCCAGCCGTCGTCAAACAAGGCGTCCAGCTTTTTTTGCAAGCCCAAGAGTTTCCAGATCATGGTG
>JAZKDY010000067.1:21518-24545 GCA_040387325.1 Pseudomonadota bacterium | reverse complement strand
CTGGTCCACGTGTCCGAAATGGACTGGACCAACAAGAACGTTGCACCTTCCAAGATCGTTGCCCTGGGTGACGAAGTCGAAGTCATGGTTCTGGAAATCGACGAAGACAAGCGTCGTATCTCCCTGGGCATGAAGCAGTGCAAGGCCAACCCATGGCAAGAGTTCGCTCAAAACACCAAGCGCGGCGACCGCGTGAAGGGCCCGATCAAATCCATCACCGACTTCGGCGTTTTCGTCGGTCTGGCTGCTGGTATCGACGGTCTGGTGCATTTGTCCGACCTGTCCTGGAACGAAACCGGCGAAGCTGCCGTGCGCGAATTCAAGAAGGGTCAAGAAGTCGAGGCTTTGGTCCTGGCTGTGGACGTGGACCGCGAGCGCATCTCCCTGGGTATCAAGCAGTTGGATTCCGATCCTTTCACAACCTTCGTGTCGATCAACGACAAGGGCCAGGTTGTGACCGGTAAGGTCAAGACTGTTGATCCTAAGGGCGCTGAAATCGACTTGGGCGATGACATCATTGGTTACCTGCGCGCTTCCGAAATCTCCCGCGACCGCGTGGAAGATGCACGCAACGTGCTGAAAGAAGGCGACGAAGTGACCGCTGTGGTTGTCAATGTGGATCGCAAGACCCGCAACATCCAGTTGTCCATCAAGGCCAAGGACATGGCTGACCAAGGCGAAGCCATGGCTGCCCTGAGCCAGTCTTCTGCCCGCGAAAACGCCGGCACCACCAGCCTGGGCGCTTTGTTGCGCGCCAAGCTCGACAACAACAACTAATCGGCTGGGGACAGGGTTAAATCTGTCCCTCACGATTATTTGACATGCTGTTGAATTGAACAAACGGCCGCTGCACCAAGCATGTGTTTGGGTACCGGCCGTTTTTTCTTGGACAAAAATAATCTCCCATGACACGCTCCGACCTTGTTGAAGAACTCGCCAACCGTTTTGGCCAGCTCACCCATCGCGATGCCGAATTTGCCGTCAAGGCCATTCTGGACGCCATGAACGACGCCCTGGTCGCGGGGCACCGCATTGAGATTCGGGGCTTCGGCAGTTTCTCGATCAACCACCGCCCGCCCCGCATGGGCCGCAACCCCCGCAGTGGCGAAAGCGTGGCCATTCCCGAGAAGCGTGTACCCCATTTCAAGCCGGGCAAAGCCCTGCGCGAATCGGTGGACCAACGCACCGCTGAACTCGAAGCCAAAACCAAGCCCTGAAACGCCTTGGGGCTGTCGGCCGCGATTAGAATCCCTCGACACCGAGGAGATCAATGAAACAACTTGCATGGTTCTTGAAGTGGGCGCTCAAAGCGGCCATTTTTTTTACCCTCTTCGCATTCGCGCTGAACAACCAGCACGATGCCACAGTGCGTTTTTTCTTCGGCCAGCAATGGACGGCCCCACTGGTTCTGGTAGTGCTGAGCGCGTTTGCACTGGGCCTGGTCATTGGCGTACTGGGCATGGTGCCACGCTGGTGGCAGCACCGCCGAGCGGCGGCTCTGGCGCGACGCCAGACCACCGTAACCGCTGCAACCACCGCAACCGAGAAACCGCCTGTACCGCAACAACCACCTTATGGAATTTGACCTCAGCCTGATTCTGCTGGCGCTACCCATTGTTTTCGTATTGGGCTGGGTGGCATCCCGGTTTGATATGCGCCAGTTGCGTATGGAAAACCGGCAGGCGCCCAAGGCCTATTTCAAGGGCCTTAACTTTCTGCTGAACGAACAGCAGGACCAGGCGATCGATGCTTTTATTGAAGCCGTTCAGAACGATCCGGACACTTCGGAGTTGCACTTCGCACTGGGCAATCTGTTTCGCCGCCGCGGCGAGTATGAGCGGGCAGTGCGGGTGCACCAGCATCTGCTGTCGCGCGGTGACCTGAGCCAGGACGACCGGCACCGCGCACAGCATGCGCTGGCACTGGATTACCTGAAGGCCGGTCTGCTGGATCGTGCCGAGGAAGCGCTGCTCAAGCTTGACGGCACACGGTTCGAGGCTCAAGCCCATCTGGCTCTGCTGGCCAACTACGAACGCTCGCGCGACTGGGAACACGCCGCGCAGATTGCCCACAAGCTGGAGTCCACCGGCCAAGGCAGCTTCAAGGGCCGGCTGTCACATTACCTGTGTGAGCGGGCTGCCGCCAGTGTCGCGGCCAACGACTTCACACAAGCGCTGGAGCACCTCACACAGGCCATGCACATTGCGCCGGATGCACCGCGCCCCCGCATGGACATGGCACGGCTCCAGAACCTGCAAGGCCAACCCGCGCTGGCCTGCGAAACACTGACCCAGACCCTGAGCACGGCGCCTTCAGCCATTGCGCTGATTGCGCCGCTGCTAGCCCAGTACGCGATTGCGGCGGGCCAGGGCGTGCGCACGCTGGCCCGCCTGAAAGCAGTCTATGCCCACACCCCTTCGCTGGATGTGCTGGACGCCATCGTTGCACTCGAAGCCGCCAGTGGCGCGCCTACCGCCACGGCGCGCGAATGGTATGCCCACCATCTGGAGAACGAACCCTCGTTGGTGGCTGCCGCCAAATGGATTGCAGGCGAAAAGCTGGAGCACGAACAATTCCACCCCCAGGTGCAACGGGCCCTGGACCATGCCGTCAAACCCCTGACCCGGTACCGCTGCGCAGCCTGCGGTTTTGAGGCCAAACAACATTTTTGGCAATGCCCCGGCTGCCAGGCCTGGGACAGTTACCCCGCACGCCGTGTAGAAGAACTATGAAAATTTCAAAACAAAAAATGTCCACCGCACAGGTGCTGGTGGTAGGCGACGTGATGCTGGACCGCTACTGGTACGGCGCTGTTGATCGCATCTCGCCCGAAGCGCCGGTTCCCGTGGTGCGCATCACACGTGAAGAAGAACGCAACGGTGGCGCCGCCAACGTGGCTTACAACGTGGTCACGCTGGGTGCTCAGGCCTCGCTGCTGACCGTGGTGGGTGACGACGAAGCCAGCCACAAGCTCGAAGCACTGGTAGCGCAAACCGGCATCCAACCCCATTTCGGACGCGATGCGGA
>JAZKDY010000067.1:0-21495 GCA_040387325.1 Pseudomonadota bacterium | reverse complement strand
CTGGGCCATATCACCGACATGATTGCGCGTGCACGCGCCGCCGGTAAACCGATTCTGGTCGACCCCAAGGGCAGCGACTTTGCACGCTACACCGGTGCCACCGTCATCACCCCCAACCGCGCCGAGTTGCAACAGGTCATAGGCGCGTGGGCCGACGAAGACACCCTGCGTACCAAGGTGCATGCACTGCGCACGGAGTTCAAGCTCGAAGCGATTCTGCTGACCCGCAGTGAAGAGGGCATGACGCTGTTCGATGCCCAGGGTGAATTACATGTCAGCGCGGTGGCGCGCGAGGTGTTCGACGTAACTGGCGCCGGCGACACGGTGATTGCCACCATGGCCGCCCTGGTGGCTGCAGGCATGAGCCTGCGCGACGCCGTGCCCATCGCCAACCGGGCCGGTGGTGTAGTGGTTGGCAAGTTCGGCACGGCCACCGTCAGTTATGACGAGCTGTTTACAACCAGCTGAAGAGAAAGAAAACAATCCATGACACGCATCGTTGTAACGGGCGCCGCCGGATTCATTGGCAGCAACATCATCAAGGGCCTGAATGCGCGGGGCATAGACGACATCATTGCCGTAGATGACCTCAAGCAGGGCGACAAGTTTCGCAACCTGGCCGGCCTGCGCATTGCTGACTACATAGACGCCGACATTTTTTATGACGCCTTCGCCGGTGGCTCCTACGGCCAGATCGAGGCTGTGTTCCATGAAGGTGCCTGCAGCGACACCATGGAACTGGATGGCAAATACATGATGGCCAACAACTACACGCTGTCGTGCCAGCTGTTCCACGCCTGCCAGAAGCGCGGCGCACGCCTGCTGTATGCATCGTCTGCGGCTACCTATGGCGGCTCGGACACCTTCCGCGAAGAGCCAGCCTTTGAGCGCCCGCTCAACGTGTATGGCTACTCCAAGCTCTTGTTTGACCAGCGCATGCGCCGCGAATGTGGCAATGACTTTCAGCGCACCAAGGCCGGCAAGACCAACCAGGTCGTGGGCTTTCGCTACTTCAACGTCTATGGCCCGCACGAGCAGCACAAAGGCCGCATGGCCAGCGTGGCCTACCACCAGTTTCACCAGTTCCAGGCCGAGGGCCGCGTCAAGCTGTTTGGCGACTACGGTGGTTATGCCGCTGGTGGCCAGATGCGTGACTTTGTCTACATTGACGATGTGGTGGCGGTCAACCTCTGGTTCTTTGACCATCCCGGAGAGTCTGGCATCTACAACCTGGGCACGGGCCAGGCCCAGCCTTTCAATGACGTGGCACTTGCCGTGGTCAACACCTTGCGTGAACAGCGTGGCGAGAGCGCCCTGTCGCTGCAACAGGCCGCCGCCGATGGCCTGATCGAATACATCACCTTCCCCGATGCCCTGCGCGGCAAGTACCAGAGCTACACCCAGGCAGACCTGGGTGCGTTGCGAAGCACGGGCTGCCAGCATGTGTTTGCCAATGTGCAAAGCGGTGTGCGTGCCTACGTGCAGGCTCTTTCCACAGGCGTTTGAGTGGCGGGTCAACCGCGATCAAGCACAACACGTTGTGCAGTGGACACCAGCCCCTGGTGCCAACCATCCGGTTCACTCCCCTCCACTCCTGAAGGAAAGCACATGTTGAAAAATATTCTGGCCGCTGCGGCCATGTTGTTTGCGAGCCTCTCATTTGCCGCGGTAGACGTCAACAAGGCAACCGCTGCAGAGCTCGACGGCATCAAAGGCATTGGCCCCGGCATCTCCACCAAGATCGTAGACGAGCGCAAGAAGGGCAACTTCAAGGACTGGAACGACTTCGTGGAGCGTGTCAAAGGTGTGGGTGATGGCAATGCCGCCAAATTCTCGGCCGAGGGCATGACCGTCAATGGCGCCGCGTTCAAGGGTGCAACTGCAGCGCCAGCCGCCCCTGCTGCCAAGGCAGATGCAAAACCCGCCGCTGCCGCACCGGCTGCAGCACCTGCCACCCCAGCAGCCCCCGCCGCCAAGGAAGAAAAGAAAGACCCCAAGGCTGAAGCCAAGATGAAGGCCGACGAAGCGAAAAAGGCTAAAGCCGAAGAAAAGGCCAAGAAGGCGGAAGAAGCCAAGGCCAAAAAAGATGCGGCCAAACAAGCCAAGGCTGATGCGAAGAAAGCCAAGGCTGATGCTGCGGCCCCTGCCGTACCCGCAGCAACCGCAACGCCAGCAGCCAGTGCACCCAAGGCCGCGGCCAGCGCTGCCAAGAAATAAACGTTTCCACACGTTCGCAGAAAAACCCGCTTCGGCGGGTTTTTTTGTTTCCGGTCGCAAGCATTGCGGTGCGAGGTGCACCGGCGTATGCTCGCGCTAATCCTCTTTGCCAGAACCCCCAAGACGAAGGCATGACCCATGACCACACGGCCAATGGCACAGCTAAGTTGCATGGTGCTTTTAGCGGGCTCCATTTTCGGTGCCGGTGCCCAGCAGTGCACACGCATGGTCATGGCAGCCGACCCGGACTATCCACCACTGCACTGGTATGACGGAAAGCACATGCAAGGTGCGTCGATAGCCATTGCCAAGCGGGTGCTTGATGACCTGAAAATCCCTTACGAAGTGCGCTACCTGGGCCCCTTCCCCCGCGTCATGGCGGCAGCGGAACGCGGGGATATCGACATGGTGGCCACGCTGAAAAAAACGCCGGAACGCGAAACATTTTTGCTCTACCCGAAAACCGCTGCTTTTGTGAATCCGGTTGCAGTCTTCACAACAAGGGAGCGCCGCATCACCTTCAACGGCCGCTCAGATCTGATTGGCTTGCGTGGCGGCATTACGCGCAGCAACGTCTTTGGCGATGGTTTTGACGAGTACATGAAACATAACCTGACCATCGAAGAGGCCAATAGTCCGGCGAACAATTTCAGCAAGTTGGGGGCGGACCGGCTTGACTACTTCATCACCGGGTATTACACGGGCATGGCCCACCTGCTCAAGCGCGGCGACGAAGAACGTTTTGTTGCCAAGTCACCATTTCTGGTGGAAACAGCCAACTACATGGTCCTCACCCGCAAGGGTCAATGCGCCGACAAACTGGATGCCATTGACGCCCGCCTGGCCGTGCTCAGAAAAAGTGGTGCTCTGGACGAATTGATACGCCAAAGCTTTGCGCAATGGAAGGCAAATCCAGCGGTGATCGTGAAATAGAAAACCACCCGCTGGTAGACGGGCAAGGGGCAGTAAACTGACTGGATGATTCCTGTGCTTGCTATCTGTATCGGTGCCAGTGCTGGCGCGTTGGGGCGCTGGGGCCTGGGGCTGTGGCTCAGCCCCAGTGGAGCCTTCATCCCCTGGGGCACGCTGGCAGCCAACCTGATTGGGGGTTACCTGATCGGTATCTGTGTGGCGGTATTCCAGGCCCTGCCGCAGTTGGACCCAGTGTGGCGCCTGGCCCTGGTTACCGGTTTTCTGGGCGGTCTCACCACGTTTTCCAGCTTCAGCGCCGAAGTGGTGAGCCTGCTGATGCAGCAGCGGTATCTGCTGGCCCTGGGAACGGCCAGTATGCATGTGGCGGGCTCGTTGTTACTGACAGTGGCCGGCCTCTGGACCGCCAACCATTGGCTTACACCCGCATAGCAGTTTGGGTTGTAGGGACAAGCTCCGGCCAGTGACTCGTGCACACTGACGGCACTATGTCCTTTCTGAAACGTGTGCTGCGCGGTCTGTTCAACATTTCGGTCGGTCCGGTACTGGCCCTGGTCCTGATCTTTGAGGAATGGGGATGGGAGCCGCTGCAACGCGTAATGGCGCGTCTGGCGCGGTTACCACTGTGGGGACGCATGGAGGCACTGATAACCCGCCTGCCCCCCTATGCTGCGCTACTGGTTTTCTTTGTGCCCACACTATTGCTGTTCCCAGTCAAGCTGCTGGCGCTGTACTGGATAGGCAAAGGCCATGCCGTACTGGGCCTTGCCGTAGTGCTGGCCGCCAAGATGCTGGGCACCGCCGCTGTGGCGCGGCTATTTGCATTGACCCACCCTGCACTGATGCGCCTGCCCTGGTTCGCCAACCTGTATGGACGCTGGAAGCCCTGGAAAGACGCGCTGATGGCACACGTGAAGGCGTCCACAGCATGGCGCTCCCTGCAAATCATGGTGCGCACCCTACGGGCAGGCCTGCGCAGGATGCGCGACAGTTTGCGCAGTTAAACACCGGGCCGACACAAATTCTGTGCGTACGTGCGTTGCAGCACGGTCGGCACAAACGCTTGCGCGCACCATGCAGTCTTTTGGAGCACGCCATGAGCAGCAACTACACCATCGCCGTTTTCGTCGGCAGCCTGCGCCGCGATTCCTTCAACCGCAAGCTGGCCCACGCCTTGGCCATACTGGCGCCTACGGACTTTACGTTTGAACAGTCGCAAATCGACGACCTGCCGCTGTACAACCAGGACGACGACGACCTGCCCGCCCCGTCCGTGATCCGCCTGAAAGCCGAGATCCAAAAGGCCCACGGGCTGCTCTTCATCACACCCGAGTACAACCGCTCCATGCCAGGCGTACTGAAAAACGCCATTGACCATGCATCGAGGCCATATGGCCAAAGCGCCTGGTCGGGCAAACCGGCCGGCGTGCTGGGTGTATCCGTAGGTGCAGTGGGCACGGCGCTGGCGCAGCAGCACTTGCGCAACGTGCTGGCCTATCTGGACGTGCCGACGCTGGGTCAACCCGAGGCCTTTATCCAGGCCAAGGACGACCTGTTTGACGCCAGTGGGCGCATAGGCGAAGGCACCCGCAGCTTCCTGCAAGGGTGGATGGACCACTATGTGGACTGGATCAAGCAGCATTCAGCGAAATAGGCCTCTAGCCCCCGTCGAATATCACTTACTAGCTATCAATAGCGTAGCAAAGAAAACAAAGGAGCCTTCCATGCTGCTGACCCACACCCGGATGACTGAATCCACCTGGACCCTACCCGCTGTCTCACTGCTGATGGTTGGCATGCTGGTGGCGTTTTATGCGGTTGTCAGCAGCGCCACCAAGGCGGGCGAGCTGCGAAGGCAGGCCACGGCCACGCAGACGGCAGCGGCTACGCGTTGCCATGCCCTGCCAAGTTGGGACGCCAGCAAGACCTGTTTGAAGAAACTGGCTGCCCCGGCCGTGCCCGCAGACGAACCCATCCTGCTTGCGGCCCAGTAGGCCTAACGCGGCATGTCGTAGTCCAGCTTCTCGATCTTGCCGCGCCAGTAGGGCCAAGGGCCGCTGGCGGCGATCCATGCCACCTCTGCCTCGGTGGGCACCCGCATGCCGTCACGCAACTGGTACTTGGACAGTCGCACCTCCCAGGGCATGGGCACCATCACCCCGTCCACCAGCGCACTGCGCTCCGTGCTGCGGATGCGCTCCACCAGACCGTCTGCATTGAACACAAACAGCAGGTTCACCGTCAGGGCGCCATCGGTCAGCGTGGCCTGGGCTGAATGCGCGTCCACGGCCTTCCATTGCACACCCTGGCTGGGCAGCAGTGCGGTGGGGTACCACACGCCTTCGGCAAAATAACGGATCAACTCCCCACGTGCAATGTCGGCATTGCCCTGGCTGCCACCTACATCAATGAGCCCGAACACCGAGGGCTGCAAACTGCCCACACCCGCCACATAAGCATCGACAACCCGCACCGTGAAACCGGGCGACACCCGTATGGCGGCATCCCACACAAAACCCGGTCGCTTGGTGGCCACCCGCTGGCGCGCGGTAAACGGCTCCCATTGTTCGGCCTGGGGCGTGCTGCTGCGGTTGAACGTGCCAGTCTGCTCCAGGTACAGCCTGCGCACCAGTGGCTGGTTGGGGTTCAGCGCTTGTGAGAAGTAACGCTGCACCACGGGCGGCAAGGTTTTCAGCTCCTCCTCGTCATAACGTTGGGAGCGCGTTGGGGGCGTTGCGGACTCCAGTGCTGCCAAGCGAGCGTCCACATCCCGGGACCAACGGAAATTGGCCGTGGCACCCAGCAGCACGGTCAGCACCAGCAGGGCAACAAAACCGCGCACGGCCCACTTCAGGGGTGCCCATTTCTTAAGCGGCTGTTCGGGTGCATAGCTGGGTACGACGAAATCGCCCAGGATTGGGGATTTGTCTTCGTCTTGAGGCGGTTTGGCTTGTGTGGTCATCGGGTTTCAGCCAAGTAGCAGGCGGATAGCGGCGTGGGAATTGCGAAGGCGAAGCTTACATGGGATTGGAAACATGGCACCAGGAGGAAGGGAAGTCGGAAAAAGACACATAGCGGGCTGCCACTCTGCTCCAAAGCAGTCGTAACGTCGGCCGCGAATGGGCAGTAACGGCGCATTCTGTTGTGAAGAGTGGCGAGCGCGTCCTATCTTTGTAGGGTTGTTCGCCTGACCTATTAACCGTTTTCTTTATAGAAAAGAGCTAAAACGGGACTTAAACTCTTCATCGATCTTTCTGACCTTGCCTGACTTCACTTCAAGTAGCAACTGTCGGTTTGCATAGTATGACTCGACTGATCCATCTTCCAATTTGAAGTCGATTACCAGTCGGAAGTTCTGTGGCAGATTCACTTCCGGTGGCTTTAAAAAGCTCTCGCTTCTAAGCCACTCCAATAGTGATTGGGCCAGATACCTATTCACTATCTCTGTCCTGACCGCAGGACGCTCTCTTACATCTGATGCGTCAAGTGGAACCAGTGTCTCTTTCTTCCATGGAACAAAATAAATGTCTGTTGTACGGACTTGGCCAAAAGCCGAAGTTGACGCAAGAAGTAGAGCAATCAAGAGAGCACGGATGATGGTATACATATCAGCCATTGGACCATGCAAACGAATGTCTCCTTCCGCCCCCCACTCAGTCTTCAAAGATCCCACAAAGCAGGCGTCGAAAATCTATCGCTGGACTCTCCGGCCACCTGCACCGTCCCAAGCACCCACTATTCAATTCGCCGCAATCCAGCCCACCCGGACCATCTGTTGCAAAACAAAGGTGCCAATCAAGGCATGCAGGGCTGGTGTGGGGTGCAGGTCGTCCGCAAACGCATAACTCTGCCACCAGGTCGATGCGGTCTCCCCTGCCGGGATATGGTCCGACAGATTGGATGAGTTGCATGCCAGTACCGTGGGAAGCTGGCTCAGGCTGGCCAGGCCGTAGGCGTCCAATCCACCCGGGACCCTGGGGCATGCCGGTGTCGTGGTGTTGGTCAGCCCATACTGCGCAGGCCGCGTCAAGAATTGGGTGAACTGGCTGTTGAGGTCGACCACCAGCACACTGTTCGACGTCAACCTGCTGGCGAGCGTCGAGTTGTAGGCGTTGGTCCACGTTTGAATGGATGCCTGGACGGCGTTGCGTTGTGCTGAACCCTGTGCAGCACCCGCCGCTGCCATAACCCCACCAAAGATCGGCGTGGCGCTGATGTCGACCGCGTTGATGACCACGACCTTGCGTACGCCTCTGGCAAGAATTTTGTCGTTGATGGTCTGGGCCATCAGCTGTGCCAAGCCCTGCGCATACGCCAACGCTGCTGCATTCAGCGTCATGGCCGTGGGTGTGGCGGTAACCAGTGCAGCCACGGTGGCTGCAGGCAACACGGTAGACAATTTGTTGGTGAACGACTCCAGGCCATCCGGAGTGTTGATGGCCAGGTAGGCACCCACCAGATCGGCCATGTCGTTGGCGCCGCCGTCGATGACCACAATGTCACTGGAAGCCAAAAGCGTTGCGCCGGCCGAAATCTGGTTCAGTATCGACAACGGGGTTGTTGTGTCGACGACCGCCTTGGTGTCGCCGCGCGTATTGATACGTCCGCCCCCGACCGCATAGTTGGTGCAAGTGAGATTAGACACATAACCCGTAACCGCAAAGTTGAAATGCGGGCACGGTGTGTTGGCCCCCAGGCTGCTGGCAATCTTTTCGGGAAAAATCTCAAAAGGCTTGTTCTTGTCAGCGTTTTGCACCGTGACTTTGAAACCAAATGTCCCACTGTCCATCAGGCTGTCGCCAAAGATCTTCAACACTGGCTTGGGCGGTGGCGGCGGATCATTCCTGGGACGGTCGTTTGACCCACCCCCACCGCATGCACCGACAAGCATTGCGCAGACCGCAGCGGTGGTGGCTGACAGGAGTTTCCTGATGGCAAGTTGTTTCATGGCTATCGTCTCTGGAAGGAATTCCCCGGTTTACACCATACTCTGCGGCAGCACCCAGGCATCAAAATCCGCGCCACTGACCGTGCCCAAAGCCAGAGCCGCCGCGCGCAGCGACATGCCGTGCTGGTGCGCATGTTTGGCAATGTCCGCAGCCTTGTCGTAACCAATGTGGGGACTTAGCGCGGTGACCAGCATTAGCGAGTTCGCCACCAGTTCGCCAATACGCGTGTGATCAGGCTCCAACCCCTGCGCGCAGTGGTGGTCAAAGCTGGCCATGGCGTCGGACAGCAGGCGCACGCTTTGCAAAAAGTTGTGGATGATGAGCGGCTTGAACACATTGAGCTCGAAGTTGCCCATGGCGCCGCCCATGCTGAGCGCGACATCATTGCCCATGACCTGGCAGCACACCATGGTCAGCGCCTCACACTGCGTGGGGTTGACCTTGCCCGGCATGATGGAGCTGCCGGGTTCGTTCTCGGGCAGGCGCAGTTCGCCCAGGCCACCGCGTGGGCCGCTGGCCAGCCAGCGCACATCGTTGGCGATCTTCATCAGGGCTACGGCCAGCGTTTTTAACGCACCGTGTGCGCTGACCAGTTCGTCGTGTGCGGCCAGCGCAGCAAAACGGTTGTCGGCACAGCGCAACGCCAAGCCGGTCTCCTGCGCCAGGCGTGCTGCCACGCGGGTACCAAAGTCGGGGTGGGTGTTCAGGCCGGTGCCAACCGCGGTGCCACCAACTGCCAGTTCCAACAGGGGGACCAGGCTACGTTCAATGGCCTCCTGGCCATGCACCAGTTGCGCAACCCAGCCCGATATTTCCTGGCCCAGTGTGATGGGGGTTGCATCCTGCAGGTGGGTGCGGCCCATCTTGACGATGGTGGCAAATGCATCGGCCTTGGCAATCAGCGTGGCTTGTAACGCATTCAAAGCTGGCAGCACGTTTTCGATCAGCCCGGTCAAGGCAGCCAGGTGCATGGCGGTGGGGAAAATATCGTTGGACGACTGGCCCATGTTGACATGGTCATTGGGGTGGACCAGGCGCCCATTACCCCGTGTGCCACCCAGGATCTCCGAGGCGCGGTTGGCCAGCACCTCGTTCATATTCATATTGGTCTGGGTGCCTGAGCCGGTTTGCCAGACCGACAGTGGAAACGCACCGTTATGCTGACCCGCCAGAACTTCATCCGCTGCATGTGCAATGGCATGGGCAAGCGCCGCGTCCAGCAGGCCAAGCTCGCGGTTGGTGTGGGCAGCCGCCCGTTTGGTGCGGGCTAGCGCATACAGCAGGGTCTGCGGCAGACGCTCGCTGGAGATTGCAAAGTGCAGCAGCGAGCGCTGGGTTTGGGCGCCCCATAAGGCATCAGAGGCGACTGCAATATCACCCATGGAGTCGTGCTCCATGCGTTGCGGGGCAGAGGTGTTCATGGCGGCGGTTCCTCGCACAACCACCTGGCTACGGACAACGCGCCACGGGGGTTACTCGGATTGTGGCAAATCTTCCAGCAGGTCAGCAAGCTCGTCGGCGTGTTCTTCCTCCACGGCCAGAATGCCTTTGAGGATGTCGCTGGTGGTAGGGTCGTCATGGCCCAGGTAACGGATCATGTCGCGGTAGCTGTTGATGGCCACGCGTTCGGCCACCAGGTCTTCGCGGATCATGTCCACCAGCGTGGAGCCAGCAATATATTGTGCGTGGCTGCGGCTGGTCAGGCTATCCGGAGCAAAGTCGGGCTCGCCACCCAATTGCACGATGCGAGCCGCCAACAGGTCGGCGTGGACCAGTTCTTCGTTGGAATGGGCCAGAAACTCGGCTGTTATGCCCCGTGCGTGTATGCCGCGCGCCATGAAATAGTGGCGGCGGTAGCGCAGTACACACACCAGTTCGGTGGCCAGCGCCTCATTCAGCAGTTTGATGACCTCCTCGCGGTCTGCGCTGTAGTCCGCAGTTACGGCACCCTGCTCCAGGTGTTTGCGCGCGTCGCTGCGCAGGGTTACGACATTGGTCAGGGCAGATTTCTTTTGCATGGTGAATTTCTCGTGTGTGTTGTGTGTGCGCTTAATGCGTGGTCAAGGGCAGACTGATCTGCACCGGCTGCCCCGATCCACGCGGTACTGTCGAGCCTTCGGACTCCCACATGATCCATTTGGCATCCTGCCCCTCGGTAATGGGTAGATTGCACGTAGGCACGCTCGACAGGGTGAACCGGGTAGCCGCCTTGAATTCCACCCAGCCGTCTGCGTTGGACCAGAATCCGGCTCCATCGCCGCTGACCAGCTCTTGCGTGGAATACAGCACAAATTGCATCACTTGGGGAGTGTGTTGGTTCATGGCATTAGCGCCTTGGTTGGTTTGAACGGCATACGCATGGAGCAAATGGTAGGCAGTGCACGTTCTGGCGTCTGTGTGCCCGCACACCGACCAGAGGGCGCGCAAGGGTAAACACCAAGTTCATGTGTCAGGTTTTCTACAGCCGTTTCAGGCACCATTGGCAGGTCGCAGGCGAGGCTATGGCCCTGCCTGTCTGTTTAAAAACTGGTAGTTGGAGAATCGCAGTGGCAGCACTCTTAAAACTCGCGCTGGGTATGGACTGGATCAGTAAAAAATTCGGCGTGCTCGCGTCCTGGACCGTGCTGTTTGCCGCAATGATCTGTGCCTTGAATGCATTTGTACGGTATGGCTTTGACTGGAGTTCCAACTCCTACATGGAGATCCAGTGGTACCTGTTTGCCTACATGGTCATGGTCGGCGCGCCCATTGTGCTCAAGCTCAATGAACACGTGCGGGTGGACCTGATCTACGGCAAGCTCAAAGGCAATAAGCCGGTCTACGTGGACCTGTTTGGCCTGGTGGTCTTTTTGCTGCCGGTCATGACACTGTTGATGGTGTTGTCATGGGGCTACTTCCTGAACGCCTACACCTCTGGTGAGATGTCGCAAAACGCGGGGGGGCTGATTCGCTGGCCCGCCGTGCTGGCCATGCCATTGGGCTTTGCGATGGTGCTGCTGCAAGGCTTGGCCGAGATTGTCAAACGGGTGGCCTACCTGATGGGCCAGTACGAAATGGACACCCATTACGAAAAGCCCCTGCAATAAGCACCACCCAATAAAAAGACTCAGGACATCAATATGCTTTTGGAAAACTTTCCCCCGGTCATGTTTGCGGGCTTGGTCGTCATCATGCTGATCGGGTTCCCGGTCGCATTCTCACTGGCCGCACTGGGGCTGGCCAGCGGCTTTTATGCCATCCAGATGGGCTACTTCCCGGCAGCCTTCATGGGCAATTTGCCGATTGCAATTTTCTCCATCCTCAGCAATGAGCTGCTGCTGGCCATTCCCTTCTTCACCTTCATGGGGACGATTCTGGAGAAGTGCGGGCTGGCGGAGGACATGTTGGACTCCATGGGCCAGCTCTTTGGTCCCAAACGCGGCGGCATTGGCTACTCGGTCATCATCGTGGGCTTCATCCTGGGTGCCATTACCGGCACGGTGGCAGGCCAGGTGATTGCCATGGCGTTGATCTCACTGCCGGTGATGATGAAATACAACTACAACATGCGCTACGCCACTGGCGTGCTGGCGGCCTCGGGCACCATCACGCAGTTGGTGCCACCCTCGCTGGTGCTGGTGGTGCTGGCCGACCAGTTGGGCCGCCCTGTGGGCGACATGTACAAGGGCGCCTGGGGCCCCTCCCTGATGCAGGTGGGCATGTTTGCGCTGTACACCTTTCTGCTCACCCGCATCAAACCCACCTACCTGCCCGCGATCCCGATCACCGAGCGCACGCTGAACGGCTGGGCCCTGTGGAAGAAGTGCCTGCGCGGCATCGTGCCATCGGCCATTCTGATTTTTACCGTGCTGGGCTCCATGGGTGGCCTGCCATTCCAAAGCTCGGCGATCGCCACACCCACCGAAGCTGGCGCCATGGGCGTGGTCGGTGCGCTGATCCTTGCTGCCATGACCAAACGTCTGAGCAAGGCCCTGTTGTGGGAGGCCATGGCGGGCACCATGCGCCTGACCGCCATGGTGGTGTTTATCCTGATCGGCTCCCGCGTGTTCAGCCAGGTGTTCCAGGGTGTGGACGGCGCCAAGTGGGTGGAGCACCTGCTGACCGGTTTGCCCGGCGGACAGATCGGCTTCCTGATCGTGGTGAACGTGTTTGTGTTCTTCCTGGCGTTCTTCCTCGATTTCTTCGAGATCGCCTTCATCATCGTGCCCATGCTGGCACCGGTGGCCGAGAAGATGGGCATTGACCTGATCTGGTTTGGTGTGCTGTTGTGCGTCAACCTGCAGACCAGCTTCATGCACCCGCCATTTGGATTCGCGCTGTTTTATTTACGGGGGATTGCCGACACGCTGTTCAAGGACAAACGCATACCGGTGCCGGTCAAATCCAACGACATCTACATGGGTGCCATTCCCTGGGTCATCATGCAGGTCATCCTGGTCGTGATCGTCATCTTCGTACCGCAATCGGTCACCATGTTCCTGGACAAGGAAGTGGTGGTCGACATCGACAAGGTCAAGATCGAGATGCCGGCTGAAGAGGCACCACCGACCCCCGAACTGAAACCCGGTGAACTGCCCACGCCAGAGGCCGCACCGTTGGAAGGCGCAGCGGCTGAAGAGGCCGCCGACAAGGCCGCTGAAAAGGCTGCCGAGGACGAGCAGAAGAAGATCGACGACCTGTTCAAGAAGTGAGCATGATAGCGCTTGCAGGTTCACCGGCGTTCAGCTTCCAGCCGCAAGGTGGACGTTTGGTGAGCCACGCTTTTTCACTGCCCTTCAAGTTGCTCGCTGTGGCGCTGATAGGTATGGCGCTGGCATGGGCCACCCACATGTGGAACACCGGTGTGCTGGAATGGTCGCTGCGCTCCAGTGGCTGGTTCGTGGCGGCCTTGTGCATGATGTCGTACACCGTGTGGCACATCCTGAACGGCAAAACCACGCTGGACGACAAGGCGCTGCAGCAAACCTGGGTCTGGCGCAAACGGGTGGAACTGCATGAGCTGGCTTATGTCAAACTGATCCGTGTGCGGTACCTGGAGTGGCTGATTGCTCCCCGCCTCTACACCCGCACCTTCTCCAACAAGCTGGCCGTGTTTTATGCCATCTCTCCGGCCATGCTGCAGGAGTTCCAGCGCATCGAACAGGCGTTGAAGGAACGCGCATTGCAGGACTGAAAACCACACGGCAAAACCACACGGCGTTACCCAACAAAAAAACCGCGCAATGCGCGGTTTTTTTGTTGGAGCTGAAAGACTCTTATCAGTTGGGGACAGATCTGAAGATCTGTCCCGCAAGCGATTACAGCTTTTGCGACTGCATGAAGGTATCGAAACGGGCTTCGGTGAAACGGAACCACAGGTTGGAATCGGCACGGAACTTGGAATAGTCCGCGTAGATTTTCTTCCAGTCTTCGTTGGTGTCGTTCAGCTGCGTGTACAGGGCCATGGCTTCCTTGAAGGCCAGTGCCAGCACGTCGTTGGGGAAGGGGCGCAGCTTGGTGCCGGCGCCAACCAGCTGCTTCAGCGCAGCAGGGTTGCGGGCATCGTACTTGGCCTGCATGTCGGTGTGGGCGTAGGCCGCGGCACATTCAACAATGGCTTTGTATTCTGGCGACAGCGCGTCAAAGGCCTTCTGGTTGATCAACAGGTCCAGCTGGGGACCGCCTTCCCACCATCCGGGGTAGTAGTAGTACGGTGCCACCTTGTTGAAGCCCAGCTTCTGGTCATCGTAAGGACCGACCCACTCGGCCGCGTCAATCGTGCCTTTTTCCAGCGCGGTGTAGATTTCACCGCCAGGAATGTTTTGTGGCACACCGCCCATGGGCGACAGCACCTTGCCGGCGAAACCGCCGATGCGCATCTTCAGGCCCTTGATGTCCTTGACTGACTTGATTTCCTTGCGGTACCAGCCACCCATTTGGGCGCCGGTGTTGCCCATGGGGAAACTGGTCATGCTGTACTTGGCGTAAAAATCGCGCATCAGCTTCAGGCCATTGCCTTCGTACATCCAGGCCGTCATCTGGCGGCTGTTCAGGCCGAAGGGAATGGCGCAACCCAGCGCGAACACTTCATTCTTGCCAAAGAAGTAATACGGCGCGGTGTGTGCACACTCGATAGAGCCTTGCTGCACGGCATCGACGACCCCAAACGGAGGTGTGATTTCGCCGCCAGCGTGGGTGGAGATTTCAAACTTGCCGCCCGACAGGGCCTTGACCTTGGCGGCAAACACTTCTGCTGCACCGTAGATGGTGTCCAAAGCCTTGGGGAAGCTGGACGACAGGCGCCAGCGCACAGCCGCCTGCGCATGCACAGCAGGTGCGGCACCCGCAGCCAGCACGCCAGCGATGCCAGCGTTTTTGATGATTGAACGACGATCCATTCGTGGTACTCCAAAAGAGGTTTGAAACAATCTTGCAGCGATGGAGGTTCCACACGGCAAGGACTGCTATGAGTCAGAGCGCATTGTAGGAACCGATATCACCCCATTCGTGGGGGTTTTCCCTCGATAGCACAGCCGAACGGCTGCACTTCAGGATTTTGAAAGGATTGAATGCCGAGTCGCTCAAGCGGCCCGTGCAACTGGCGCCAACAACGCTGCAAAACGGCGCGCGATGGAGGCCTGTATGCCGCCTGCATCCAGACCCTGCAGGGTCAGCAAACGCGCGGGGTCTCCGTGTTCGATAAACGTGTCGTCCAGGCCCAACTGCAGCACCGGCACGGCCATGCCGGCAGCCATCAGGGCCTCCAGCACCGCACTGCCTGCACCACCCATGGCACAGCCCTCTTCCACGGTTACCAGGGCTTCGTGGCTGCGTGCCACCTGCAGCAGCAACTCGGTATCCAGCGGCTTGGCCCAGCGCATGTTGACCACGGTTGCGCCCAGCGCCTGCGCCGCTTCCAGTGCGGGGTGCAGCAGCGTGCCAAATGCCAGGATGGCAATGCCTTTACCCTGGCGGCGTATCTCGCCTTTGCCAAAGGGCAAGCCTTCGAGCCCGGCCTGCTGAACCGCACCGACGCCGGCACCGCGCGGATACCGCACGGCCACCGGATGGTTTTGCGCAAACGCAGTGCTGAGCAACTGGCGGCATTCGTTCTCGTCCGACGGGCAGGCCACACTCATGTTGGGGATGCAGCGCAGGTATGCGATGTCATAGGCACCGGCGTGCGTCGCACCATCGGCGCCGACCAGGCCTGAACGGTCCAGTGCAAAGACCACCGGCAGGTTCTGGATGGCCACGTCGTGTATCAACTGGTCATAGGCACGCTGCAGGAACGTGGAGTAGATTGCCACCACGGGCTTCAGGCCCTCGCAGGCCATGCCGGCGGCAAAGGTCACCGCGTGCTGCTCGGCAATGCCGACGTCGTAGTAGCGGTCCGGGAAACGTTTGTGGAACTCCACCATGCCCGAGCCTTCGCGCATGGCCGGTGTGATGCCGACCAGGCGCGGGTCGGCCTCGGCCATGTCGCACAACCAGTGGCCAAACACTTGGCTGAAGGTGGGCTTGGGCGCCACAGCGGGTTTTTGCACACCCACCGCCAGGTCGATCTTGCCTGGAAAGTGGTAGAGCACCGGGTCGGCCTCGGCCAGTTGGTAGCCTTTGCCTTTTTTTGTCACCACATGTAAAAACTGGGGCCCTTCCAGCTGTTTGATGTTTTCCAGCGTCGGAATCAGTGAGTCCAGGTCATGGCCGTCAATCGGGCCGATGTAGTTGAAGCCAAATTTTTCGAACAGTGTGGCGGGCACGACCATGCCCTTGGCATGTTCTTCGATGCGCTTGGCCAGCTCGAACAGCGGTGGTGCGCCCTTGAGCACGGTTTTACCGGCGTTCTTGGCGGCAGCGTAGAAACGGCCGCTCATCAACTGGGCCAGGTAGCGGTTCAACGCGCCCACGGGCGGGCTGATGCTCATGTCGTTGTCGTTCAGGATGACCAGCAGGTTGGTGTCGGCAATGCCGGCATTGTTCAGCGCTTCAAAGGCCATGCCAGCGGTCATCGCGCCGTCGCCAATGATCGCCACCACACGCCGGTCGTCACCCTTGTGTTTGGCAGCCATCGCCATACCCAGTGCCGCCGAGATCGAGGTGCTGGAGTGCGCCGTGCCAAAGGTGTCGTAGGCGCTCTCGGTGCGCTGCGGGAAGCCGGAGAGGCCGCCGAGCTGGCGCAGTGACGCCATGCGGTCGCGCCGGCCGGTCAGTATCTTGTGCGGGTAGGTCTGGTGGCCCACGTCCCAGACGATACGGTCTTCGGGTGTGTTGTAGACATAGTGCAGGGCCACCGTGAGCTCCACCGTGCCCAGGTTGGAGCTCAGGTGTCCGGTGGTCTGGGCCACGCTGTCGAGCAGGTAGGCACGCAGCTCATCGCTCAACTCGCGCAGTTGGGCGCGTGGCACGTCCCGCAGGTCCTGCGGGTCATCGATGGTGTGCAACAGGGGATACTTATCTTTTGACATTTGCTATCTTTTTAGTAGCTACTTAGCCATATTACTCGGGGGCTAGCGGCTGATTTCATCAAAACCATCGGGCGTCCAGGCATCAATGCGCCCGGTTGACCACCATATTGGCCAGTGCACGCAGGGCCTCGGTGTGGGCCAGGGCACTGGCGTCCAGCGCGCCCAACGCCTGCCCCAGCAACTGTTGGGCATAGGCCTGACTGGCCTGCAAACCCATCAGCGACACGTAGGTCGGCTTGTTGTTGTCGGCATCCTTGCCGGCAGTCTTGCCCAGGGTGGTGGAGTCCGCCGTCACATCCAGTATGTCATCGACCACCTGGAACGCCAAGCCCACGGCCGCACCGTAGGTCTGCAGGGCCTGCAGCGCCTGGACACTGGGCGCCGCGCACTGGGCGCCCATCACCACGCTGGCCTGCAACAACGCACCGGTCTTGAGCTCGTGCATCTGGCGCAGTTGGGATTCGGTCAAAGGAAGGCCCACGCTGGCCAGATCAATGGCCTGGCCACCGGCCATGCCGGCGCTACCGGCGGCGCGGGCCAGCAGGGCGCACAGGCGGGCTTGCGTGGCCGGCGCCACCAGACCGTCCTGCGGGGTTAACAATTCAAAGGCCAGGGCCTGCAAGGCATCGCCGGCCAGCAGCGCACTGGCTTCGCCAAACTGCACATGCACCGTGGGCTTGCCCCGACGCAACACGTCGTTGTCCATGCAGGGCATGTCATCGTGTACCAGGGAGTAGGCGTGGATCAACTCGACAGCACAAGCGGCGCGCAGCGCGGCCTCCAGCGTTGCATCGCCCTGCCCCGCGCTGGCGCTCTGCCCGGCACTGTGGCTGACGGCCTCGTGTGCCGCCAGCACCAGCAGGGGGCGCAGGCGTTTGCCACCATCCAGCACGGAATAACGCATGGCTTCCACCAATTGGGCCGGGGCGCCGTGGCTCAGACCCAGTGGCACCTCCGCGGTCACCCAGCGGCTCAGGGCCTGCTCGACCTGGTTCAGGCGGATGCTGCTCCAGGCGTCGAGGTCAAACCCGTTGCGCGCCACTGCGCCTGTATTGCGTGCAGGGGCAACCAGGATGTTGTCGGCAGTCGTCGTCATCACACTCATTGTGGCTTCCACGCTTTGAGCGTGCCCTCGTCCAGAACCTTGATCTGATCCTCCACGGCCTGCAGCTTGTCGCGGCAGACCTGCAGCAGCTGCGCACCGCGCTGGTAACCCGACAGTAACTGGTCCAGTGGCATGGCACCCGATTCGAGTTGTCCCACCAATTGCTCCAGTTCACCCAGCGCGGCCTCGTAGGTGGCGGGCAATGGACTGGTTTCAGCGGTATCGGGTTTGGCAGGGGCCTTGGGCATGGGCAGGTCGGATAGGAATAAGGGGCAGAAATCTGCAAAACGCGATTTTAGGCGCTTGCGTGGAGCGTGGGGCGTGGGGGATTGTGACCCCGGGGTACAATCGCCACCCCTAGGCAGCTCTCAAGGTAGCTGCCTCCACGACCCCCGGCAACGGGGGTTTTGCATCCAGAGGACCGAGAATTGTGCAAACAATGTGCAGAACTGACTTCTCCCCGAGAGTCAAAAAACCCGTAAAGCCCGCTAGTTCCCCTATTCCCCCAGGCATTCGGGTTCCGACAGAGTCAACAACCACTCCGTCACAACTACCAGTTTCAAGCTATTTTGACCCCGCGCTGTACCAGCGCGAGATGCAGACTATCTTCCAGAACGGGCCCCGCTATGTGGGGCATGCCTTGAGTGTGCCCAACGTGGGCGACTACTACGCCCTGCCACAAGAGCAGGAGGGGCGTGCGCTGGTCCGCAAGGCCAGCGGCGTGGAACTGATTTCCAACGTCTGCCGCCACCGCCAGGCACTGATGCTCAAGGGCCGTGACTCGCTGATCCACCCCGCCACCGACAACGGCCGCCAGGTCGCCAGTGCGGGTGGCAATATCGTCTGCCCGCTGCACCGCTGGACCTATAGCGGCGCCAACACCGGTGGCGCGCCAGTCCCGGCCGGCACACTGATTGGCGCGCCGCATTTTGACCAGGACCCCTGCCTGAACCTCAAAAACTACCCGTTGCAGGAATGGAACGGCCTTTTGTTTGAGCACAACGGCCGCAATGTAGCGTCCGACCTGGCCGGCATGGGCCCCCGCGCGGCACTGGACTTTGACGGTTTTGTGCTGGACAAGGTGGTGATGCACGAGTGCAACTACAACTGGAAGACCTTTATCGAGGTCTACCTGGAGGACTACCACGTAGGCCCCTTCCACCCCGGTCTGGGCAAGTTTGTGACCTGTGACGACCTGAGCTGGCAGTTTGCCGACAACTTTTCGGTGCAGACGGTAGGCGTTGCCGCCCAACTGGCCCGTGCCGATACCAGCGCAGGCTCCCCCGTTTATGAACGCTGGCACAAGGCGTTGATGGACTACCGCAATGGCGTGCCGCCGAAACAGGGCGCGATCTGGCTCACGTATTACCCCCACATCATGGTGGAGTGGTACCCCCATGTGCTGACCGTGTCCACGCTGCACCCCATGGGGCCGAACAAGACCATGAACATGGTCGAGTTTTATTACCCCGAAGAAATCGCCGCCTTCGAGCGAGAGTTTGTCGAAGCCCAGCAGGCCGCCTACGACGAAACCTGCCTGGAAGACGACGAGATCGGTGAACGCATGGACGCCGGACGCGCGGCGCTGTATGCCCGGGGTGACGATGAGGCCGGGCCGTACCAAAGCCCGATGGAAGACGGCATGCCCCACTTCCACAACTGGTACCGCCGCCAAATGGGCAAGGTGTAACCGGTGGGGGACTCAAATCCGCGCCGGGCCGCCCCAAGCGGATTTAGCCCCCTCGGGGGGCAGCGACCCGCGCAGCGGCGGAGCGTGGGGGCCTAGATGCAAGCCTTGTGGATGGTTCTGGGGGCGTTTCTGTTTGCCACGATGGCAGTCGGAATCAAGTTCGCATCCAGCAGTTTTGGCACGGCGGAGCTGGTTTTTTACCGGGGCGTCGTCAGTGTCATCTTCATGGCCGTGGTGCTGCGCACACGCCGCACGCCATTGCGCACGCCCGTACCCATGATGCACCTGTGGCGCAGCACGGTCGGTGTGTTGTCGCTCAGCGCGTGGTTCTACGCCATTGCCCACCTGCCGCTGGCCACCGCCATGACGCTCAACTATATGAGTGGCGTCTGGGTGGCGGCTTTTATCGTGGGTGGCGCACTGCTCTATGGCCAGCCGCAGCGCCAGGGCCCGCTCATGGGCACGGTACTGCTGGGTTTTGCCGGTGTGGTGATGACACTGCGGCCCACCATTGACCAGAACCAGCTGTTTGCCGGTGTGATCGGCCTGTTGTCCGGCATGGGCGCAGCACTGGCCTATTTGCAGGTTACCGCCCTGGGCAAAGTCGGTGAGCCTGAAGTGCGCACCGTGTTTTATTTCTCCGTTGGCACGGCCGTGGTGGGTGCCGTGGGCGCCCTGTTCACCGGGTTCACGCCCTGGTCGCAGGTCAGCTGGACGGCTGCGGCCTGGGTGATACCGATTGGCGTACTGGCCTCGCTGGGCCAGTGGTGCATGACCCGCGCTTACAGCCACGGCGCCACGCTGGTGGTGGCGAGCATGCAGTACACCGGCATCGTGTTTGCCTCCATCTACAGCCTGGCGCTGTTTGGCGAATACATTGCGCCCATCGGCTGGGCGGGTATCGCGGTCATCGTTGCCAGTGGCGTGTTGGCGACGGCCCTGCGCGCCCGTGCCCTGCCCGACACCCCTGCCGAAGACCATTAAAAGGAGGACCCTCACCATGTACACGACCCTGATCTCCGTAGACCAGTTGCTGGCCTTGCAAACCAGCGGCCAGGCCCACACCGTGTTTGACTGCAGCTTTTTGCTGACCGACCCACAGGCAGGTGAGGCGATGTACACCGAGGCCCACATCGCCGGCGCGGTCTACGCCCACCTGGACCAACACCTGAGCGCCGCCAAGGACCCGGTCACCGGAAAACCCGCACCCGGCAGCAGCGCATCGGGCGGTCGCCACCCGCTGCCCGCGCGCGAAACCTTTGCCGCCTGGCTGGGTTCGGTGGGTTTTGACAACACACAACAGGCCATCGTTTACGACCGCCAGGGCGCCAACTACTGTGGCCGCCTGTGGTGGATGCTCAAGTGGGCCGGCCATGAAAACGTGGCGGTGCTGGACGGTGGTTTGCAGGCCTGGCAGGCGGCCGGTGGAGCGGTCGCGAGCGGCCCCCAAGGACAACGCTCTGCATCAAACTATGCTCTAGCCCCCGAGAAGACTGTACTTACCGCTATCGATACTGTAGCAAAACAGGTTGGCAAATCGACAGGACCCGGCGGCCAGACCATCATCGACGCACGCGCCACGCCGCGCTTTCGTGGAGAGGTGGAGCCGCTGGACCCGGTGGCCGGCCACATACCCGGCGCGCTGAACCGCCCCTTCAATCTCAACATCGGCACCGACGGGCGCTTTCGGCCGGCGGCTGAATTGCGTGCGGAGTTTGAGGTGTTGTTGGGTGGGCGGGATCCGGCGACTGTGGTGCACCACTGCGGGAGTGGGGTGAGTGCTGTGCCGAACATCATTGCGATGGAAATTGCGGGGTTGGGGCGGACGGCCTTGTTTGCGGGGAGTTGGAGTGAGTGGGTTAGTGATCCTGCGCGGCCTGTGGCGCAGGGGTGACCTGTCTCTTGCTTTTTCATAGTCGGTTTGTCCTCACGTCCCCACTCTCTCCCCCGCCCTCTCTCGCCCCGCCGGGCGAGAGAGGGGGCCTTAACTGCCATATGTGGGCTTGTTTTTTAAGGTGGGACGTACCCGTTCATTCGCCAACACCGGTCGCCACAGGACTCATGCGCCTTGAACGTGCCACCTTTGAATACGCGGCCACATATGGCTGTTAAGGCTCCCCCTCGCCCGGCGGGGCGAGGGGGTTGGGGGGAGTGGGG
>JAZKDY010000066.1:33300-35407 GCA_040387325.1 Pseudomonadota bacterium | reverse complement strand
GCATCGGCGCTGGGCAACACACACATGATCTCGTCGCCAATGGTCTTGATGACCCGCCCGCCATACTGCAGCACCACAGCCCGCAGCACCGCCAGGCACTCGTCAATCATCTGCTTGGCGGTGGCATCACCCAGGGTGTCGTAGAGCTTGGTGCTGCCCACCACATCGGCAAACAGCACGGCCAGATGCGCCGTCGGGCGCACGGCGACCGAGCTGGTCAAGCCGGCGCTGACCGTCTCTCCGGTGGCAAGGTGTAGTGGTTCAGTGGTAGGCATAGGTGCGTAGGCAATTCTATACAGTGATTGCAGGGCAGGCCGCGCCACTTCAAGGCTGAGCATTCACAAACAGGACCAGCTTTGCCACAATGCAGTTTTTAAGGGAGACGTCATGAAGTTTCAAATCGGAATTGCAGCCTGCGTATTAGGCCTCAGTGCGGGTTATGCCCATGCCCAAACCATGAAGCCCGGCCTCTGGGAGATTACAACGCAAATGCAGGGTGGCTCGGGTGAAATGGCAGACGCCATGGCCAAGATGCAAAAGGAAATGGAAAGCATGCCGCATGATCAACGCAAGATGATGCAGGACATGATGGCCAAACAAGGCGTTCAAATGGGCGCCGGAGGCGGCACAGGCTTGAGCATCAAGATGTGCATGACCCAGGAAATGATAGACCGCAATGAGGTCACCAGCCGCCAGGCAGACCAGCACAAGAGTGATTGCACCCACACCAACAGCCCCCGCAGCGGCAACAGCATGAAGTTCTCCTTCGTCTGCACCAAGCCCCCCAGCAGCGGTGAAGGCCAGGTCACATTCACCAGCGCCGATGCCTACAGCATGAAGATGACCACCACCTCCATGGCCCGTGGAAAGCCCGAAAAGATGGATATGCAGACCAATGGACGCTGGCTGGGCAGCGACTGCGGCACCGTCAAGCCCTTTCCCGTGCCTAAGAAGTAAGGCCGCGCTGGCCAAAGATCGCACTGCCAACCCGCACCATGGTAGAGCCGCTGGCGACGGCGGCCTCCAGGTCGGCGCTCATGCCCATGGACAGGGTATCGAGCGGCACTCCGGCCAGTTTTATTTCATCAAGTAGGGCTCTAGCCCCCGCGAACACTTCACATGCCGCTATGAAATCAGGAGCGGGCTCAGGTATACACATCAAACCCCGCAGCCGCAAACGGGGCAGCGCAGCCACCGCCTGCGCCAGGGCCAATGCCTCGGATGCGGTCACGCCCGATTTGCTGGCACCCCCATCCACATTGACCTGGATGCACACCTGCAGAGGCGCCAGATGTACGGGCCGCTGCTCGCTCAGGCGCTGGGCAATTTTCAGGCGGTCTATTGTGTGCACCCAATCAAAATGTTCCGCCACCAGCCGCGTCTTGTTGCTCTGGATGGGGCCTATGCAATGCCACTCCAGTGGCAAATGGCGCAGGGCCTGGATCTTGTCCACTGCCTCCTGGATGTAGTTCTCACCAAACGCGGTTTGCCCCGCCGCGTGGGCCTGGCGCACCGCGTCGACATCGAAGGTCTTGGAAACCGCCAGCAGGCGCACCGCATCCCTGGCCCGCCCCGCCTGCGCACACGCCTGTGTTATTCGGGTTTGAACGTGGTGGAGATTCTCGACAATCATGGTCATAATCAGTCTAGCGTAACAAACCCAGCCCCTACCCGAAGAGGACACCGTGGACATTACCCAACTACTGGCCTTCAGCGTCAAAAACAAGGCTTCCGACTTGCACCTGTCGGCCGGCCTGCCCCCGATGATCCGGGTCCACGGCGATGTGCGCCGCATCAATGTGGAGGCGCTGGACCACAAACAGGTCCACGGCATGGTGTACGACATCATGAACGACGGCCAACGCAAACACTACGAAGAGTTTCTCGAAATTGACTTCTCGTTCGAGATCGACGGCTTGGCGCGTTTCCGCGTCAATGCCTTCAACCACAACCGCGGCGCCGGTGCGGTATTCCGGACCATCCCCAGCAAGATCTTGTCGCTGGAGCAGCTCAACGCACCCAAGATTTTCGGCGACCTGGCCCTCAAACCCCGCGGCATGGTGCTGGTGACCGGCCCTACAGGCTCGGGCAAATCCACCACGCTGGC
>JAZKDY010000066.1:0-33290 GCA_040387325.1 Pseudomonadota bacterium | reverse complement strand
TACCTGAACGAGACCGAGTTCGGCCACATCCTGACGGTAGAAGACCCGATTGAGTTTGTGCACGAATCCAAGAAGTGCCTGGTCAACCAGCGCGAAGTCGGCCCGCACACCTTGAGCTTTGCCGCCGCGCTGCGTTCTGCCTTGCGCGAAGATCCTGACTGTATTCTGGTCGGTGAAATGCGCGATCTGGAAACCATTCGCCTGGCCATGACGGCCGCGGAAACCGGCCACCTGGTGTTTGGCACACTGCACACGTCGAGTGCCGCCAAGACAATTGACCGGATCATTGACGTGTTCCCGGCGGACGAAAAGGAAATGGTCCGAGCCATGTTGTCCGAGTCACTGCAGGCGGTCATTTCGCAAACACTGTGCAAGACCAAGGACGGCCAGGGCCGCGTCGCTGCCCACGAAATCATGCTGGGCACCAGCGCCATCCGCAACCTGATCCGCGAGGCCAAGGTGGCGCAGATGTACTCCTCCATCCAGACCGGCAACAGCGTGGGCATGCAGACTCTGGACCAGAACCTGACGGAACTGGTCAAGCGCAATATCATCAGCGCCGCCGAAGCCCGCGGCAAAGCCAAGATTCCTGAGAACTTCCCAGGCTGACCATGGCTCACCCCCCGGCTTCGCGCATTCCATGTCGCTACGCTTTCCCCCTTGCAGCGGGCAACGCCAGTGGCCCGGCAAAGCCGGTTCCACGGCATTCCTGGCATTTGGGAACCCAGTGTTCCTCGGTATCGATTTAGAAAGGTAGGTGTTCCATGGAACGCGATCAAGCCACGAAATTTATCAACGACCTGCTCAAACTGATGGTCGGGCGCAACGGAAGCGACTTGTTCATCACGGGCGACTTTCCCCCGGCGATCAAGGTCGATGGCAAGGTGACCAAGGTTTCGCCGCAGGCCCTGACCGGTGTGCACACCCTGTCTTTGGCACGTTCCATCATGAACGACAAACAGGTGGCCGATTTTGAGCGCACCAAGGAAAGCAATTTCGCCATCTCGCCACCGGGCATTGGCCGCTTCCGTGTCAATGCCTTCATCCAGCAGGGCAAGGTCGGCATGGTCCTGCGGACCATTCCCATGGTTCTGCCAACCATCGACGGTCTGGGCGTGCCACAGGTGCTGAAAGAGATTGCCCAGTCCAAACGGGGCCTGTGCATCATGGTGGGGGCTACCGGCTCCGGCAAGTCCACCACCCTGGCGGCCATGGTCGATTGGCGCAACGACAACTCCTACGGCCACATCATCACGATTGAAGACCCGGTGGAGTTTGTGCACCAGCACAAGAACTGCGTGGTGACCCAGCGTGAAGTGGGACTGGACACCGACAGCTGGGAGGCCGCGTTGAAAAACACGCTGCGCCAGGCCCCCGATGTGATTTTGATGGGCGAAATCCGCGACCGCGAAACCATGGAACACGCCGTGGCTTTTGCCGAAACCGGTCACTTGTGTTTGGCAACACTGCACGCCAACAGCGCCAACCAGGCGCTGGACCGCATCATCAATTTCTTCCCCGAAGAGCGCCGCGCCCAGTTGTTGATGGACTTGTCGCTGAACTTGAAGGCCCTGGTCTCCCAGCGCCTGATTCCGAAGCAGGACGGCAAGGGCCGTGTGGCGGCGGTGGAGATCATGCTGAACTCGCCGTTGATCTCCGACCTGATCTTCAAGGGTGATGTCACCGAGATCAAGGAAATCATGAAGAAGAGCCGCCAGGCTGGCATGCAGACTTTCGACCAGGCCCTGTTCGACATGTACGAGAAGAACTGGATCACGTTTGAAGATGCGCTGCGCAACGCCGACTCGGTCAACGACCTGCGCTTGCAGATCAAGCTCAACAGCCAGCGCGCCAAATCCACCGACCTGGCCGCAGGCACCGAGAACTTCGCCATCATGTAACGGACTAGCCCCCACGCTCCGCCGCTGCGCGGGTCGCTGCCCCCCGAGGGGGTTAAATCCGCTTGGGGCGGCCCGGCGCGGATTTGCAGCCCCCACGCTCCGCCGCTGCGCGGGTCGCCGCCGGCCAACCAACCGACCTCCATTTCTGCAATGCCATCCACCAACCCCAAAACCTACGAAGCCACTCCCACCACCCGCGTCGCCTTTCTGGGCCTGGGTGTGATGGGTTATCCGATGGCGGGGCATTTGGCCCTTGCAGGGCACCAGGTCACCGTCTACAACCGAACCGCTACTAAATCAATAGCATGGTGTGCAGAGTATCCGGGGGCTACCGGCCAGAATGGCTTAAACACCCATGCGGCCACGCCTGCCCTGGCCGTTGCCGGCGCCGACATCGTTTTTTGTTGTGTTGGCAATGACGACGATCTGCGCAGCGTCACGCTGGGGCCGGATGGTGCGTTTGCTGGCATGCAGCCCGGCGCTGTGTTCGTGGACCACACGACGGCTTCGGCCAGTGTGGCCCGCGAGCTGAACGCCATCGCCCGCCAACAAAACATGCATTTTGTCGACGCCCCGGTTTCCGGCGGCCAGGCAGGGGCGCAGAACGGCCTGCTGACGGTGATGTGTGGTGGTGAGCAGGCCGCGTTTGACCGGGCACGCCCGGTGGGCATGGCGTTCTCCCGTGCCTTCACGCTGCTGGGTGACAGCGGGGCCGGCCAACTGGCCAAGATGGTGAACCAGATCTGTATTGCAGGCCTGGTGCAAGGGCTCAGTGAGGCCGTGGCCTTTGGCCAGCGCGCCGGCCTGGACATGACCCAGGTACTGGACGTGATCGGCAAGGGCGCGGCGCAAAGCTGGCAGTTGGACAACCGTGGCAAAACCATGGTGGCCGACAAATTTGACTTCGGTTTTGCCGTGGACTGGATGCGCAAGGACCTGGGGCTGGTGCTGGATGAGGCCAAGCGCAATGGTGCGCGGCTGCCGGTCACCGCCCTGGTGGACCAGTTTTATGCCGACGTACAGTCCATGGGTGGCCAGCGCTGGGACACCTCCAGCCTGATCAAGCGCCTGAAGTAACTCGCGCCCCTGCGCTGGTCGCTGCGCGTACGGCGCAGCGCTATCGCACTGTCGTTATTGTTTGGGGGCGTCTTTGGGCGGTGTGGATGACATCCGCGTCAGCTCGTCTTCGCTGATGGTCTCCAGGATACGGACTACACGCTGCACACCGGTGGTTCCGCTGATGATGTCGGTGGCGCGCGCAGCTTCGCGTGCAGTCACCCGACCCATCACGTAGACCGTGCCACGTTCGGTGGTGATCTTGAAGGCATTGACAAACAGGTCTTTGGCATCCACCAGCCCGGCCTTGACCCGGCCGGTAACCAACGAGTCCGATGAGCGCTGCGTCAGTGTGGAGTTGCCCATGACAGCAAGCTCGTTGACAACATGGCGCACATTGTCCACACCTGCCACAATTTGCTCAACCAGCTGTTTGTCCTGTGCGGACGCCACTTCGCCGGTCAGTAAAACCTGGCGGTTATAGCTGGTGACATTGACATGCCCGCGCTCACCCAGGTTCTCGCGGATGCGGCTGGCGGAGCGCAGCTCAATGCCCTCGTCTTCCACCACGCTGCCTGTCGTGCGCCGGTCGGTTGCGACCATGCCGGTCACCACGGCGCCACCCATGACCAGGGGGAAACAGGCGGTCAAAGCACCGAGAGTGCCGCCCAGCAAAACCAGCATGGTGCCGGCACGTCGTATAGATAAGTTCATTTGGCAGGTTCCTGTTCGCCCAACAGTTGGGCATCAACGGCATCACAAATGCAATGCAAAGACAAAATATGCACTTCCTGGATGCGTGCAGTCCGATCGTGCGGCACACAGATGTGGACGTCTGTATCGCGCAGCACATTGGCCATCTTGCCACCACCGCGCCCGGTCAACCCCACCACCACCATCTCACGCGCATGCGCCGCTTCTATGGCGGCCAGCACATTGGCCGAATTGCCACTGGTAGAGATGGCCAGCAACACATCGCCCGGTGAGCCCAGTGCGCGTACCTGACGGGAAAAAATGACGTTGAAGTCGTAGTCGTTGGCAATGGCTGTGATGATGGAGCTGTCGGTGGTCAACGCAATCGCACCCAGCTCAGGCCGCTCGCGCTCGAACCGGCCCACAAATTCCGCTGCAAAATGTTGCGCGTCAGCGGCAGAACCGCCATTGCCGCAGGCCAGTACCTTGCCACCACTGGTTACACAGGTCAACATGGCCTGCACGGCCGCCGCAATGGGTTTGCTCAGGCTAAGTGCCGACTGGTATTTCAGGTCGGCACTGTCGATAAAGTGTTGTTGTATTCGTTGTTCCAGCATGGGATGCGATGATACCGCGCTGTGGATGTGAGCCCCCACGCTCCGCCGCTACGCGGGTCGCTGCCCCCCGAGGGGGCGCGTTTCAGCTTGGGGCGGCCCGGCGCTGAAACCGCCCCCACACTGCGAGTCGCGCTCAAGCAGCGTCAAAGGCGGCCTGCAACCACTGCACACCATCCGGCTCGACCACCACCACGTCAAAACGACAGGGCGGCAGCTCGCGCAGGCGCATCAGGTAGTGGCGGGCAGCAAACACAATGCGCCGCTGCTTGACGCCGCCCACACTGGCCGCTGCACCGCCATGGCGCAACGAGCTGCGTTTGCGCACCTCCACAAAGACGGTGGTGCCATCGGGCGCGTGCATGATGAGGTCAATCTCACCGCCGCCACGCCCCGGCGTCCGATAATTGCGCACCAGCAGACGCAGACCCTGCTTTTGCAGGTAACGCAGGGCCAGGTCTTCCGCACCGTCGCCGACCTGTTTGGTTGTGGCTACAGTGGCGTCGACGCCCTTTGGTTTGGATGAAAGGATTCCCATGTGAGCGCTCTATTTACTTCTGCCCTTGCAGCCTCTGCCGAGGCCGCTTCTGTGCAGCATTATCCGCAGGGAACGCTGTACGTGGTCGCCACGCCGATTGGCAACCTGGCCGACATCAGCCTGCGCGCGCTCCATGTGCTGGGGCTGGTGGATGCCATCGCCTGCGAGGACACGCGCCACACGCAATCGTTGCTGCGTGCCTACGGCATCGACAAGACATCCGGGCAACTGATTGCTGTGCACCAGCACAACGAGGCACAGGCCGCCCACACCGTGATGGACCACCTGCGCCAAGGCCAGCGCGTGGCTTATGTCAGTGATGCGGGCACACCTGGCATCAGCGACCCCGGCGCACGACTGGTGGCGGCGGTGCGGCAACACCAGTTGCGAGCCATTCCACTGCCCGGGCCCAGCAGCGTGACGACCCTGTTGTCGGTAGCAGGGCTGGTGGAAGACCAGCCCGGTGGTTTTGTGTTTGTGGGGTTTCTTGCCACCAAGGCGGGTGAGCGGGATCGGGAGGTGCTGGCATTGTCCGTAGAAGAGCGTGCCATCGTGCTGCTGGAGGCGCCACACCGGATAGAAGCCTTGGCAGCAGCCTTGGCAAGCCTGGGGTCACGCCCCGTGACCATTGGCCGCGAGCTGACCAAACAGTTTGAGGAAGTGGCTACCGTCAGCGCCCAGGATCTGCCGGCCTGGCTGGCAGCAGACACCAACCGCCTGCGGGGAGAATTTGCGTTGGTACTGCACCCGGTGCCGCCTGCGACTGCGCCGGCGCAGGACACCCGAATCCTGAAAATGCTGATGGAGCATCTCCCGCTGAAGACGGCGGTCAAACTGGCTGCGGACATCACGGGTGAGCCCCGCAATGCGCTGTACCAAATTGCGCTGGCGATGAAATCAGCCGTTGTTGCCGGTCAGGATTCAGAAGAATCGGGTTCACCGACGTAGCCGTGCACACAGGTGCGCAACACGGCCTTGATCTGCGCAATGTCGTCCAAAGCAACGCCCTGGTGCAAGGCCTGCAAATGCTGGTCAAGTGCGGACCACTCCAGGCCATGTTCGTGGGCCATCATGATGCGCGGGTGAACCGTGGCCGTGGGGTTGTCGCCAATCAGCAGTTCTTCGTACAGCTTTTCGCCGGGGCGCAAGCCGGTGATGGCGATGCTGATGTCGCCGTCCGGCCTGGCCTCGTCGCGCACGGTCATGCCGGACAACTCCACCATGCGCCGGGCCAGGTCGACAATTTTGACGGGCTCACCCATGTCCAGCACAAACACCTCGCCGCCGCGCGCCATGGCGCCCGCTTGCAGCACCAGTTGTGCCGCCTCGGGGATGGTCATGAAGTAGCGCGTCACATCGGCATGGGTAACCGTCAACGGGCCGCCTTCTGCCAGTTGACGCCGAAACAATGGCACCACGCTGCCACTGGACCCCAGTACATTGCCAAACCGGACCATGCTGAAACAGGTCCCGCTGACGCCGTGTGGTGGTGACTGGGCGGCCAGGGCCTGCAAAACCAGCTCGGCCATGCGTTTGCTGGCGCCCATGATGTTGGTTGGGCGCACCGCCTTGTCGGTCGATACCAGTACAAAACTGGATACACCGCTGTCCTGCGCAGCGCGCGCCATGTTCAGCGTGCCAAACACATTGTTCTCAATACCAACCGCCGGGTTGGATTCCACGATGGGTACGTGTTTGTAGGCGGCCGCGTGGTAAACAGTGTGGGGCCTGTACACCCGACACAGGTCCTGCAACCGCGCGGGGTGGGCCACGCTGGCCAGTAGCGGCACCACATCCACCACCAGCCCGGACGCTGCAACCAACACGACCAGTTCCTGGTGGATGCTGTACAGGTTGAATTCGCTGTGGTCCAGCAGCACCAGCTGGCGCGGGCGCTGTCCCACAATTTGGCGACACAGCTCACTGCCGATGCTGCCACCGGCACCTGTGACCAGGACCACCTTGCCGGTCAGGTTGCGTGCCAGCAAGTCCGTGTTGGGGGGAACCGGGTCGCGGCCCAGCAAGTCTTCTATGTCCAGCTCTTTGAAGTCTTGCACGGTCACCCGCCCGCTTGCCAGATCGGCCCAATCCGGCAGGGTGCGAACATGGACGGGGACGGCGTGCAGGCTCTCGATAATGTCCTTGCGGCGGGACCGTGCGGCACTGGGCATGGCCAGCAACAAATCGGTAACACCTTGCTCACGCACCAGGCTCGCGACGCTGGAGGCCGCAAACACCGGCACGCCGTTGATACTGCGCCCTACTTTGGCCGGGTCATCGTCCACAAACCCAACCAGTACGGACTGCGCCGCAATTTCCATGGCCGACGCAGTTTGCGCCCCGGCGGTGCCCGCGCCGTAGATCAGAAACCGGCTTTCGGAGTCGCCTGCCAACGGACTCAGGCCCGCCAGCCAGAAACGGGCAAAGGCCCGACTGGCCCCCACCAACAACAGAAAAATCAGTGGCTGCAATATGCCCAGGCTGCGCGGCACCCCAGGCCATTGCATCCACAGCAAAATGCCAAACAACACGCTTGCATAAAGCCCCGTGGCCATTGCCGTGGCCAACAGGGCGGCCTGCCCGGTATAGCGAAAAATGGCGCGGTACAGACCGAACCGGATGAAGACAGGGACAAACAACAACGGCGTCAGGCCATACACCCACCACTGCGCATCCACCGGCCAATGCAGGGTTTCCAGGCGCAGGGAGAACGCAAGCCAGGTCGCCACCATGGCCAACACAATGTCCAGCCCCACCACAACCAGACGTTTAGCCGACCGCGACCACCCAAGAACCAGACTCTGCATTGAACTCCGATGCCTTGGGATCAGATGGCGAAATCTTGTTTGGTTTTGCCTTGCGCCAGCAACGCGGACAACCAGCGCGGCGTCAGGCCACGGCCACTCCAGCTTTCTCCATTGGGCCCACGGTATTTGGCTGCCACCACGGCGCCGGCGGTCTTGTTCTTGAGGCTGGCGGCTTTGGACTTGCCGACACCTGCTGCCTTGCCACGGCCCTTGCGACCGGAAGGTGCCGGCCCCTGCAAATCCTTGACCGTGATGCCAAATGCCTTCATCTTGTCCCGAATATCCTGCACGGTTTTGTCAAACTCCCGGTCCTTGATTTCAGAAGCCTGTTTCTGCAGTTTTTCAATCTGCATCTGAATATCCAGCAAATTACCCATATAAAAGCTCCGGTTTGAAATATTAATGGCTTACATCGCTGCGCATGATAACCCGCATGGCGGTCAGAAATAATATTTTGGTATCAAATGCCAAGGATTGGCGCTGCTTATATTCCGTGTCCAGTGCGACTTTTTCCGGTATGGGTATTTCATCACGTCCGTTGATTTGTGCCCAGCCCGTCAATCCCGGCAGAAGGGTATGCACACCATACTGGGTGCGCAGTGTAATCAAATCGTCCTGGTTGTATAACGCAGGGCGTGGCCCTACGAAACTCATATGCCCTACGATAATGCTCCACAGCTGTGGCAATTCGTCCAGGCTGCTTTTCCGCAAAAAACTCCCTATGGGTGTCAAATGGCTTCCAGGATTGGCCAACAAATGGGTGGCAACCGCCGGTGTGCCTACCCGCATACTGCGGAATTTGGGCATTTGAAAGATTCGGTTATCGCGCCCCACCCGGTCAGACCAATATAAAACAGGGCCTGGCGAAGTCAGTTTCACCATCAGCGCAACCAGAGCGCATGGGACCATCAAAATCAGGCTTGCACAGGCCGCCAGTAATAAATCAAATAGTCGTTTCATACACTACATAACCCGCTATTTATTGCGCTCAAGGCGATACCAGTCTGCGGTGGCCTGCAAACCCTGCCGCAAGGTGAAAGGTGGAAACCAATCGAGTTCCCTGCAGACCTTGGTACTGTCAACCCGCAATGAACTGAGCAAACGTTCAAATTCGGCCGTATACCCCGTTACGTTGCCCAACGCCTGCAGCAAAAACGGAGGCACCGGAAATAACCGCGACTGAACACCCAAGGCACGTGCCAATCCCCGCAACAACGCGTGGGTGGAAACGGGCGTACCGTCACTCACCAGATAGGTATGCCCATTGGCCGCGGGGTGAAAGGCACAAACGATCAGGAAGTCCGCCAGATTCCCCACGAACAATAAGTCGCGGAAGTTGCGGGTCAACCCCAGCGGCAGGGGAATACCGCGGTAAACGGCGCCCAGCAACCGCAAAAAATTGCCGCCCACACCTGGCCCATAAATCAGGGGCGGCCGCACTGTAACGACCTCAAGTTGCCCGCTCAGCTGAATGGCATGCAAGGCCTGTTCAGCCTCCCACTTGGACACGGAATAGGGGTTGTGGGGATCCGGTGTATCCTGGTCTGTGAACTTGAGCTCTCCCTCGGTACTGGGACCGTTGACGCCAATAGAGCTCACATTGACCAGGCGGCGCACACCTGCATTCATTGCACTCTGCGCAAGCCGGATACTGCCCAGGGTGTTGACCCGCCGGAACTCGGCCAGCGGGTCTTTGGACTTGTCATTCATGATGTGTACACGCGCTGCCAAATGGATGACCACATCACAACCATCCAATGCCTCGCCCCACTCGGTGGCGCCGTCAACATTTCCCACCGCTACATTTTCCACGCCTGGCGGCAAGATGCAGGGGGACCGTGTAATGCCGCGCACCACCATACCGCGCCGCACCGCTTCCACACACAGGGCACGCCCGACAAATCCGTTGGCACCCGTAACCGCAACGATTCCAGCCATGGTTATTTCCAGCCAATCACAGCCAGGGCCAAACAGGACATGGCGAACCAGATCCGGTCAACGGGCTTGCGCCTGCAGTGTGTGGACTGCAAGGCCAGCTTCAACATACTCCAGCGACCGCCGCTGCTCCAGCGCCGCACAAAATCCTGGGTGTTCACACCGACCAGGTTGGCAATCAGCCGGGCCTGGTTTAAGCCCCAACCATTCAATACCTGTTTTGCACGCCACAACACCGCGGCAAACCCGGCGTTGACGCCGACCTGATTCTGTCCGTGCTGGCGGTACATCAAACTGGCATAGTCATCAATAACCCACGCATACCCGCGGGAGCGTGCAAAGGCATAGGTAAACCAGTCGTGCAAACCAACATCCTGGGTTTCCTGCAATTTCTGTCGTAAAAATTTCTGCATGTCCGTTGCCAGTTGACGCGTGAATACGAAGGTGCAACCAGGCCCCGCGGATTCAAAAAGATAATCCCAACGCCGCTGGGGATAGGACTTCTTGATATACCGGGAACGTCCGGATTCCCAGAACGCCACAATATCACTCGAATACCCATCAACCCCCAAGTTGGACAAACGCCCTGCGGCCCGTTTTAACTTACCGGGCAACCATACGTCATCCTGGTCGGCAAAGGCTACATATTCAAACTGTGAAAAATCCACCTCGCGCAATAGGCGAAAGAAATTACGCGCTGCTCCACCGAAGGACTCTCCGCAAGGCAATAACACGACACGCGCATTTCTGGACTGCAAACTGCGAAACCATTCCTCGGTTCCATCCGTCGAGCGGTCCACGCTGACATACAGCGTGACATCAACATCGGTCTGCTCAAAAATGGAATCCACCTGGGGCTGCACATAACGCAGACCATTAAACGCAGCTAGGCAAACGGCAATCGACGGGATAGGGACTTGGGTTACAGACATGTGTTTCAGGTGCGGCGCAGCCAGCGGACAATCAACAGACGGCGCACAAACTTCACCAGAGAGAACCCCTGCAAAAGGAATAGTTGGACCATGGACAGCTTGCCGCGGCCATGGAAATAGCGGTAGTTGGCGAGCTCTGCCCTTTCCATGCGCCACATATCGGCACTCAGGCCGGATGCGCCGTACACGGGCTTGTAAACCGCCGCCAACTCCGCCTGTAGTCTAACGGTGGGCAAAGGTGTGCCCACAATTTCCAGCCAGAGTCTGTGGTCCTCCATATGGCGCGCGCCCTCGAAAAAGCGGGGCGTTATCTCGCGCTTGAGCATCACCGATGGTGTGACAAACTGGTGGCGTAGCAACAGTTGGGACCAGGTCACGCTCTGCACAGCGCCTGGTGTCCAGGTGATCGGCCAATCGGTCATACCCTGTGTGTCTCCCTGTAACTGCCGGCACAGGTGTCCGCTAAGGGTCACTTCGGGATGCTGCTGCATATAGCCGTACTGGATTGCTATCTTTTGTGGATGCCAGGCGTCGTCGGCGTCCAGAAAGGCGATGTACGGCTGGGTTGCCAGAGCCCAGCCCTTGTTGCGCGCGGACGCTGCGCCGACATTGGTGCCCAAGGCGACGACCCGGACCCACGGCCCGTATTGCGCCTGCAGGGCGTGGAGCTGCTGCAGGGTTGCGTCGCCACTCGCGTCATCAACCAGTATGACTTCCGTGGGACGCTGCGTCTGCGCAGCCACCGACGACACCGCCCGCGCTATGGTCGCCGCGCACCGGTAACAGGGCACCACAACCGAGACTGGTGCGGCAGTGTTCATGCGGAGCGGTATCCCCGAATCACCGCCCGCAGACGGTCTGGCCGCCCGATCAGGATACGCTTCACCACCATGCGCACCAGCATCAAACCAACGGAGATGAATGGGATGGGCGCATGGCGCCTGAGAAAACGCACACACGACCGGGTGGCGTACTCGTCGAGCAAAGGGTTACCCAACCCCAAACTGGCGGATTGTTGGTGCCAGATTTTTGAATCGTCTGCCACGGCCAGCGTCCACCCCGCCTTGCGCAGGCGAAATCCCAGGTCGGTATCTTCCCAATACATAAAAAACCGGGCGTCGTCGAACAGGCCCACCTGCTCCAGTGCAGCCCGGCGCAGCAGCATGGAGGCGCCCGATACAAAGTCCAAGGTGGCTCCCGGACCCAGGCAATGCATGGACCGCCCCAGCCAGAGACCCACATGGCCGCCACCCCACAACTGGACCTGGGTCACCGCATCGGCATCAAACAGCACAGAACCCACTGCTCCAAGCGAGGAATTTTGCTCGGCAACCCGGACCAAGGCCGATAACGCGCCGGTATCCACCGTTGCATCGCTATTGATCAGCCAGACATATTCGGCACCCGCCGCCAGGGCGTGCCGTATGCCCACATTGCAGCCACCACCGAAGCCCAAATTGGCACCGGTTTGCAAAAGCTCTACCCTGGGAAGCACGCGCCGGAAATGCTCCACTGACCCGTCTGTCGAGCCGTTATCTACCAGCACAATATGAAAGTCTGCGTAGGCTAGCGCCTGCAGGCTCGCAATACAGGCCAGGGTGTCTTGCCAGCCGTTCCAGTTCAACACCACGATTGCGACGCGCGGCACCATCATGCTCCCCGAGATAGGGGTTTGAAACGCAAGGCCTGCTTCTCCACGCCATGCCACGACAGATACGCCAGGGCCACGGTGACCACCGCCGAGATACACAAATAAGTGCCCACACCCCAGCCAAGTCCCCGCCCCAAATGCACCCCGATTTGTTGCACCGGGAAGGCGAAGATATACAACCCATAGGACAAATCGCCCAAGGGTTCGGTTAACCGCGCGCCCACCGCCATGTTCCGCGCCAGATGCACCAGCAACGCCGCACACACCAACATCACCGTACGCTCCATGGACCGTGGCCCCAGCAGGGAATAGGCCAACAGGGCGACACCCCCGATGACCCAAACCGCAGGATTTTTGGACGCCGACACTCCGTGGCCATACAAAACACCAAACCAGAACAAGGCCACCATTTCCAGATGGGGGATAAATTGGGGCCCGGTCCAGTGTGACCCATAACTGGCCAGCATGACAATGACCAACAACCATACGCACAGCACAGTACCTGTAGAAAGCCGCGCGGCAGCCCACCCCACCGCCACCAATCCCACCAGGGCCACGGTGACATAACAGAGGAACTCAACCGGCATGGTCCACAACGAGCCGTTCACCACAAAAGGGATCGCGTTCCCGGGGAACAATCCTGGCAGTGTTTTGGACGACACCAACAAGGCTGTACCCAAGTAACGCCAGCTATCAATCGACCCAAAATACGCCCGGATCGGGAGTACGGACAGCAAGGGGCCCAGAACAAAAACCGACACCAGGCACAACACCCACAACGCGGGAAAAATGCGCAATGATCGGCGCTGGAAAAACCGTTTGGCGTTCGGGTCACGGGCCCAACTGGTCCACACCAGGCACCCGCTCAAAAAGAAGAATATCGCCACGCCCGCATCACCAAAGGAGTTCCAGGGTGTGAACAGGGGCTCAGGCAATCCCAGCAGCGCAAACTGATGGCTGTAGAGAACCATGGCAGCGGCAACCAAACGCAAAGCGTCCAGTGAGTTGGCATGGGACATTTCCAGGCGCGCCAACATCACGCCAGCGCCCTCACACACACAAGCTGCGTCACATCCTGCTGCGCCATCACCGGCTCCGGCAGGCTGCGCAGCAATCTTTTGGCTGCCTGCTGGTCAGACGCGAGCAGGTCTGCGCCCCGGCGGCGTATCCGTTCGGATTCCATTGCTGTCTCCAACGGATACGACGGCACTTGTGTGCAATCAAAACCCTGGGCACGCAAATAGTCGGCCAGCCAGTTGCCATCGGGAATCGCCAGATGGCGGGGGGCCTCCAGGCCACGCCAGCTCTCACCGTAGTGGTGGCGCAAAAAACTCGCCGCGTTCGGTACACTGAGCAGCAATACGCCCTGCGGCTTCAGCGACGCCAACAGCAGACCCAGCATCTCCAGGGGTTGGTGCACGTGCTCCAGCACGTGTGAACACACGACACAATCCGCCTGCCCCTGGTAGCGGGCCAATAACTCGTACCCGCCCTGCTCTATCTGCAAGCCCTGGGCCTGCGCAGCTTGCACCGCGGACGCGTCCAGCTCAATGCCCCGCGCCTGCCAACCCATTTGACCCGCCAGCTTCAGCTTGTCACCATTGCCGCAACCCACATCCAACAGCAGGCCCTTGGGCAGTTGCGCCCATTGGCGCAAGCCAAAGGGTTCGGCAATCCAGGGTTTTAACCAGTCGGTGGCCCAGCGCGGCAAACCCAGGCGTGGGGTGATGGAGGTCTGAAAACGGTTGGACCAATGCGCGTTGCGCAGGCGTTGCTTGAACGCCGCCAGGCGGCTAACGGCTTGATCACCGCCATGGGTGTAGTAACGGGCGTAGGCATTGCCAATGGAGGCGGATGTAGGCCGCGGGTGCAGGTACAGTGCCTGGCAATTGCCGCAGTTCCAGTAGCTCCAGCGCCCGGGCGCACAGCCAAAGGCCCAGTCCTGAACGCCCTCGTAGGCCAGGCTGCGGTCCGTGCCGCCGCAGTAGGGGCAGGCCTGGACGGCTTCCAGATCTACTGCGGGCCAGTCTGCGTCAAACGCCATATAGCCTCCGTGCGGCAAGGTGCAGAAGTAGCCAGTCCAGTGCCACACGTGCAACCCATGCCAGCGCCGCCCCCAGCAGGCCAAACTGGGCTGTCAAAACCCACAGGGCCAGCAGATACAGCAGCAACTCTGCCACGTGAAAAATGGCGGTCAAACGCGGGTTGCCCTTGGCGTGCAGCAGGGTGTAGGGCACGGTAGCCAATGAATTCATCCACACGCCCACACACAGGACCAGGGCCACCGGCAACGCAGCACGGGCAAAGTCAGCCGATATCCACAGTGCCAGCACCGGGTAGGCCAGGGCAGCAGCCAGCAGGCTGACCGCCAGCATGACCACACCAACCCGGCGATAAGTCTTGCGGTAGGCCCGCGCGGCCTCGACCGCCCCCATGGCCGCCAACAGCGGGAGCAATGCGCCGGTCAGCGCCGACGGTATCAACAATAAACGCAGCAAAACATCCTGCGGAATGGCATACAGCGGCAATTGCTCAGCCCCCACCGTGGCACTGACAAAGAAACGGTCACCATAGACCATCAAGGGACCAACGATGCCCGTCACAGAGACCCACACCCCGTAACTCCACAGCGCCTGCAGGTGGCGCCTGGCCATTCCAACCCCATCGGCGAAAAAATTCCTGCGCAACTGCAGGGCCATGCCTGCCACGATCAGGAAACGGCCCGCAACCAGGTACACGGCGATCAGCTCCAGATGCGGCCCATGGGCATGGATGGACCATGCGGGCAGGATAAACATCAGGGCACCCAACAGGATACGACTCAGGTTGGAAGCCGCAAACCGGTCCATACCCTCCAGCGCGCCCCGCAAACCACTGGCCAGGGTCGTGGGAAACACGCCCACCGCGGCCACCAAAAAAGCCAGCCTGGCCTCGTCCTGCAGGGCAGGGCTTATCTTGAGCCACTGGTTTGCCAGGCCCGGGGCCAGCAACCAGACCATCGCGACCCCCAGCAGCCCCGCGCCACCGGTCATCAGCATGCCCGCACGCACCAAAGCGCCGGCGTCCGCCGTACGCCCTTGCCCCCCCAACTGGCTCAGCTGCACCGTCAGGGCCCGACCCACGCCCATGTCAAACACGCTGAAGTAACCGATCAAGCCCCAGATCAGCGTCAACACACCAAAGGACTCGCCGCCCAAACGGTTCAGCGTGTAGGGGATCAAGGCCAGCGCGGCGACCATGGGAATGGTCGTGCCTGCCAGGTTCCACAGGGTATTGCGTTTGAGCGACATGGGCTGAGGGTAGGCCGGGCGCTCAGCGGAAGTCGGTGTCGCCCGACATCAACCACCATTTGTCTTTGAAAACCTCAGCCCTGGGATCATCTGTCCAACAACTGGTAGGAATGCTCACGTTGATGGCCTCCTCCTTGCCCGCACAGGACAAAAACAGGGGCATGTAGTTCTTGGTAATCCAGCAATAAAGGTAAGGCAAACCCCACAAAGCCGTTAAACGGCGCGCCTGGTCCAACAGAAGTGGCAGGTTTGCCAGTGGTGCAATGACATCCATCAATTCGCAAGACGTTTCCAGGCGCCGCAACACCAGCACACCCAGGGGCTTTCCGGTAAACCGGGAGGTAATGGCCAGTACATCGTATTGGTTATGTGGGTGACTGAAGTAGCGCTGCTCCAGATGCGCCCAGTTCCTAACGCCGACTACTCCGCTGCGCAGGTCCCGTGCCATTGCCGCCCACAAGGACTCAACCTGGGCCTGACCAGCAACGTCACCACGTTTTAAAACTGCCACCCTGGAACCCAGCCGAAACCGTGGCTTTGCCGGCTGCCAACGCACCTCGGCCATCTGCCCCACCTCGGAGTACAAACCCATTTTTGCGGCGACCAGCATGGCGCGCGCGTTGGGAAAACCAAAGCCCAGCGGCCCATAAATTTCGGCACTGCTGGCCGCTGTCAGCAAAAATGGCCCTTGGCGCGTCATGACGCCGCGCTCCTGCGGATGCACCATCACGTCACAGATTTGGAACACCCAATCCGCTTTGCCACACAGCATGACATCCCGGTACATGCCTCCGTAATGCGCGATCAGCACGCCGTTGCGTGCTGCCACTACCGCGTTTCCATGGCCATCGGCATACTTCCAGTCCCACAGAGCGCGGCTCAAGGCGTGGCCAAAGACCTCCTGGAACAATGCAGCGACGCCCTCGAAATCCCGGGGGCGCACGTGGCGCAACTGCCAGCGAGGAACTGAAGCCCGGCGAAACACACGAACATCTGCGCTGCTCAGCGCCTCGTCCTGCTCCGAAAAGCCGCAACGTGCGCCCATGGCAGCTACGTGTTCAAGCCAATGCAGCATTCGGGCAGGTCGCGGCGATTGCGGTGCGGCCAACACCACCAGCGCATCGGTCGTGAGCCAATGGGCAAGCTGATCCCACAGTGCAAGCGGATGGGTCTGGACCGATAAACCCACCACAATGGCGGCGCCAAAACTTGCGGCATCGGATTCAGCAAGTGGCAAGTCAAACTGGTAAATGGCCTCCCGTGTGGGCGTCGGCCATTGTGCAAACCCGAGCGCGTTGTCAAGGGAAAAGCCGCTGACCTGGTAACCCATAGCCTCCAGTTGCGCCAAAAATGGGAGCGGCGAAGCCGACAGCAACAACAGGCGCGCGGGTGGCGGCGGAAGAATACCGGGCAACGTCTTGTCGAGTGAAAAACCGCTGCTAGCCGTAACCATGGGCTCACCCTTTGACATCGCCATACCACCGAAAAAATGAGCCAAGTTTAATGGATCCATTGGTCAAGGCACTCCGGCAGCACTGCTACAGTAAGCCCACGACCGCTTGCAGGAGCGGCAACCCATGATCCGCCAAGCAGGATGGAACCTTGTGCCCCCCAACACCCCACTGACTTCATTGCCCCCGAGACCACTGCCCGGCATACATGATCTGGGTACAGAGTACCCCGTCTACGCGCCGTTTTACCGACGCCCAACGTACTGGATCGATGCACACCACGAGGCCATAGCAAATCTCCCGGAGGACGGCGCCTTGATCCGCGGTAGCGTGCAGGGCTTCTTGCGCAAGGCGGACGCGTTGACCCTTTACGAACTTGCTTACCTTGCACCCGGGGATGTGCTGGAGTTGGGTTCCGCATGGGGGCTCTCCACCAGCATCCTGGCACAAGCCGTTCGCCACTCTGGGCGACGTGCACGCGTAGCCTCGATTGAAATCGCCGCCGACTTCCAACAGGCCAGTCGGCAAACGATTCAGGCGGCCCAGCTGGATCCGTTCTATGAGAGTCTGGCGGGGGCGGCCGCACAACACCTGCCGGCACTCACCGCCCAGGGTCGAGAATTTGGCATGGCCTTCATCGACCATGACCACAGTTTTGAGGCCACCCGGGAAGCCTGCACAGCATTGACACACCTGCTGCCTGCAGGCGGTATTGCCGTGTTTCACGATTTCAACGATGCAAGAAACCGCGAGGAACCCGCGGTCTACGGCGTGTACCGGGGTGTATGCGAATGGACCATGCACAACCCCGATTTCGCCTTTATCGGGATCGCAGGCTGCTGTGGCCTGGTACAGAGGAGGACAACGTGAGCCAGGTTACAGTTTCTGCCATCTTGCCGGTTTACAACGGCCTGCAATACCTGAAGGACTCCATCGGCAGCGTGGTGTCACAGACCTTGCAGCCCATGGAACTGTTCCTGGTTGACGACGGCTCCACCGATGGATCCCTTGAATACCTGGAAAGCGTGGATACGCCCTTTCCCAAGATCGTTCTGACCCAGAAAAACAAACGCCAGTCTGCCGCACGCAACCTGGCTGCAGCGCAGGCCAAAGGCAAGTACCTGGCATTTCTGGACCACGACGACATCTGGTTCCCAACCCATCTGGAAAAGCTGGTCGCGCCCATGGAAGCCGACGCCTGGGTGGGCTGGACATACAGCGACCTTGACGAAATCGACTCCATGGGTCGCCAGGTATCCCAACGCAACCTGCGCAGCTTCAATCCGCAAGTTGAGCACCCCAAGACCAATCTGATGAACATGCTGTCATCTGACATGTTCATCTTCCCTTCGGCTGCGGTGGTGCGCCGTGAGGCGTTCGACGCTATCGGGGGATTTGACGAACGGCTCTCGGGCTACGAAGACGACGACCTGTTCTTGCGCCTGTTCAGGGCCGGCTGGTTGAACGTGTTCCTGCCGGAGTCACTGATCCGCTACCGCCGCCACGCCACCAGCAGCTCGTTCTCGGAGCGTATGTGGACCAGCAGGGAAATATTTGCCGAGAAGCTGCTTGCCGACTACCCGGACGACCCCCATCTGGTGCGCTACTACGTGCGGGATATCATCGCACCCCGCTTTTATGCCAGCGCCAAGGCGGAATACTTGCGCCACATGCCGCACCAGCGCTGGGAGCAATGTGTCATGTCGCTCGCGCTTATGCGCCGCTTCAACCAGCTGTCGCGCTTGCCGTTGGGACGCACTGCGGTCAGGCGGGCTGTAGGCTTTGGGCTGATGGCCCATCCACAGCGCTTCGCCAGTTGGTATCCCCTGGTGCGGCAGCTTTTTAACCTGCCGCGCCTATAACCTTCGGCGTGTTGCCGCATGCCCAGGATATGCCTCGTTCGCGCGCGGTCTGCGTGTACGTGGCAATGTCATCCGCGCACAGCGCACGCACCTGGCGCCGGGGGTCGGGCTGCTCCATGGCAGCGTAAAGCGCGCGGTAACTGCGCACCGTGGCCTGCACCGTCCGGGTGAGATCAAACGCAGGCCGCCATTCCAGTCGCTGGCGCGCCTTGTCAATGGAGATTCTCAGTTCAGGTTCTTCCCGGTGTTGTACATCGGGAATTGCCATCTCCAGTTCACCGCTTCCCCATTCGCGAATGGTACGTTGTGCCAGTGCGCGCACCGACACCGCTGATTCACTGTTGGGACCAAAATTCCAGGCCTCGGCATAGGCCTGTGGGTTGCCGTACTGGTACTGGGCCAGACTCAAATACCCCGAAAGTGGCTCCAGCACATACTGCCACGGACGCACAGCTTCGGGCTGGGTCAGCCGAATGGGCCTGCCAGCGAACAATGCCCTCACACTATTGGGTAAAAGCCTTTGCCCCGACCAGTCCCCCCCGCCCAACGCGTTTCCGGCACGCACAGTGGCGACGCTGCAAGCACCAGTGTCGGAAAAAAAAGATTGCCGGTAGGCTGCGACGGCAATTTCAGCCGCGGCCTTGCTGGCACTGTATGGATCGCTGCCGCCCAACGCATCACCTTCGACAAAAGGGCGACCCGGCCCTGGCTGGGCGTAACACTTGTCACTGGTTACCACCTGGCATACACGCACCGACGCGCAACGCCGGACAGCATCCAACACGGCGACCGTACCCATGAGATTGGTCGTGAAAGTGGCCTCCGGCTGCGCATAGGACGGGACAACCTGCGCTTGGGCGGCCAGGTGAAATACCACGTCGGGCCGAACGTCGGTCGTCAGCTGTTGCAAGGTGTTGGTGTCGCCAATCTCGCCGTAGCGCGAGTCCACCAGTTCTGACAGCGCCAGAAGGCCAAACAAATGCGGGCTGGTTGCAGGCGCCAATGCATAACCTGTCACCCGGGCGCCCAGCAAATGCAACCAGTAACACAGCCAGCTGCCTTTGAAACCCGTATGCCCTGTCACCAGCACACGTTTGCCAAGCCAGAACCCTGGTGCCGGCGATTCACTATTTGCCACAGGGAGAGTCCCTTTCGTCAAAATTTGTCCAATAGGTGTCACCACGGATTCATCAACATTAAATGTGGCTACAGCCCCCGTCCATACTAAATATTACGCTATAAAATATATAGCAATTATCAGGGAGTAGCGCGTCGAGGTGCATTCGTTATCATTGGCAGCTGTAACGCCATGCAACCCAGGGCGCCATTGTTCACATTTTTCCCGTAGTCCCTTTGGAATCCGATCTCAACTCCCCTACTGCCAGTTTCGTGGAGCTGGCTCCGTCTGAAATGCCGCCCATGTTGCCCCTGGTATCCATACTGATCCGCAGCGTGGACCGTGCGTATTTGACACAGGCGCTCGACTCGGTCGCGCTGCAGACCTACCCCCACATAGAGGTTGTGGTACTCGCCGTGCGGCCCGGCCATCGCCCGCTGGGTGATCACTGTGGCAAATTTCCACTGCGCCTGGTGCCGACCGAACTGCCCGTGATGCGCAGCGCTGCGGCCAATCGTGCCATGGATGCCGCCCAGGGGGAGTTCATGATTTTTCTCGACGACGATGACTGGATGATGCCGGGTCACGTTGCGCGTCTGGCCGAGGTGCTTGTCCGACTGCCCCAAACCCAGGCGGTGTACACGGGCATTGGCCTGGTCGATGCCGAGGGAAAGCCCAAGGGGCAATCGTTTGACCTGCCGTTTGACCCGATCCGCCAGATCGCGGGCAATCTGACCCCCATCCATGCGGTACTGTTTCGCGCCGGGGTTCTGGACCAAGGGTGCCGGTTTGACGAATCGCTGGACCGCCTGGAAGATTGGGACTTCTGGTTGCAGTTGGCAAAGTTGGCACCCATGGTCCACCTTCCGGGCGTCAGCGCCGTCTACCGCATCCACGAAAGCTCGGGTGTTCACTCCGATACCGGGCCAGAGGGCATCGCTACACGCCGCATTTACGAAAAGTGGGAGCCCTATTGGACACAACAGCAGGTCGCCCAGATCATGCAGCGTGTGTGGAACCACCCGGAGATGGAGACGCGGCTGAACGACCTGCGCGAACAGTTGAACACATCCGAACAAACGCTGGCGGCACAACAAGTGACGATCTCGGAGCAGAACGCCTTTATTGCAGACCAGGCGTCGTGTATTACGGATCAGTCTGCGAGCATCGAACAGTTGCAAGGCATAGGTGAATCACTGTCCGAAAGCCTGATCAAGACGACCGCCGATTTGAAACGCAGTGAGAACATCCGCCTGGCGGTGCTCAACAGCCGGTTCTGGCGCATGACCGGCCCGTTGCGCTGGATGGCGACGCACGCCAAGTCCTTCCTGCGGAACCCGTTTTGGGGACGCGCATTGCGGTTGCCGTTGATATTGTTGCGAGAAGGCCCACGGGGTGTGAGCCGTCGCGTGTCGGCCCAGCCGGTTGCGACACCCTCGCACGGAGAGATCTACCGGCACTGGGCCCGCACCCACGATACGCTGCCGGACACCAGCCTGGCGCAATTGGGCGCCGCCATTACCAGCTGGAACCATCGGCCTCTCATCTCCATCGTGATGCCGGTCTACAACCCGCCACTGGATTTGCTGGATGCTGCCATTGCCTCCATCAAGAAACAAATCTACCCGCACTGGGAACTGTGTATTGCCGATGACGCGTCCAGCAACGCAGAGGTGTGGCTGTTGCTGCAGCGGTTGGCCTTGTCAGACAAGCGCATCAAAGCGGTGCGCCGCGAGACCAACGGGCACATTTCACAGGCTTCCAATAGCGCCCTGGAACTGGCGACCGGTGAATTTATCGCCTTGATGGACAACGACGACATCTTGCCGCCCGACGCGTTGTACTGGGTGGCCGAGGTTACCAATCGCACGCCAGAGGTACAGGTCATCTATTCAGACGAGGACAAACTGGATTCTCAAGGCGAGCGCTTTGACGCCTACTTCAAGTCGGACTGGAACTACACGCTGTTTCTGGGCCACAACATGATCAGCCACCTGGGCGTATTCCGTACGCATCTGGTGCGGGACGTCGGCGGTTTCCGGCTGGGGCTGGAGGGATCGCAGGATTACGATCTGGCGCTGCGCTGCATTGAGAGAATTGATGCCTCGCAGATCGTGCATATTCCCCGTGTGCTCTACCACTGGCGTGCCATTGAAACCAGCACTGCCATGAATATCGAGTCCAAGCCCTATGCGCTGGACGCGGCACAACGCGCGCTGCAAGACCACCTTGACCGTATCGGCAGCACGGCCAAAGCTGAGCGCATGCCGAGTTTGAACTACCGTTGCGTCAGGGACGCAGCGGGAGTGCAAGACCCCCTAACTGTCGTTTTGGTCTTTCCGCAAGGGGCCCCACCGGACGAAGAGGCACTCGCCTGGACACGGGACCCAATGTTCAACATCGCAGAAGTGTTGACCTGCGTAGACCATGCGGCCGCCATCAACACCACTATCGCAGCGGCCCAAGGCACGCTGGTTGCGCTGGTGCGCTCCGACGTCCAACCGTCAAGCCCCGCTGCGCTCTCAGAATTGATTGGTTATGCACTGGAACCCAAAACCGGTGCCGCCGCGGGCACGGCGCGCGACCTGAGTGGCCGTTTGGTCTCGGGCGGCCTGGTTCTGAACCAGGCCAATATCGCGTCGGTCTTGCAAAAAGACCTGCCAATTGGAAACCATGGCTACATGGGACGTGGATTTTTGGCGCAGGAGTTGTCTGCATTGGCCATGGACTGTGTTGTGCTGCGCAAGGAAGTGTTCCTGGCACATGGCGGATTCGATGCGGATCTTGGCGTCAGTGCGGTCGGTGCCGCAGCCTGGTGCTTGCGCCTGCGCGAGCTGGGTTACCGGATGGTCTGGTGTCCGGACGCTGCCTGGACCGTATCGTCCAGGCAACAACGGCCTTCGAACACACAACCTGCCCTGCAGCGTCAGATCTTCATGAGCCGCTATGGCCACATGTATGCCAACTGGCTGCTGCGCGACCCTGCCTACCATCCACTACTGGACCCTACGGCGGCAGACTTCTCGTTGCTGGATTGATCAGGCGGCGCACCATGTGCGCCACATGGTCCGAAAGGCCGCCTCTGTCTGGCCGGCCAAATCAGCTCCGTCCAACACACCACCACTGACCATACGCTCGCGCAATGACGCACGCAGAGCTGCCAGCCGCTCCAGATCGTTCGCCAGTCCAACAGCAATTGTTCGGTAGGCATCCACATCGGTTGCAATCAAGTCCTGCAAACCTATCTGCCCCAGAATGCTGGCGCCCACCCGGCTGGCCGCTGTCTCTCCCGTCAGAGTAACTACAGGCAGGCCCATCCACAAGGCGTGGCAGGTCGTCACACCACCATTGAACGGGAATGGGTCCAAAACGATGTCAACCTCCTCCCCCAGGTGCATGAACTCCTCCATACCGGTCCAGCCGCGCAGCAACAACCGATCTGGCGAGATCCCTTGTTGTGCAAACACCTGTTGGACAGACATTCCCAACTCAGCGCTGTCCAGGCCCGCGGCCTGAAGCAACAGACGCGCATCCGGCACGCCGGCCAATACGGTCGCCCACAGCTCCAACATGGGCCGTGTGATCTTTGCAAACGTATTGATGGAGGCAAATGTCACGCCCTTCCCACGCGAGGCAGGCCCCGCACCCACCGGAAGCGCCTTTGGGTTGGGCCGAAAGGCTGCGTAAAAACGGTCCAGCCTGACCAACGTCTCACTATAAAACCCGTCACCCACTCCCGGTGGGTCCATCACCGCATCGGTAATCCGGTAGTGCATGGCCTGAAGGCCCGTTGAAACCGGCAGACCAAACCAGCTCACTTGCACTGGCGCGGGCTGGCGGGCAAACACAAGCAGCCGATGGCCTTCTGTATGACTGGATAGATCCACAAGTATGTCGATACCATCCCGGCGAATGCGATCAGCGAGGGCGTCGTCCGTCAATGCCGCACACTCCACCCAAACGTCCGCATGCGATCTCAGCCTGTCGGTCACTTCGTCACTGATTGGACTATTGCAGTAACAGAACACCTCAAAATCCGTATGCTGTGAGCCTGCCAACAACGGCTCTATCCAATATGCCGCAACATGGTTGCGAAAGTCTGCCGAAACATACCCGACACGCAAACGACGGTCCGGATCCCGCACATTGCCATGTCGTGGATTGTCACGTCGCAGTCCTGCAGCGTGGATCTGGTCCCACGCCACACACAGTGCGTACAACTTGCTGGCTTCTGGTGTGAAGTAGCTGGATGCAAGAATCAGATTGCTTCGGGTAAAGGCGTCTGATGGATGGAGCTGCAGTGCCCGCTCAAAATAGGCCGCAGCGTCCTGTTGCCGCCCCAATCTAAGTGCTGCCGCACCAAGATTGGTCTGAAATTTAGCATTTGCAGGTTGCAGTTGTGCTGCCGTCTGGAACTCTCGCAGCGCATCGGCAATACGCTGCATTTGCAAATAGGCACTACCCAAATTGCAATGGGCATCTGCAAAACCAGGCTTGATGCGTATTGCTTCCTGGAACGCCGCTACGGCCCCTTCGAAATCCGCACCCGCCTTCAGTTCAATACCCAGGTTATGGTGAGGATCGGCATACCCAGGCCTGCAACGGATGGCGCTCTCGAAGCAGGCTCTGGCTTCTGCACGCTGACCGGTCAACGACAACACGTAGCCCAGGTTGTTATGGGCGGCGGCGTAATCCGGTTTGCAACCAATCGCTTCACGGAAGTGACGGATGGCCCCCTGTTGATTACCCAGCTTGAACAGCATATTGGCCAGGTTAAATTGGCACACGGATACATTGGGGTTGGACTTGACGGCGCGCAACAGCATCTTGACGCCCTCGCCCGTGCTGCCCATTTCATCCAGCAAACAGCCCAACAAATGCAGAGCTTCTGCATTATCGGGATCCCGCTTCAGAATGTCTGAATATGCTGCCTTTGCCGCCTTCAGGTTACCGGATTGGCGATGTTGGAGCGCTTGGCCCAACAGCGCAGCGTGTTGGCGTGGATCAGTCTTGGAAATCATGTATCACCAATTTATCTTTCAAAGAATTGAATGGGCTTTGGCAGGCTTTTCTAAAGATTGAACACCGTTGCAAATCGGAAAATGAAGCATTAACTATTGTCAAGTTCCGAGCCCCACCCTGCACCAGAAGTTTCGGCACCACTTCCAAAAACAAAGGACGCATCATGTCAGAAATCAACCGCATGCTAGGCGCCACCAGCCCCGCTGGGGCTTTGTCCCATGGTTCTCAGCATAAAGTCGCTGCGACATCCTCCGGAACATCGTTCGCCACTACGTTGGCAAATGTAGGCAATGGCACAAACTACTCGGACGAAGACGTCATAAAATTCTTTTCCACGCGACCCAGTTCTCAACAAATTGCCGCCACTGCGGCAAACCTTGGGTTGAATGAAGAGCAAATTGCGCGTGCAATGGTGGTGGGCAAATTTGTAGATGAAGATACGACTTCCCTCAAAGACCATATTCAGAGTTTTGTATCTGATCTTCAAAGTGGGTATACATGGGATAAAGATGGCGCACTCGCCGTCAAATCCACGATCCAGGGCACAGCCACCCCTACCGACAAAGTGATGCCAAGTGCGGAAAGCATCAAGACTTTCTACGCAACCAAACCGACTGATGCCCAGATCACGGCAAAAGTTAAGGCGCTAGGACTCAATGCTGCACAAATGGTACAGTTTCAGGCGACCGGTATCGGCATGAACGTACGTCAGATCAGCGCTCATGTTCTGGAAACCATGTTTGTCGATGCATCCAATCGCTTGGGAACAGATATTGGCGGTGGCAAACATGGTGGATGGACTTCCTACTTCTCCCCCACGTTAGGACGCGCCATAACCAAGAGCGAGATACAAACATTTTTCTCGGGCAACCCCAGCCAAAGCCAGATATTCCAGAAAGCTGCCGAACTCGGCCTAGGTGTTGCTGCTGTGAACAATATGATGGTGGGTGCTGGAATTACCAAACCGGAGAGTGCGAGCAAGGCACACGGAAGTATGGATTTCGCACTCTACCGCGGAGACGACGGGTACAGCCTCGACCAGTATGGTCATATTGTTGCCGGTGGCGGCCACGTTTCCGTTGACAATCCAGATGGTATTGGCAGCACCTGGGTTCTCAGATCTGCCATCGCCTCCACCTGATCTTGCAAGTACTGAGGATTCGCTTGTCTTGTGGCGACGTAAAATATTAGTGTATTTGTACGACACCCAATAGCGATAACCTCTGCGAAAGAGAATGGCACGGTTGATATTGCCCTGACCTCTCTCTTGAAAGATCATGAAAATTCATTACAACCCCACTTCAGGGTTAGACCGTGTCTCGGCGCAAACCAATATTCAGGCACTTTTCCAGCAAGCTGTACAACTCCATCAACATGGTCAGTTGACGCAAGCCCAAATTGTCTATGACAGGATTTTGAGCTTGCAGCCAAAACACGCTCAGGCGTTGCACCTGAAAGGCGTGCTGGCCACCCAGACCGGACAACTTTCGCGTGCGGTAGAGTTGTTTGATCAGGCCATTGAAGCAGATCCTGTGCATCCTGCGTTTTATTGCAACCGGGGCAATGCGCTACAGCAGATGGGTCAGGCAGAGGCTTCCATCGTCAGTTACGACAAGGCGATCCACTTGGCTCCAAACTACGCAGACGCTTATGCAAACCGAGGGGCCGCTTTGGCGGCTTTGGGTCGCCTAAGCGACGCGGTGGCGAGCTACCACAAGGCGATTGAGCTCAATCCAACTCATGGCACTGCATGCTACAACTGCGCAAGCGCATTGCATGCGTTGGGGCAATTTGAGGCAGCGATTTCCCAGTTTGACAGAGCTATCGCTCTAAAAGGCGATTGGTACGAGGCGCATTGCGGTAAGGGAAAGGCTTTGAAGGAATTGGGGCGTCTGGAGCAAGCTATCTCGAGCTTTGACCGGTGCTTGGAAATCAACCCCCATTTTGCAGATGCGCACTTTTTCCGAGGCAGCGCTTTGCAGGTGTCTGACAAAGTCGACCAGGCCATCAACGCCTACCAACAGGCTGTCGCGCTTAAACCGGACTTTGCTGAAGCGCACGGCAACCTCGGCGACTGTTTCTACAAAGAGGGCAAGTACCTGGAAGCTTTGGGGCACTACATCAGAACGATACTGCTCAACGAGTCTCTTGCGGCTAAAGCCGGGTTTGCGCGGTGCGTGCGACACATTCGGTTTTTGGAGGCTACGCCAGAGGTCAAGCGGCTTGTGGCTCGGGCAATATCGGAAGCATGGATACGCCCATCCATGCTGTTTGCAACGGCGATCAGCTTGGTAAAGATCGACCCTGATGTCCAAGGTTGCATGGACAGGGCTACTAAAGCCTGGCCAACCAGGCTCGATCAGAAGGCGCTGTTTGGCGTTGCAGGCGCGGCAAAGCTTGCAGATGATGAATTGCTGCAGTGTTTGCTGCGACATATGGCCGTCACTAGCATTGAAGTCGAACACTTCATCACGGTTAGCAGATGTGCATTGCTCACAATGGCCCTCGAAGACTCCAGCAATGGACACGAGAATTTGTTGGGCTTCTTTAGTGCACTTGCCTGCCAGTGTTTCGTCAATGACTACGCCTTTGCCGATTCAGACGCTGAGCTTGCGGACATTGCCAAATTGCAATCAAGGATACTGGACCGCGTAACGACCGGCTTGGCAGTACCGGACATTTGGGTTGTGGCGTTGGCTGCCTATGTGCCGCTCAATACTCTATCGGGCTCGGAGCATTTCGCTGAGACGGGCAGACACGAATCTGTTCGCAGCCTGGTTGCCATGCAGGTTACCGAACCGGCAGTGGAACAAAGCTATCGCAGCCAAATTGCTGTGTTGACTGAAGTGGATGATTCCGTTTCGGATCTTGTCCAGAACCAATACGAGAGCAATCCCTATCCTAGGTGGATCAAGACTTCATTCAACATAAAACCATATTCTGTTGGCGACCATTTGCGTGCACTGTTTCCCAAATGTACGTTTGATGTTCCTGCCGATGTCGCAGATCCTGAAGTCCTTATAGCTGGCTGCGGTACTGGCCAGCAGTCCATCGAAGCGGCACAGAAGTTTCTGAATGCCACGGTGGTAGCGATTGATTTGAGTGCGAGTAGTCTGGCCTATGCCATGCGCAAGACCGCTGAGCACGGGCTGCAAAACATCCACTATGGTCAGGCTGATATTCTGAATCTTGGTCAGCTCAATCGGTCGTTTGACGTAATCGAATCCGTGGGAGTCCTACACCATTTGGCCAGCCCGATGGCGGGGTGGAAAGTGCTGACCGACATGTTGCGTCCGGGTGGGTTTATGCGGCTTGGGTTTTACAGCGAGTTGGCGCGTCGCGACATCGTGAAGGCGCAGCGGTTTGTCGTTGAGGGCGGCTACCAGGCGACGACAGTAGACATACGACGTTGCCGTCAGGATTTGATGTCTGCCGAGAACAAGGAGAAGTTTGGCAGCCTCTTCACCATGCGCGATTTCTTTGGCATCAGCGAATGCCGGGATCTGCTCTTTCATGTGCAAGAGCATCGCTACACAATCCCTCAGCTCAAGTCTGACCTGGAAGAATTGGGTTTGTCGTTCTTGGGCTTCTTCTTTGAAAATGACACCCATCGCAAGTACGCTGCGCGGTTTCCAGAAGACCTTGCTATGACCAACCTGGACAACTGGCATGTTTTTGAACTTGAGCAGCCAGACACTTTTATCAGCATGTACCAGTTCTGGACCCAGAAAAAGTTTCCACCGGCCGCAAACGCGGTCACCTCTGTCTAACGGACGCAAGTAGTACTTTTAGCATGGATCAAACTCCTGTTCACGAAAAGCACAACACGGACTTGCTGGCATTCATTCCCCCAAATGCAAGCAGAATAGTTGAGGTTGGTTGCAGCTCAGGTGCATTGGCGCGCGAATACAAGAAAGTTAATCCGACATGCCAGTACACCGGAATTGAGATTTCCTCGGAGTTTGCCGAGCTTGCCCAGCGCTACTGCGACACCGTCTTGGTTACCGATATTGAAAGTCACACGGATCGCGTGCTTGCGCATACTGCTGGAAGTGATTGCTGGATTTTTGGTGATTCGCTGGAGCACCTGCGGGATCCTTGGGGCCTGCTCCGAGGTATCCGAGCCAACATCCACAAGGACGGCAGTGTTGTCGCCTGTATACCGAATGCCCAGCATTGGAGTCTCCAGTTGCGGCTCAGTTGCGGAGATTTCAGGTACGAAGAGATGGGTCTGTTAGACAAGACGCATCTTCGCTGGTTTACGCGTTTGACCATGTTAGAGCTCTTTCAGTCCTCAGGTTTCAATGTCGTGGCTGGTATCCCTAGAATCTTCCCCGAACCAGGACGGGAGAAATTCATGCCCGCAATTAAACTAATGGCTGAGCTAGCGGGCGCGAATCCAGAAGTCGCTGTGGCGGACGCGACACCCCTGCAATACGTAGTGCGTGCAGTTCCTGTATAACGGCCGATTCTTTTTCCAGGGCACTTTTTGTCCTGTTTGCCAGTGAGTTTTGTGGTCTCACATTGCGTTGTTGACCTCTCTTATCCTTACCCGAACAAACCGTAGCTTAAGGGCCAAAGACGTGATTGAGATTGTTAGCGCCACACGCGGATCCAGGACCAATTTTTGGGAAAGAACAGCTTTGGGCGCTTCATTGAAGCGCCTCAAGCATGACACCCGGCTGAGTTCATTTATTGCATTTGAGAACCGTCGCGGGCTGCCTGATGTATACAACGACCGGATCACTTCGGAGAAGAGCCCGGACATCCTGGTCTTCATGCATGACGACGTGTGGATAGACGACTATTGCATTGCCGACCGCATATTGGACGGGCTTAAGACCTACGACGTGATCGGTGTGGCAGGTAGCCGCAGATGTCTGCCTGGCCAACCCGTTTGGTCTTGCATCGACGATAGGTTCACCCGTGAAAACCCTGCATATTTGAGCGGAACTGTGGCCCATGCGAAGCACCCTTTTGGCGAAGTTGTTCACTTTGGTGCCAGCCCGGCGGATTGTGAGCTGCTAGATGGCGTGTTTCTCGCCGCTAGAAAGCCTACGCTGGTGACGCAAGGGGTCTGCTTCGATCCCCAATTTGACTTCCACTTTTACGACATGGACTTCTGCCGTAGCGCACGGGAAAAAGGGCTGCGCTTAGGTACTTGGCCAATCTGCATTACCCACCAAAGTGCTGGGGCTTTCAACTCGCAAGGCTGGAGGGAAAAGCGGGTTGTATACGGCAGCAAATGGCCTTGAAGTTCAATTGAAGTCAGGTTGCTGACTGCTTATAGAAAAGGCTGGCAGCCTCTCGGAATGCCAGCCCTTGTTTTTAGTACTTCAACATAGGAGGGTCAAAGGACGGGGTGTAGACCAAATACCAGTCACTTCCAATCCAGACCCACTTGGTCGGCACGTCAGAGTCTGTGGGCGGCACCGCGATTGGTTTGCCCGTTTGAGGGATTACGATGGGCTTGACTTCATACTTCACCTTCATGGCGACATTCGCCTCATTTCCTGTGATGACGATTTCTCCCAGACCGTACTCCAAGTATTTGATGACACCAACGTTGGCTACATAGAATTTCTTTGGGGTAGCGGCTTTGTACGCAAAGTCAAAGATGTCATAGGCTCGTTCATAGTCGTCACTGACCCTTGCGGTCCATAACTCCTGAATGCGGCGCTCCAGTTTTTCTTTACGCTGCGCTTCTGACACCGTGGGACTCGGTTGCAAACCCAGAAGGCCCTGAGTCTTGTCTCCCACTTCAAGCAATTGCAGCGTGTAGTTTCCGCTGGTCTGCAGGTCGGTGGGATAGGTTTCGTAGCCCAAGGCCAGTTGGTCGCCCCAACGCACAAATTGCGGCCAGAAGGCAAATTGCTCACCTTGTTTCAGCAATGCCCGTGGAGACTGCCAGGTAGCCCCGCCATCGTGTGAGGATGACAAATAAATATTTGGCCGGATGTCGCGATAGTCGACCCAAGCGGCGACGGCGGTTCCATTTGGCAGCACGTCAATGACAGGCACGGCCGACTTGGTGTTTTCTACAGCCTTCACGTCCAGTTGCCTTGCCACACCCACCCATTGGACATTGTTTGTGTCTAGGCTAGCGGTCATGATGCGCGTCTTGCCTACTTTGGGATCTTGCATCCAGACTATATGTGCCCGACCTGGTGTTATTGCAATTTCGAAGCCACTGTCTGCTGTACCTTCTTGTGCTTCGATGCTCGCAAGTTTGGTCCAAGTGCTCGCCTGATCGTTTGAAACGAAAGAAAGTACTCCCTTGGAAGATTCCTCCGCGACGATGACAAGTGTTTTTCCAAACGCCTTCGCTTTGAGTTGTGACGGTTGGTAGTCTGAACGATATATCACACTAGGAGCATTCCAGCTCACTCCGGCATCGGCACTCGTACGAACAACAATCCTGTATGCGGTTCGACCATCCCGCTGCTCACTTTCACTCCAGATGGCCGCCCATACGCCCGAGGCATCCACTGTTTGCGGATCTGAAACCGTGCTGGACCGCCCCTCTATGGGAGTGTCCAAGCGCTGATCCGGAGTGTTCCAAGTTTTGCCTCCGTCAATGGAGCGGTTAAAGTAGATTTGATACCCTTGATACCGCTCATCTAAATAGGAAATCCCAAGCTTGCCATCACCTGCATCGAGGAGGCTCATCGTGGCAAGAATTCCATGGTCATCATTTACAGCGCTTACGGGGCTAAAGGTCCTGCCAGCATCGGGCGATGTAGTGAAGTAGCCGTTTTTCCCATCCCTGTGGGACCACCACAGTGCACGAAGCGTTTGATTGGCCCGATGGAGTTGAAAATTCCTGGCGCCTTGTTTTACCCTGGCCGTTTCATCAAGGTATTGGGACTTGTCGCCTACTTGGAGCATGACGCGCTGATTCTTGGAGTACATAACAGCGGCCACGCCATTAACCTCTACCGCAGCTGGACGAGTTTGCATGCCGCCAACGTCAATGTCCGTGATATGGGCCACAACCCCTTGCTTTTGGATAACGCCCATTTGTGCGCAACCTGAAAGAACAATGGCACTCACAGCCATGCATCCAAGAACAAGAGAACGTGAAAGTCGCTTCATATAGATCAAACTAAATAGGAGTAAGAAGAAGTATGCCTCTCAATTTGAGACACTCAAAAATACAAAGTTCAAATCTCGCAAGGAAATAAAAAAAGCCCCGCGTACGGGGCTTTTTTGTATGGTTATGAGACACCCCAAAAGAGGCGCCCCAAGACCCAATCTGACTCGCTTGATTAGAAGCCGCCAGCCATTTCGCGGTGCAGGAATTGCTTACCAGCGAAAGGAGCGCCAACAGCCGCTTGAACAGCTTGCATCTTGACCACGTAGGCACCAGTTGCACCAGCTGCCAGCGTACCAAAGGTTGCCTTGACCATAGCGCCGGTGGTAGCGACGGAGTTGATCTGACCAGCGTTCATGAAGTCGGACTGGACAAAGGTAGAAGAGCAAGTGATAGCCTTGGTCTTAACACCGGAGAACGGATTTTCATCGTTATCCCAGATGAAACCGTTGTTGGTCACGGTGGAAGTTGCATTCCAATCCAAGCCACCAGCGATACGAGCAGACATATCACCAGCCAACACTCCATACCAGCTAGTGGTAGTCAGAGTGGCAGGCAGCGCCGTCAGCACGAAGTTCACATCTGTACCGCCACCCAAAGCTACGGTGGAGAAGTTACCTTCGTTAGCCTGAACCAGCGTATCGGCAGCATTGTCGATAGCAGCGTAAGACACTACCAAGCCAGAAGCTGGGTCAACAATAGCCATTTGGCCACGCAGATCCGTACGGACTGATGTACGGGTAGAAACAACCAGGAAACCGTAGGTGTCCTTGATTGGCAGGTAAACAGGAGTGGATGTGTCGGTAGAGATAGCCTTACCGAAACCACCTTGAGCAGGAGCAGCGACCGAGTGAGTCAACAGGTCATTGTTGGTCATGGTACCGGTGGCATCGAAGTGGGTGCAAGCCGAGCCGTAGTTGTACACATAGTGCAGCGATTCAGTAACAGCAGACTTGGTGCCGTTTGCAACAGCGTTAGCGCCTGTGGACAGGCTCAAAACGCTTTGAGCGCCAGTAGCTGTTGTGAAGTAAGGGAACAGCAGCGAGTTCGCGCTAGCTGTACCAACAGCAGACATCAGAGCCGCGCCAGTAGCGACAGCGATCAGAGTCTTTTGAAAAGTTTTTTTCATGTTTACGTTTCCTATTTTGGCCAAAATAAAATAATTCATACACCCAATGCGGCAAAGAATTACCCCACCAGTGTACTACCTTTTTGCACTAACGAAATCCATTGTACATGGATTGACTAAACCGGTCAAAAAAACTCATAGCTCCTCTGCCGGATGGCCAGTTCCCTGACGCATGCTGCCAATGTACAAAAGAACACTA
>JAZKDY010000065.1:0-1810 GCA_040387325.1 Pseudomonadota bacterium | reverse complement strand
TCAACTACCGCGAGGCCTATGGGCTCTATGCCTGCAACGGCATCCTGTTCAACCATGAGAGCCCACTGCGGGGCGAGACTTTCGTCACCCGCAAGATCACACGCGCCATCGCGCGCATCGCGCTGGGTCTGCAGGATTGCCTGTACCTGGGCAACCTGAGCGCCCTGCGCGACTGGGGCCATGCCCGCGACTACGTGGAGATGCAGTGGCTGATGCTGCAACAGAGCCAGGCGGAAGATTTCGTCATCGCCACGGGGGTGCAGCACAGCGTGCGCCAGTTCGTGGACTTTGCCGCGGGCGAGTTGGGCGTAACGCTGCGCTGGGAGGGCGACGGCGTGGCGGAGCACGGCATCGTGGCAACCGTCTCCGGCACCCAGGCGCTGTGCAAGGTGGGGGACGTAGTGGTGCGGGTGGACCCGCGCTATTTCCGCCCCACCGAGGTGGAAACCTTGTTGGGCGACCCCACCAAGGCGCGCGAGAAGCTGGGCTGGACGCCGCGCACCACATTGCGTGAGTTGGTGGCCGAGATGGTGCAGGCCGATTTCACCAGCGCGCAACGCGACGCCTTGGTGCGGCAGGCAGGCTTCAAGACTTTCGATTACCACGAATGAGCAGCACGCCACAGAGCGCTGACACCGGGAAGGACGCCCCCATCCTGGTGGCGGGTGCACGCGGCATGGTGGGCTCGGCTTTGGTGCGCAGGCTCCAGGCCGATGGGTATGGCCGTGTGCTGGCACCCACGCGGCAGACCCTGGATCTGCTGGACCAGACGGCTGTACATGCTTACCTGCGAGAGCAGCAGCCTGCATACGTCTTCATCGCCGCAGCCAAGGTGGGGGGGATCCAGGCCAACAACCTCTACAGGGCCGATTTCCTCTACCAGAACCTCGCCATCCAGAACAACCTGATCCACGGGGCCCATCTGGCGGGGGTGCAACGGCTGATGTTCCTGGGGTCGAGCTGCATCTATCCCAAGCTGGCACCCCAGCCGATCAAGGAGGAATACCTGCTCACCGGCCCGCTGGAGCCCACCAACGAGCCCTATGCCATTGCCAAGATCGCCGGCATCAAGATGTGCGAGGCCTACAACGCGCAATACGGGCGGCAGTACACCAGTGCCATGCCCACCAACCTGTACGGCCCCAACGACAACTACGACCTGGCGCACAGCCACGTCTTGCCGGCGCTGATCCGCAAGGCGCACGAGGCCAAGGCACGGGGTGACACCGAGCTCGTGGTGTGGGGCAGCGGCACGCCACTGCGCGAGTTCCTGTATGTGGACGACCTGGCGGATGCCTGCGTGTTCCTGATGGAGCGCGGCTACGAGGGGCCTCTGATCAACGTGGGCTCGGGCTCTGACCTGTCCATTCGCGCGCTGGCAGAGACGGTGATGCGCGTGGTGGGGTTCGAAGGCCGCATCGTCTTCGACCACAGCAAGCCGGATGGCACACCGCGCAAATTGATGGACTCTTCACAGCTGCTGGGCATGGGATGGCAACCCCGAGTCGATCTGGCGCAGGGTGTTGCCAGGGCTTATGGGGACTTTCTGAGCAGGGCAAGCTGAGTTTCCACGGTTGACGCCGGCGCACATGAAAGGTGGATATTGCAACCTGCCAGCATTTCATGTTGCGCGGAAGAAACACTATGTGCACCGACAATGGCGATGCCAGATAGCTGGCCGGTGACCTTGCCTGGCGCTCCTCCTGCCTGCAATGAGCACCTTGAACCGATCAGAAAATAATATTCATGACCATCCTTGTAACCGGCGGCGCAGGCTTCATCGGCAGCAACTTCGCATTGGACTGGCTGG
>JAZKDY010000064.1:0-2711 GCA_040387325.1 Pseudomonadota bacterium | reverse complement strand
TGCCACGCAAGAACTTCACCGCCATGCTGCGCCTGGACCACAACCGCGCCCTGAGTCAGATCGCCGCCAAGACCGGCAAGGCCGTGGCCGACATCGAAAAGATGACTGTGTGGGGCAACCACTCGCCCACCATGTACGCCGACTACCGCTTCGCCACCATCAACGGCGAAAGCGTCAAGTCCATGATCAACGACGAAGTCTGGAACAAAGACACCTTCTTGCCCACCGTGGGCAAGCGCGGCGCAGCCATCATCGCGGCACGCGGCGTGTCGTCCGCTGCATCGGCTGCCAACGCTGCCATCGACCACATGCGCGATTGGGCCCTGGGCACCAATGGCAAGTGGGTCACCATGGGTATCCCGTCGGATGGCCAATACGGTATCCCCAAGGACACCATGTTTGGTTTTGCCGTGACCTGCGAAGGCGGCGAATACAAGCTGGTCGAAGGCCTGGAAGTGGACGCGTTCTCGCAAGAGCGCATCAATGTCACGCTGAAAGAACTGCAAGACGAGCAAGCTGGCGTCGCCCACTTGCTGTAATCGGCCGCTGCAGTGGCCCATCCGCGCGACGTACTTCTAGGCGCCCAGGGCGCGGCAGGCATATTGCCTGTCTGCGACCACTACAGCGGTGTCGAAGCGCGGATGGTCAAAAGCCTGCAACTGCAGGCAGAAATGACCGAAGAGTTCGGCGTTTGCGTTTTTGACGTGACGCTGGACTGCGAAGACGGAGCGCCCGTTGGTGGCGAACGTGATCAGGCAAATCTGGTTGTAGCCCTCGCCAATTCTGCGCATAATGCTCCTGATTTGATAGCAAGTGGATTGCGCCGCCGCATTGGCGCGCGGGTGCATGCGGTAGACCATTCCGCCTTTGCCGCCGATGTGGACATCGTCGTGGGTGGTGCAGCCCAGTCCTTGAGCTATGTCATGGTCCCCAAGGTGGAGTCGCTGGCCGACGTGGAGGCCGCCGTGGCAGCCATCGACGCTGCGGTGCTGCCCGGACAACGGGCGGACAGTCTGCCCCTGCATGTGCTGATCGAATCCCCGGCTGCCGCACACCACGCCTTCGAGATTGCGGCCCATCCCCGGGTAGAGTCCATCAGCTTCGGGTTGATGGATTTTGTGTCGGCGCACGCCGGCGCCATACCCCACACGGCCATGGGTGTACGCGACCAGAATGATTTTCAGATGCTGGACCAGTTCCATCATCCGTTGGTGGTACGGGCCAAGCTGGACATTGCCAGCGCCTGCCATGCGGCGGGCAAAGTACCGTCCCACTGTGTGGTGACGGAGTTGCGCGATACCAGTGTGATTGAACGCTCTGCCCAGACGGCAGCCATGTCTTTTGGCTATACCCGGATGTGGAGCATCCACCCGTCGCAAATCCGCCCCATCCTGCGGGCCTTTACGCCGTCGGAGGCTGACATTGACCTGGCTGCGCGCATCGTAGCGCAGGCCAGTGCTGCGGATTGGGCGCCTATCTCGGTTGATGGCAAGCTGCACGACCGCGCCAGTTTCCGGTATTTCTGGCAGGTGCTGGAGCGGGCCAACCAGACCGGTTGTACCGTTCCGGAGCCTGTGCGCCAGTATTTCCCGTTACGGGTTCATTAATATAAAAACGAGGACACAAATCTCCATGACGAAACAAACCCTACCCGGCCTGCTGCTGTTGGCGCTGGCCATGGCTTTGCCGGCGGTCGCTGCAGACAAACCTGCTGGCAAACCGGCGGCCAAAACCACCCATGCCCCCGCCAAGTCTGCCGAGCCCAAGGTTCTGGAACCCGTGGTGGTATCGCCCGAGCAAATGGCCATTGCCAACCGCGTATTGGTCGGCAAGATCAACTGCGAATTGGGTGCCGTGGTGTTGATGACGAATGACGAACATTCGCCAGGGCGCTTCTTCCTGGACATGGGCAATAAACGATACGCCATGCTGCCGGTGGTGACCAGCACCGGCGCGGTGCGCCTGGAAGAGGAGTCCAGCGGTGCCGTGTGGATCCAACTCGGCAACAAGTCCATGCTGATGAACCAGAAAGAGGGCAAGCGCCTGGCGGATGACTGCATGAACCCCGACCAGTTGTTGGTTGCCCAGGCCCTGGAGCGTAATCCCCAGCCAGGTTTGCTGGACGCTCCCAAAGACGCGTTGGTGCCGATTGGTGCTGGTGGCAAGGTGCAGGAATTGGTGCCCAACCCTGAGCCGCCACCAAAGGCCAAGGGCAAGAAGAAATCAAAATAGATAGCAGGCTATGCCCTATTGACGGGGGCTAGCGAGTAATTTGTGTTGCATTAGAAGGAGTGAATACTATGTTGAAAGCCTACCGTGACCATGTGGCCGAACGTGCCGCCCTGGGTATCCCGCCGCTGCCGCTGTCGGCCAAGCAGACGGGTGAAGTGATTGAACTGCTGAAGGCGCCTCCCGCTGGTGAAGAGGCCTTCCTGGTGGACCTGATCACCCACCGCGTGCCCGCTGGTGTGGACGATGCCGCCAAGGTCAAGGCCAGTTACCTGGCCGCCGTGGCGCATGGCACCGAGAGCTGTGCACTGATCAGCCGCGCACATGCGACCGAATTGCTGGGCACCATGCTGGGTGGCTACAACATCAGCCCACTGGTTGATCTGCTGGACGACGTGTCGGTCGGTTCGCAAGCAGCCGAAGGCCTGAAGAAGACGCTGCTGATGTTCGACCAGTTCCATGACGTCAAGGAAAAGGCCGAC
>JAZKDY010000063.1:0-12845 GCA_040387325.1 Pseudomonadota bacterium | reverse complement strand
TGACCATGCCCATGTTCACAAAGGCGTAGGTGAAGAAAATCATGGTCACGCTGCCGGCCAGCAGGCGTGAGAACAGCGTGGGCGCGTCCAGCGCTATGGCCAGGCCGCGCAGGATCAGGAAGAGAAAGGCCACGATCAGCATCAGCGTGCCGATCAGTCCAAACTCTTCGGAAAAGGCGGCGAAGATGAAATCGGTGGTGCGCTCGGGAATGAATTCCAGATGGGTCTGGGTGCCCTTCATGAAGCCCATGCCGGTGAGGCCACCGGAGCCTATGGCGATCATGCCCTGGATGATGTGAAAACCCTTGCCCAGCGGGTCACGCGTGGGGTCCAGCAGCGTGCAGATACGCTGCTGCTGGTAGGCGTGCAGGACGGGCCAACGCACGCCATCCGCGCACAGTGCAGGCTCAAAGGCGACGATCAACACCAGCCCGATCGCACCCAATAACACCACCGGTATGACGAGTTTCCAGCTCATGCCGGCGAAGAAGATGACGGCCATGCCCGCTGCCAGTACCAACAGCGAGGTGCCCAGATCGGGCTGCTTCATGATCAGCCCGACGGGCACCGCCAGCAAGAGACCAGCCACCACAAAGTCCAGCGGGCGCAGTTGGCCCTCGCGTTTCTGGAACCACCAGGCCAGCATCAGCGGCATGGCGATCTTCAGGATTTCGCTGGGCTGGATGGTGATGCCGATGTTGATCCAGCGCCTGGCGCCCTTCTTGGTAATACCAAAAATGGCCACCGCGATCAGCAGGGACACACCCACGACATACAGCGGCACGGCCAGAGCCATCAAACGCTGGGGCGGCACCTGGGCCACGACAAACATGATGGTGGCGGCAATCAGCATGTTGCGGCCATGGTCTTCAAAGCGGGTTCCGTGGTCAAAACCCGAGGAATACATGGTCAACAGACCGGCACACGCCAGTATGAACACGGCAAAGGCCAGCGGCCCGTCAAAGCCGTGGAACCAGGGCGCCATGCGCCGCCAAACAGAGGGTTTATCAAAAACAGAGGCCATACAGTGGCGCAATTATCCCGCAGTGTGCGGGGCCCACCCTGATGCCCCCGGGCTGGCCTACTTATGGATGGCGGCCTCCGCCTGGCGCGGCAACAGCCCCATGCGGGTGGCCTCCACAACGGCTTCCATCTTGGAGTGCACCTCCAGCTTGCCGTACAGGCTTTTGATGTGGGTCTGTATGGTGTGAACGCTGAGGTTCTTCTGGTCGGCGATCTCGGAGTACGAGAATCCGCGGGATACCAGCTCCAGCACCTCCTGCTCGCGTCGGGACAGCAGGCCCTTGCCTTCGTCAATTGCTTCTTTTTTAATAGCGCCACTATCAACATACACGGGGGCTACCGGTCCATTGGACTGCATGGACAGATACTTGGAGAGCACCCTGCGTGCAATCATCGGTGATATCGGGGAGGCGCCGGCCTTCATCTCCAGTATGGTGGTGGCGATGTCGTCGGGCGCGGCGTCCTTGTGGATGTATCCCAGGGCACCGGCCTCGATGCTGGCCAGCACATTGTCTTCGTCGCCAAACATGGAAATGACCAGCGCCTCACAACCGGGATGGCGCAGGCGCGCGTGGCGGATGATCTCCAGGCCGCTGCCGTCGGGCAGACCCAGGTCGGTCAGCAACACGTCCAGGGGCAGGTCGTCGTCGTCCAGCAAGGCCTTGGCTTCGGACACGCTGCCCACACCGCAGACCAGTTCCAGCTGGCCACTGCGCCGCACGCTGGCCGCAAAAAACGCCCGCATCTGTGGGTCATCCTCAACAATCAATACTCGCCACACGGGCATGCACTCCTTGATATTCTTCTGTGTAGCCGAGCATATAGCGATACGGCACGCAAAAAATCCCATAAACAGGGGAACTTGGTAACAAACCCCCACGCTTGCCACTGCGTGTGCTGCGCTGCCCCCCAAGGGGGCTAACTCGCCTTGGGGCGGCCCGGCGGCGAGTTGGCCCTTTCTTACTTGCTAAATAAAAGCAGGCGCTGGCGGCATGGGACAATGCCGCCCTATGTTTCTATTGTTTGAAGAAGCCGGAAAATTCATGGCCGGCCGGGTCCTCTCTGAGGCCGACTCCTCCGCACAAGTGGAGCTTGACAGCGGCAAGCGGGTCAAGGTCAAGACCGCCAACATGCTGCTGAAGTTTGAGAAGCCTTCGCCGGCCGAGTTTGTGGCCGCCGCCCAATCCGCCAGCCAGGGCATCGAGCTGGAAATGGCCTGGGAGTTTGCGCCGGACGAGGAGTTTGGTTTTGCCGACCTGGCGCGGGACTATTTCTCGCCCCAGGCACCGCTGTCCGAGCAGGCCGCGATGCTGTTTCGGCTGTTCGAATCCCCCCACTACTTCCGCCGCGCTGGCAAAGGGCGCTTTCGCAAGGCATCGGCCGACGTGATTGCCCAGGCGCTGGCCGCCATCGAGAAGAAGAAATTGGTGGCGTTGCAGATCACGCAGTGGGCCAACGAACTGGGGGCCGGGCAATGCCCCGCACCGGTGCGCGAACAGTTGTACAAGATCCTGTTCAAGCCCGACAAAAACGCGCCCGAATACAAGGCCGTGGTCGAGGCATCCCGCGCCACACACACCGCGCCGCTGGAGCTGCTGCAAAAGTCCGGCGCCATTGCATCGCCCTACCAGTTCCACTGGAAACGTTTTCTGCTGGAAAACTTCCCCAAGGGCACGGGCTTTCCCGCCCTTGCGGCACCGGCCGTGGACGACAAGAATCTGCCGCTGGCGACGGTGCAGGCCTTCTCCATTGACGACTCCCAAACCACCGAGATCGACGACGCGTTGTCGGTACAGGGCCTGGGCAGTGGCACCGTCACGCTGGGCATCCACATTGCCGCGCCCGGCCTGGCCATTCAGCCCGGCGACGCGGTCGACCAGCTGGGCCGCGGCCGGCTGTCCACCGTCTATATGCCGGGTTACAAGGTCACCATGTTGCCCGACGCGCTGGTGCAGACCTATACGCTGCAGGCCGGACGCGATTGCCCTGCGCTCTCCTTGTATGTGACATTGGATGAAGCCACGCTGGAGATCAAGGGCCACGAGTCCAAGATCGAGCGCGTGCCGATCGCCCACAACCTGCGCCATGACAAACTGGACGCGGTGGTGACCGAGCCTTGGTTGCTCGACAAAACCTTCAACCATGAAAATGAGCCGCAGCCCCTGCCAGCCTTACGTGAGCAGCTATCATTTTTATACCGCCTGGCCAAAGACCTGAAGGCCAAACGCGAAATCGTGCGCGGCAAACCTGAAACCTTCAACCGGCCGGACTACAACTTCCGCCTGGTCGGCAACGACGGCAACGAGCCACAAGGTGATGAGACCGTGCAAATCACCACCCGCCAACGCGGTGCGCCGCTGGACCTGATCGTGGCCGAGGCCATGATTCTGGCCAACAGCACCTGGGGAAGCTGGATGGCCGAGCTGGGCGTTCCCGGCATCTACCGCAGCCAGGCCAGCCTGCTGCCCGGAGTCAAGGTGCGCATGGGCACCAAGGCCCAACCCCACGCCGGCATTGGTGTCAAAAGTTATGCATGGAGCAGCTCGCCGCTGCGCCGGTATGTCGACCTGGTCAACCAGTGGCAGATCATTGCCTGTGTGCAGCACGGCAAAACAGCGGCATTGGCCGCGCCCTTCAAGCCCAAGGACGCCAGCCTGTTTTCCATCATCTCCAGTTTTGACGAGGCCTATAGCGCCTACAACGGCTACCAGGGCGGCATGGAGCGTTTCTGGACGCTACAGTACCTGCGGCAAAACGGCATCACCGAGCTGGAGGCCAGTGTTTTCAAAGAGAACATGGTGCGTGCCGACACCCTGCCCCTGGTGCTGCCCGTCATGGGTGCACAAAACCTGCCACGCGGTGCGCGCGTGCGTGTCAAACTGGGCGAGATGGACCTGATCACACTGGACATCAGCGGCACCGTGGTCGAGCGGCTGGATACACCCACCGCCGACGCCGCTTCGGATGACGCAGGCGACGAAGGTGACGACGACGAAGTCTCCGGCCCGATCGCGATTGCGGTCGATGTCAGCGACGCACCTTCGGATGTGGCCGAGGCCGCCGTGGATAATCCTGCTCCGTGAACCTGCGGTCTATCAGCACCCTCCAAATTGCACTGTTTGCATCCGTTGCGGTGCATGCGGTGCTGTTGACCGTGCGATTTGTCGACCCCGAGTCCTTCAACCGCGTGTTCGAAGACACCCCCATGGAAGTGATCCTGGTCAACGCCAAGACCAACGAGAAGCCGGACAAGGCCCAGGTCATTGCCCAGAACTCGCTGGCCGGTGGCGGCGATGCCGACAAGGGCCGCGCCACCAGCCCGCTGCCACCCTCGGCCCTGACCGATTTTGGTGATGCCTCGGAAGAGGAAGCGGCGCAGAAATTACACACGCTGCAGGAGCAGCAAACCCTGCTGCTGGCACAGGTCAAGAGCCAACTGGCCGCCCTGCCCCCGCCCGACCCCAACCAGGCCGCGACCAAGACCGACCAAATGGAACGCGAAGAAAAGCGCCGCCAGCTGGTCAAGATCCTGGCCGAGATTGAGCGGCGCATCAACCAGGAAAACGCGCGCCCCAAGAAGCGTTACATCAGCCCCGCCGCGCGCGAAGCGGTGTACGCCGTGTATTACGACGCGTTGCGCCACGCCATTGAAGACAAGGGCACCGAAAACTTTCCGCAGGCGGCCGGCAAAAAACTGTATGGCGAGCTGACCATGATCGTCACCGTCAACCACAACGGCCGCGTGCTGGACACCGAGATTGTGGAAAGCTCCGGCAACCGCACGCTGGACCGCCAGGCTGCCGCCATTGCCCGGTCTGCCGGTCCGTTTGGCAATTTCAGTGCAGCCATGCGCCGCCAGGCGGACCAGATTCTGGTGGTCTCGCGTTTCAAGTTCACCCGCGACGAAACGCTCGAAGCGTCCATCTCTACGCAGAATTGAATGAAAACACTGGCGCGTTGGCTGGGGCTGTTGCTGGTCGCCTTCCTGGCGCTGCAGCTGTATTTTGTGGCGCGTATTGCAAGCATGGCGGTGGTGGCGCCGCAGTCCACCAGCTTCCAGCGCTCCGAGGCCTGGCGCCTGGCCAATGAAAAAGGCAGCAGCCTGCGCTGGCGCCAGCAGTGGGTGGCCTACAACCAGATATCGGACAACCTGAAGCGTGCAGTGATTGCATCGGAAGACGATGGCTTCACCAACCACGAAGGGGTGGACTGGGACGCACTGGAAAAAGCCTGGGAGAAAAACGCCAAGGCCGAGGCCCGCGCTGCCAAACAGGCGCCCGCCAAACCCAACGCCCCCGCCGGTAAAACACCCAAGCCCCCCAAGATTGTGGGCGGTTCCACCATCACACAGCAGCTGTCCAAAAACCTGTTTTTGTCGGGCGAGCGCACGCTGGTGCGCAAGGGCCAGGAGCTGGTCTTGACCGTGCTACTGGAGCATCTGCTGAGCAAACAACGCATCCTGGAGATTTACCTCAACAGTGTGGAATGGGGCGAAGGCATATTTGGCGCGGAGGCTGCGGCGCAGCATTACTACCGCAAGCCTGCATCACAACTCAGTGCGTATGAATCAGCGCGACTGGCGGTGATGCTGCCACGGCCACGCCACTATGAGAAGCTGCCCAACTCTGGATATTTGGTTAGTCGTGCTGGTGTAATTGTTGGGCGCATGGGGGATGCGCAACTGCCCTGACTGAGGCTTTTGTAGCGTGCCCCGCAGAAGGCCCAGGGCCCGCGCCGCCGCTCGTGTCCCACGGCCGCAAGCGGCCTCCACCTTGACCTCGCTTTGGCGTACGCCCTGGGCCTTCTGCTCTAATCCTTGGTTTCTGAAACGTCTCAAGCGAAGACTATGCAACCCATGGTATTTCATGCAAACCACAAACAAGAGTTCCTCTTTTCCGTACTGACACTGGTGGCCATGGGCACAGTCACTCTTGCCTGCATGGGCCTTGGATTCCCTCGCCTTTCCTGCGTTGCATCCATCATTGGGCTTGCGATGGTGGGCGAACGCATGAATCGCGTGTGGCGGACCTCCACGCAGTGGTTGCCTCGCTTGGCAAGTGCAGTTGGACTGCTTGCAGCCGGAACACTCTTCTGCATCGCGGGCTTATCATTAGTCAAAGCGATTACACATTCGTATTGAGTGCAACACGTAGACACGCAATCTGGCAATCATCTCAAAGTATCTTGGCATACAACCCCCTCGGATGCGGAGCCTGGGTGTTCTGCAAAGTGAGGTCAAGGAGGAGGCCGCAGGCCGGGGGACACGAACGGCGCAGAGCACACAGGCTCTGCATCCGGCGCCAGCCAACAAGGCCATACCAGCCTAGGCACAACCCCACATCAAAGCGTCATATAGCTCTGTATCATCCGCCCATGCTTGCCAAGTTAATGAGTTACTTTCTGCTGGGTCTGATACGGGTGCTCACTGGCTCGCAGGCCCGCTGGCATGGTTGCCCACCCAAGGCTGAACAGCGCATTTATTTTGCCAACCACCAAAGCCATGCTGACCTGGTGATGATCTGGGCGGCATTGCCGCACGAGCTGCGCAATGTCACCCGCGCGATTGCGGCCAAAGACTACTGGACCAAGACACCCTTCAAACAATGGCTGACCACGGCCGTGTTCAACGTCATCTATGTGTCACGCGACCGCACGAGTGACGAAGACCCGTTGGAGCCCTTGTTTGACGCGCTGGCCAATGGCGACTCCATCATCCTGTTCCCCGAAGGCACCCGCGGTTTCACCGGTGACCCGCAGCCCTTCAAGGCCGGGTTGTACAACCTGGCGCTGAAATGCCCCAACGTGGTCCTGGTACCGGCCTGGATCAACAATGTGCAGCACGTGTTGCCCAAGGGTGAGGTGGTGCCGGTGCCGGTGTTGTGCTCGGTCACCTTTGGCACGCCCATGCAGTTGCAAGCCGGTGAAGACCGGCGCGTGTTTCTGGAACGCGCCCGCGCCGCTGTGGTGGCGCTGCGCGACGTCTGAGGACACGACACCATGTACTACTACCTCAAGAACCTGAGCCCCACGCAGCAAATCGGTGCTCTCTTCGTTCTGGTCTTCGGTTTGCTGTTGCTGGCCAGTTGTGTGTCCTTCCTGTACTCGGTGCGTGAGCATGGCGACGACGCGCAGGCTGAGGCCCGGCGCCAGGAACACCGCCGGGTGGACGCCATCATCCGCACCAGTTGGCTGATGGTGATGGTGTTCTGGCTGGGGTGGGCCACGGGTGATGGTGTGGCACTGACCCTGTTTGGCCTGGTGTCGTTCTTCAGCCTGCGCGAATTCCTGACCTTGTCACCCACCCGCCTGGGCGACCACCGCAGCCTGGTGCTGGCCTTTTTTGTCGTGCTGCCCCTGCAGTATTGGCTGATAGGCAGCGGCCACTTTGACCTGTTCACCGTACTGATACCGGTCTACGCCTTCCTGGCCTTGCCGCTGGCCAGCGCACTGGCCAACGACCCGCTGCGGTTTCTGGAGCGCAACGCCAAGCTGCAGTGGGGCATCATGGTCTGCATCTATGGCATGAGCCACGTGCCTGCGTTGCTGCTGCTGAAGTTTCCCGGCTACGCAGGGCGCAACGCGTTTTTGGTGTTCTTTCTGGTGCTGGTGGTACAGGTGTGTATGGTCACGCAGCACTTCGCATCGCGCAAATTGAAGCGGCCACCCGTGGCACCGGCAATCAGCACCAGTTTCAACTGGCACAGCTGGGGCATTGGTGTGGCCGCCGGCAGCCTGATGGGTGCACTTCTGGCTGGCATCACACCCTGGGTGCCGGGCACTGCATTTGCGGCGGCCTTTGTGGCCTGTGTCGCCGGTTCGTTGGGCCACCTGGTCATGAAGGCACTCAAGCGCGACCGTGGCATACCCAGCTGGGGCGCAGAGGGGCAATCGGTCACCGGCGCCGGCGGCCTGCTGGACCGGGTCGATGGTCTGTGTTTTGCAGCGCCGGTGTTCTTTCACTCGGCCCGCTGGTACTTTGGTGTTTAGCCAAATCGGCCTGTAGCCCCCGAATCCATTGCTTCAATAGCTACTGAAACAATAGCATGCGAATATTGGGCATTGATCCTGGCCTGCGCACCACCGGCTTTGGTGTGGTCGATGTAGAGGGCGCCGCACTGCGGTATGTGGCCAGCGGCACCATCAGCACCCAGCACCTGGACATTGGTGCCTTGCCGTTGCGGCTCAAGGTGCTGTTTGACGGTATACGTGAGGTAGTGCAGCGCTACACACCGGACTGCGCCTCGGTGGAGATTGTGTTTGTCAACGTCAACCCGCAGTCGACACTGCTGCTGGGCCAGGCGCGGGGTGCCTGCATCACCGCGCTGGTCTCCAGTGATTTGCCGGTGGCCGAGTACACCGCACTGCAGATGAAGCAGGCCGTCGTGGGTTATGGACGGGCCGACAAGACCCAGGTGCAATCCATGGTGCAGCGCCTGCTGACCCTGCCCGGACTGCCAGGGCCGGATGCTGCCGACGCGCTGGGCCTGGCCATCACCCACGCCCACGCGGGAGCCGCCATGGCGCGCCTGGCGCAGGCCAGCGGGCTGGGCGGAAAAATTGGCGGCAACTACAAGAGCGGACGTAGCCGCTAGTTTGAAAACTTGCTAAGCTAGTACCCACCCGGTGCAAATCCTGCGACCGGCCGGCAATTGCAGAAAGGTAGACATGGCGCTCACCGATGCAGATGATGGTGACTGGCTTTCCGAAGACGAAGACACCAGCATTCCAGCCGTGGCTGCCAAGCCTTGGCGTGTGCTGGTTGTGGACGACGAGCCGGATATCCACGCTGTGACCCGCCTGGCACTCAACAGTGTCAGTTTCAAGGGCCGGTGCATTGAGATCATTTCCGCTTACACCGGGGCGCAGGGCTACGCACTGCTGTCCACAGAACCCGACATTGCACTGGTGCTGCTGGATGTGGTCATGGAAACCGAAGATGCCGGGCTGCGCCTGGCCCGGCGCATACGCGAGGAGCTGGACAACCAGTTGGTGCGCATCGTGTTGCGCACCGGTCAGCCAGGGCAGGCACCCGAGCAAAAGGTCATCGTTGATTTCGACATCAACGACTACAAGGCCAAAACCGAGCTGACGGCGCAGAAGCTGTTCACCACGGTGATCTCGTCCCTGCGCAGCTACGAAGGCTTGCAGACGATCGACGCCAACCGCAAGGGCCTGGCGCGCATACTGGAGGCCGCCAGCAACCTCTACCAGCTGGATTCGCTGAAAGAACTGGCTTCCGGTGTACTGACACAGATTGGTGCCATCCTGAATTTTGGAACCGAAGGTGTTCTGTGCATCATGCAGAACAAATCGCCTGGGGTGGCCAGCGAGCCTTTTGTGATTGCGTCCACAGGCACGTCCATGCAACCCGAGCTGCACACCACCCTGCCACCCGACCACATCTGGGCATCCGAGATCCGCCAGGCCTTCCACGAGCGGAAAAACGTGTTCTCCGATGCTGTGGATGTGCTGTTCATCCATGCACCCCACGGGCATCTGTTTGTGGTGGCCTTCTCGCCGCCCTGGCCGCTGGGCGACCTGGAGCGCAGCCTGTTGAGTGTTTTTTGTGACCGGATTGCAGCTGCCTTTGACAACCTGCACATGTTCGGCATGCTCAAGACCACACAGGAGGCAACGGTGGTGGCCCTGGCCGATCTGGCCGAATCCCGCGATGCCACCACCGGCGGCCATGTGCGCCGGGTCTGCCGGCTCACCGAAGGTATTGCCATCGAGTTGCAGGCAGCGGGCAAGTTCCCGGAGGAGACCACGCCAACCTTCATGTCCCTGGTGGGGCTGGCCAGCATTCTGCACGATGTGGGCAAAGTGGCTACGCCCGACGCCGTGTTGCTCAAGCCGGGGCGGCATACCCCGGAAGAACGCGCCATCATGGAGGAACACGCCATGATTGGCGAGACCGTTCTGACACGCGCCTCCAAGATGGTCGAAGGTGTGAGCACGCTGAGCATGGGCGCGCAGATTGCTGGCGGACACCACGAACACTTTGACGGCACCGGATACCCCCGCCAGCTCAAGGGCCACGCCATCCCACTGGCGGCGCGTATTGTGGCGGTAGTGGATGTGTTTGATGCCCTGCTACACCGCCGGCCCTACAAGGAGCCGTGGGCGCTGGACGCGGTTTTGGCCTATCTGCACGAACGCCGCAACACGCAGTTTGACCCCGATGTGCTGGACGCGCTGACGGCCTTCCTGCAGAACCAGAAACCAGACTGGATCATTGGCGACGACCAATGATGCATGCAGAGAAGCGTGGCCCCGCTAGCGGAGGTTTTCCACCACCAGCACACCGAAGAAGATGGCCGCAGCGACCACGGTCCAGCGCAGCACCCGCAAGCCATAGTGCTTAAAGCGTGGCTGGCCGGTGACCAGAAAACACACAAAGAAACCAATGGCCGTCAGCAACAGCACCAGAAAGAGCGCGCGCAGAAAAACCATAGTGGTGGCGCGCGGCCGGGCTTACCAGGCGGGCGCCAGTTGTGAGAAACCGGCAGGCGCCTGGCTTTCGTCCTCGAAGGTAACCAGCTCCCAGGCATCCTGGTGGGCCAACAGTTCGCGCAGCAGCTTGTTGTTCAGCGCGTGGCCGGAGCGAAAGGCGCTGTAGCTGGCCAACAGGGGCTTGCCCACGCAGTACAAATCCCCAATGGCATCCAGCAGCTTGTGTTTGACAAACTCGTCGTCATAACGCAGACCATCGGCATTGAGCACCTTGTAGTCGTCCATCACGATGGCATTGTCCAGACCGCCGCCCAGGGCCAGTCCATTGGTGCGCATCATCTCCACATCCTTGGTGAAACCAAAGGTGCGGGCACGTGCAATGTCGCGTGAGTAGGAATCGGTGCCCATATTGAATTCGACGCGTTGCCCGGTGGCATCCACCGCAGGGTGGTCAAACACGATTTCAAAACTGAGCTTGTAGCCGTTGAACGGCTCCAGGCGGGCCCATTTGAGATTGGGGCCTTCGCCCTCGCGCACTTCGACCGCACGTTTGACGCGCATGAAACGCTTGGGCGCGTTTTGCAACGCAATACCGGCGCTTTGCAGCAGGAAAACGAACGATGCGGCCGAACCATCCAGGATGGGGATTTCTTCGGCCGTGATGTCCACGTACAGGTTGTCCAGCCCGAGGCCGGCACAGGCCGACATCAAGTGTTCAATCGTCTGCACCTTGGCCCCGCCATTGGAGACGGTGGAGGCCATGCGCGTGTCGGTCACCGAAGGGGCCGACACCGGTATGTCCACCGGCACCGGCAAATCCACGCGGCGAAAGACGATGCCGGTGTCAGGCTGCGCGGGCCGCAGGGTGAGTTCCACCCGTTGGCCGCTGTGCAGGCCCACACCGACGGCGCGGGTCAGGGACTTGAGGGTTCGTTGTTGTAGCACGACCCTATTTTACTAGTCCGCCTGTTTCCGTAAAAACGCGGGGATTTCGTAATCGTCCATGCCGCCGTTGGACAGCGCATCCACCTTGGCTGCCGCCGAGGTGCGGCCGCGCCAGACGGCGGGGGTGCCCATGCCCGCGTAGTCGGGTTGTGCCACGCCCATGGACGCACCAGCGCCAGCCGCTTGGCCATTCACGGGTGTGTTGAGGGTTGGCACGTGGAACGGCACATTGTCCGTACCGGTGCGCAGCACCTGCAGCGGTGGCGCCGTCCGGCGAATGCCCTGGCGGCTCAACCCGGTGGCCACTACGGTCACGCGGATGTCGTCGCCCAGCGCGTCGTCATAGGCCGTACCGTAGATCACGTGGGCATCGGGCGATGCGTAGGCCCGGATGGTGTTCATGGCCAGCTTGGACTCGGCCAGTTTCAACGAACCCTTGGCGGCTGTAATCAACACCAGCACACCCTTGGCGCCGGACAGGTCGATGCCTTCAAGCAACGGGCAGGCCACGGCCTGCTCGGCAGCGATGCGTGCGCGGTCCGGGCCATTGGCCAGGGCGGTACCCATCATGGCCTTGCCGGGTTCACCCATGACCGTGCGCACGTCTTCAAAGTCGACGTTCACGTGGCCGGGCACGTTGATGATTTCAGCAATACCACCCACGGCGTTTTTCAACACGTCGTTGGCGTGGGCAAAGGCTTCGTCCTGCGATACGTCATCACCCAGCACGTCGAGCAGCTTCTCGTTCAGCACCACGATCAGCGAATCGACATTGGCTTCCAGCTCCATCAGGCCGGCATCCGCATTGCTCATGCGGCGTCCGCCTTCAAAGTCGAAAGGCTTGGTGACCACACCCACGGTCAGGATGCCCATCTCTTTGGCCACGCGGGCAATCACAGGCGCCGCGCCGGTGCCGGTGCCACCACCCATGCCGGCGGTGATGAACAACATATGTGCGCCTTCAATCGCAGTGCGGATGTCGGCTTCGGCCAGCATCGCAGCCTCACGGCCCTTGTCAGGCTTGCTGCCAGCGCCCAGACCACCAGCACCCAGCTGGATGGTCTTGTGCGCGGTGCTGCGGCTCAGCGCCTGCGAATCGGTGTTGGCGCAGATGAATTCCACGCCGCCCACCTCCGAGAAAATCATGTGTTCCACGGCATTGCCGCCACCACCGCCCACACCGATCACCTTGATCTGTGTGCCCTGGTTAAACGCTTCTTCTTCAATCATTTCTATGGCCATGTTTCTCTCCTGATGTTTCACTAAATTCAATACGTTGGGTTCTTTGCCGTTGCAGTACTCTGCAAACGTGGGCGGGGGGCCGGTGCTCGGCCACCCCGTATGCGGGCTCCCCCGCGCTAGCCAAAGTTTGTGCTTCATGGTCAGAAGTTCCCGATGAACCAGTCTTTGACCGATCCAAATGC
>JAZKDY010000062.1:0-8616 GCA_040387325.1 Pseudomonadota bacterium | reverse complement strand
CCCACGTCAAACCAGGTGGAGAACATGTACTCCATCTCCACGTCCAGCGCCTGCAGGCGTTTGTCGCCTTTGAGTGCAGCTTGCATCTCGGCGCGCAGGTTGACCAGGAAACGGATGCCTGTGGCGTCGGCGCTGAAGCGCTGCAAAACGCGCCTGCGCGGCGAGACGGTGGCGCGGCGGTAATGCACCTCGGCCGCGGCTTCATCCGGCGTGCCCAGTGCTGCTGCAAACTGCGCCTGCGCAGCCTTTACCTTCAGGGGGTCGGCCACAAACATCTCACTCATCAAGAGCCACATGTCCTGCCGGCGCTCCGGTGTGGCACCGGCATACCAGGCCATCAGCGCGGCGGCGCGGCGCCCACCTTCCACCTCGCTGACACGGTCGTCGATGACGGCTTGCAGCTCTTGCAGCGTGCGGCGCAGCATGCGGGGGGACAGCGCCTCGCCCGTGTGGCGCAGCGTGCCCAACAAACGGGCGCGGGTGCTGCGCGGGCTTGCCGGGGCTTTAGCAGCTGGTTTACCCGCTGCACCTGCCGCACCATTCGCTATATTTTCAATAGCGTTACTGTTATGTTCGGCGGGGGCTACAGGCTCGTTTGGCTTGGAGGCCTTGGGCAGCAGCCGTGCCACGTTGCGGTTGATCCAGGATTCATTGGTGTTGTTCATGCCAGCAACCTGCTTTTCTGGGTACGGGCCAGTTCGCGCAAGGCCTCGCGCTGGCGCAGCAAATGGGTGCGCATGGCGGCGTCCGCGGCCTCACCATCGCGGGCCTTGATGGCGGCAAACACAGCGAGGTGTTCACTCAGGCTCTGCTCCAGCCGGCCCGGCGCATGCAGTTGCTGCAGGCGGGCCAGCTTCAGAATCTTGCGCAGGTCGGAGATCACCTGGGCCAGCCAGCGGTTATTGGCCAGGGTGATGATGGCCTCATGGATCTGGAAGTTGACGGCGTAGTAGTCGGTAATGCGTTTGGTGCTGGCGTGTTGCTGCAGCTGGGTGTGCAGGGTCTCCAGCGCGGCAATGTCGGCGTCCGTGGCATTTCGGGTGGCCTCCAGGGCGCAGCGGCCTTCCAGCAGCGCGATCACGGGGAATATTTCATCCAGGTCCTGCTCGGTCACCTGGCTCACAAAGCTGCCACGCCGCGGTTCGTGGCGCACCAGGCCTTCGGCGGCCAGTACCTTCAAGGCTTCACGCAGCGGCGTGCGCGAGATGGCCAGGTCCGCACACAAGGCCACCTCGTCGATAAAACTGCCAGGCGCCAGCTGGCCATCAAAGATCCGCGCACGCAGACCATCGGCGACGGTGTCGTGCAGGGAGTTGTGGATAAGGCGCATGCTTGTAGGGACCGTCAATTCACCATAATTTCCTGTAATTATGGGTAATTATTGATCTGCCGTAAAGAGCCCGGACGCCATCCGGGATGGGGATTTACCCTAGATTTCGGTCAGTTTTGCGCTGGTCGGCGGCTCGCCCAGAGCCACAAAGCCGCGCCGCCCAGGATCATCGGCACACACAGCCACTGCCCCATGCTCATGCCCAATGACAGCAGGCCCAAGTGGGCATCGGGCTCGCGGAAAAACTCGGCAATAAACCGCATCACGCCATAACCGAACAGGAAGGCAGCCGCCACCTGGCCCTGCTTGCGCTCGGTGCGTGCATACAACCACAACAACACAAACAGCAGCAGGCCTTCCAGCAGAAACTGGTACACCTGCGACGGGTGGCGTGGCAGGTCACCCGCACCACGGAACACCATGCCCCAAGGCAAAGACGGATCAGCCAGTCGGCCCCAGAGCTCGCCGTTGATAAAGTTGCCGACCCGCCCGGCCGCCAGACCGGTTGGCACACAGGGGGCGACAAAATCTGCCACCTGCCAGAAAGGTTTGTTGCGGGATCGGGCAAACCACACCATGGCGACGATGACGCCCAACATGCCGCCGTGGAAGCTCATGCCACCTTGCCACACATACAACACTTCCAGCGGATGGGACAGGTAATACGCTGGTTTGTAAAACAAACAGTAACCCAAGCGACCACCCAGCACCACACCGACCACGCCCATGAATAGAATGTCTTCGACATCCCGGTAAGCCCAGGCGCCGGGGCCTTTCGTGGCAGAGAATGGAAGGTGGCGCAGGCGTTGGCGGCCCAGAAACATGAACAGGCCAAAGGCTGCCAGATAGGTCAGGCCATACCAGTGGATGGCAAGAGGGCCGAGTTGGAGCGCAACGGGGTCGATTTGGGGATGGATCAGCATCCCGGTATTTTGCACGTAAGCCCGTTGGGCTTTTTTAGGGGTAGAGCTTATGCGTCAGATCACGGGATGGATGGTGTTGGTAACAGGCTTGCTGGGCGCGGGCTTGCTGGGTGCACAGGCGGCAAACGCCCAGGTCTTCAAATGCCAGGAGGCGGATGGCAAGATTGTTTACTCCCAGGCGCCTTGCACCAAGGTCGACAACAAGGAAAAAGTCGTCAAGTTGATGGATGCACCACTCACCGACTCCGCGTCCTACGATTCATCGGAAGGGCGAAGCCGGGGCTATTACCAGGGTTCCAGCGCAGCGACCGACAGGCCGACCAGAAATTACCAACCCCCGCCATCGGAATACGCCCGCAGGTACCAGCAGACGCCGATGAACTACGGGCCTACCAACCAGCAGTTGATTGCCGAATGCGAAGCAAACAAGGGTGCACGTTGCAGCAGCGCCGCAGAAATCAACTACCGCAGACAGGAAAAACGCACACCCAGCGCCCAAGAGCAGGCAAACATCCAGGCCGCCATCCGTGCGCGCCGGGAGCGCGAACAGGCGGAGCGCGAGCGGAACTTCTTCAGGCGGTAGACGAACGCTGACCGTTTAAGCCAGGGCTGGAGCAAACGCCAAAAACCGTTCCAGCGCCGGATTGGAGCGGGCCCACACCAGACTGGTTTCACACTGCGGCACCGGCCCCTGCACGCTGCGGTACACCACGCCCGGCCGTTGAAACTGCTGCACACTGGCCGGCACCCAGGCCAGGCCCAGCCCGGCAGACACCAGATTCACAATGGTCTGCATCTGAATCGCCTCCTGCGCCACCTGCGGCAGGCGCCCTGCCCCGTGGTACAGCGCAAACACCGCATCAAACAGCGACGGTGCAATATGCCGCGGGAAGATCACCAGCGGCTGCTCCAGCACCGCGTCCAGCGTCAGCTCTGCCTGACTGGCCAGTACATGTTGCTGCGGCAGCGCTACGACCAGCGGCTCGCTGGTGATCAATCGGCACACCAGTGCGGCCGGCGCAAAACCCGGTGCATGCAGCATGAAGCCGGCATCCATCTCACCGCGCTCCAGGGCTTGCAGTTGCACGTCGCCGGTGGCCTCTACCAACTCCAGCTGCGCCACGGGATACCGTTCGCGCAGCGCCCGCACCCATTCGGGCAACAGGGCAAAACCAACCGTGGAGACAAATCCCAGGCGCAGCCGGCCCAGCTCGCCCGTGGCGGCTGCCCGTGCGTGGGCCGGCAAGGCCTGGGCGCGCTGCAGCAGTTCCCGCACTTCGGGTACCAGGGCCGCACCGGCCAGCGTCAGGGCGACATAACGTTTGGTGCGGTCGAACAGGCGCACCTGCAGCCGCTCCTCCAGCAAGGCAATAGCCTGGGTCAACGGCGGCTGGGACATGTGCAGGCGCACTGCAGCACGGCCAAAATGCAACTCCTCCGCCACGGCCAAAAACTGGCGCCACACCCGCAACTCAATCAAGTACTCATTCATATGCACAGCATATTAATACAAGCTATTAAATATATTTGATAGAGTGTTTGGAGCGATGCATACTTTGCCCTCGCCCAGAAGCACTACTCCAACCATTCGACGAGACACTCGCCATGACCACCAAACCCATCGTCCTGAACCCCCGCAGCAAGAACATCACCGAAGGCAAGAGCCGCGCGCCGAATCGCTCCATGTATTACGCGATGGGCTACGAAGAAGGCGACTTCAAGAAACCCATGGTTGGTGTCGCCAACGGCCACAGCACCATCACCCCCTGCAACAGCGGCCTGCAAAAGCTGGCGGACGCGGCGATTGCCGGCATTGAAGAGGCCGGTGGCAACGCGCAGGTGTTTGGCACACCGACCATCTCAGACGGCATGGCCATGGGCACCGAGGGCATGAAGTATTCACTGGTATCGCGTGAAGTGATTTCCGACTGCATCGAGACCTGCGTGCAGGGCCAGTGGATGGACGGCGTAGTGGTGGTGGGCGGTTGCGACAAGAACATGCCCGGAGGCCTGATGGGCATGCTGCGCGCCAACGTGCCCGCCATTTATGTGTACGGCGGCACGATTCTGCCGGGTACCTACAAGGGCAAAGACCTGAACATCGTCAGCGTGTTTGAAGCCGTGGGCGAAAACGCCGCGGGCCGCATGAGTGATGAAGACCTGCTGCAGATTGAACGCCGCGCCATCCCCGGCACGGGCTCCTGTGGTGGCATGTACACGGCCAACACCATGTCGTCCGCGTTTGAAGCACTGGGCATCTCGCTGATCTATTCGTCGACGATGGCCAATCCGCACGACGAGAAAATGAACTCGGCCAAGGAATCCGCCAAGGTGCTGGTTGAGGCCATCAAAAAAGACCTGAAGCCACGCGACATCGTGACGCGCAAATCGATTGAAAACGCCGTCGCCGTGATCATGGCCACCGGTGGCTCCACCAACGCCGTGTTGCACTTCCTGGCCATCGCCCATGCGGCAGGCGTGGAATGGTCCATCGACGACTTTGAGCGCGTGCGCGTCAAGACCCCGGTACTGTGCGACCTGAAACCCTCTGGCAAATACCTGGCCGTAGACTTGCACCGCGCCGGTGGTATCCCGCAAGTGATGAAGACGCTGCTGGCTGCGGGCCTGCTGCATGGCGACTGCATCACCATCACCGGCCAGACGGTCGCTGAAGTGCTGAAGGACATTCCCGATGTGCCACGCGCCGACCAGGACGTGATTCGCCCTATCAACAACCCCATGTACAAACAAGGCCATCTGGCCATCCTGAAGGGCAACCTGAGCCCCGAAGGCGCGGTTGCCAAGATCACCGGTCTGAAGAATCCGGTGATGACCGGCCCGGCCCGTGTATTTGAAGACGAACAGTCCGCGCTGAAGGCCATCCTGGACAACAAGATTGTTCCCGGTGATGTGATGGTGCTGCGTTACCTGGGCCCCAAGGGCGGCCCCGGCATGCCGGAAATGCTGGCTCCTACCGGCGCATTGATCGGCCAAGGCCTGGGCGAAAGCGTGGGCTTGATTACCGACGGCCGCTTCTCCGGCGGCACATGGGGCATGGTGGTGGGCCACGTCGCGCCAGAGGCCGCAGCCGGTGGCGTGATCGCGCTGGTGCAGGAAGGTGATTCCATCACCATCGATTCACGCCAATTGATTCTGGAACTGAATGTGCCCGAGGCCGAGATTGCCAAGCGCCGGGCAGCGTGGACGGCGCCCAAACCACGCTACACGCGCGGTGTGCAGGCCAAGTTTGCGTTCAACGCATCATCGGCCAGCAATGGCGCGGTGCTGGACAACTACTGAGACGACCCGAGCAGCGCCAGAACGAAGGGGCAACAAGCCCCTTTTAACGTTTCTTCTTGTTCTTGGCGCTCAGGAAACCCATGGCTTCCCGGTTGCGCTCGATCCGGTCTTTTTTCCGGGCGTCCTCCGCCTCCATGGCTTTGCGTTTGGTATATCCGGTGGCATCCGCCCAGGTCCACCAGGCTACGGCCAGACCAAAGGGGGACATCACAATCCACCAGTTCCACGCCACCACAGGGTCGATTTCCAGATACTTCAGGGCCATAAAAAGTACGCCCAAGCCGACGAGATACATAACAGACTCCTGTTTCATTTTCCGTGTCCATCGTAACCCAAGCCCGTCTGTCCGTCGCCCCGCAGCAAACGAAAAAAAGCCCGCGGCTGCGGGCTATTGCCGGGGTGCCTGCGCACAGGCTTCAATAGGCTTGGCCCAACTGGTCCAATATTGCAGGATTCTCCAATGTGGAGGTGTCCTGGGTGATGGCCTCACCCTTGGCCAGCGAACGCAACAGGCGGCGCATGATTTTCCCTGAACGCGTCTTGGGCAGGTTTTCGCCAAAACGGATGTCCTTGGGCTTGGCAATCGGGCCGATTTCCTTGGCCACCCAGTCGCGCAGTTCCTTGGCAATGGCTTTGGCCTCGTCGCCTTTTGGCATGGGGCGTTTGAGAACCACAAATGCGCATATTGCTTCGCCGGTCAAGTCATCCGGGCGGCCGACCACGGCGGCTTCGGCTACCAGATCGGTCTTGGAGACCAAGGCCGATTCAATCTCCATGGTGCCCATGCGGTGACCGGACACATTGAGCACATCGTCAATGCGCCCGGTGATGCGGAAGTAACCCCGGTCTGCACTGCGTACCGCGCCATCGCCGGCCAAATACATCTTGCCACCCATCTCCTCCGGGAAATAGCTTTTCTTGAAACGCTCCGGATCATTCCAGATGGTACGGATCATGGACGGCCAGGGGCGCTTGACGACCAGGATGCCGCCGGTTCCATTGGGAATGTCGTTACCCGCTTCATCCACGATGGCAGCCATGATGCCCGGCAAGGGCAAGGTGCAGCTACCCGGCACCAATGGGGTGGCCCCTGGCAGCGGTGTCATCATGTGGCCGCCGGTTTCGGTCTGCCAGAAGGTGTCCACGATCGGGCATTTTTCATGGCCAATGTTTTTGTAGTACCACATCCAGGCTTCGGGGTTGATAGGCTCACCTACCGACCCCAGAATGCGCAGGCTGCTGAGGTCCGAGCGGTCCGGATGCACCGCAGCGTCACTTTCCGCCGCCTTGATCAGTGAGCGGATGGCCGTAGGTGCGGTGTAGAAAATCGTGCACTTGTGGCGTTCGATCATTTGCCAGAAACGGCCGGCATTGGGGAAGGTGGGGATACCTTCAAAAATGATCTGGGTAGCACCTGCGGCCAGTGGGCCATAGGCCACATAGGTATGGCCAGTGATCCAGCCGATATCCGCTGTGCACCAGAACACATCAGCGGGCTTCAGGTCAAACGTCCAGTCCATCGTCAGCTTTGCCCACAGCAGGTAACCGCCGGTGGAGTGCTGCACCCCCTTGGGTTTGCCGGTGGAACCGGAGGTGTAGAGAATGAACAGCGGGTGTTCGGCACCCACGGGTACTGGCGCACATTCGGTGCTCTTGCCGGCCAGTGCCTCTGTGAACGTCTTGTCACGCCCTGCAACCATATTGCAGGCGCTTGGGGTGCGCTGGTAGACATACACGTTGCGGATGGACTCGCAGCCGCCCATGGCCAGGCCTTCGTCCACGATGGATTTCAACGGCAGTTCCTTGCCGCCACGCATCTGGAAGTTGCTGGTGATCACCGCCACAGCACCGGCATCGATGATGCGTTCCTGCAAGGCCTTGGCTGAGAAGCCGCCAAACACCACGCTGTGGGTGGCGCCAATGCGGGCGCAGGCCTGCATTGCGATCACACCTTCCAGCGTCATGGGCATATAAACCAGTACGCGGTCGCCCTTCTGGATGCCATCGGCCTTCAGGGCATTGGCGAACTGGCTGACTCGCGCCAACAGCTCTTTGTAGGTCGTCTTGGTGACCGTGCCGTCGTCGGCTTCGAAAATGACTGCGGTCTTGTTTTCGGTGGGCGTGCCTATGTGTTTGTCCAGGCAGTTGGCCGAAACATTGAGCTCACCGTCATCAAACCATTTGTAGAAAGGGGCGTTGGATTCGTCCAGCGTGCGAGTGAATGGCTTGTTCCAGACCAGATTCTCGCGGGCCAGCTTGGCCCAAAAGCCTTCGAAATCACTCTCAGCCTGCGCACACAGCGCGTTGTAGCCATCCATGCCGGAGATGCGGGCATTTTTTACCATGCTGTCACTGGGAAGGAAGACCCGGTTTTCTACCAACATGGATTCAATGGCGGACGATGGCGTGCTCATGGGAGTCTCCTCAGTTATCAGTTTGAACTGGCGCGTATGGTTATGGACTGCACTTACAAGTCACTGACTTTACACAACAATCCAAGCTTTGGGCGGTAACACGGCACAGGGGTATACGCGGGTATTCGGCGCACCTGGAGCAGGCTTTTACAATGTCAGTCTTTGCCAACCCCACAACACACCCCTCGCATGCGCAATACCCCACCACCCAAAGCAGCCCCCCCATCGATGACCTTGCTCTCGCAGGTCATTTTTTCCAGCCGCTGGCTGCAGTTGCCGCTGTACCTGGGTCTGATTGCCGCGCAAATGGTTTATGTTTTCCACTTCTGGGTGGAACTGGTTCATTTGATGGAGGCAGCCTTTGGAAACCAGGACGCGCTGGCTCAGCTGGTGAAAAGTATTGGCTACAAGGACTCTGCCGTCGTCACCGGCCTCAATGAGACCATCATCATGTTGGTCGTGTTGGCATTGATCGATGTGGTGATGATCTCCAATCTGCTGATCATGGTGATTGTGGGCGGCTACGAGACCTTTGTGTCGCGCATGAACCTGGACGACCATCCCGACCAGCCCGAATGGCTGAGCCATGTGAATGCCTCGGTGCTCAAGGTCAAGCTGGCCACGGCCATCATCGGCATCAGCTCCATCC
>JAZKDY010000061.1:0-56792 GCA_040387325.1 Pseudomonadota bacterium | reverse complement strand
TGCTGATGATCGACCCCAAGATGCTGGAAATGTCGGTCTACGAAGGCATTCCGCACCTGATCGCCCCTGTGGTCACCGACATGAAACAGGCCGCCCACGGCCTGACCTGGTGCGTGGCCGAAATGGAGCGGCGCTACAAGTTGCTCAGCAAGATGGGCGTGCGCAACCTGGCCGGTTACAACAACAAAATTGACGAAGCCAAGCTGCGCGGCGAGTTCATCTACAACCCGTTCAGCCTGACGCCCGAATCCCCCGAGCCGCTGGAGCGCCTGCCGCATATCGTGGTCGTTATCGACGAACTGGCTGATCTGATGATGGTGGTCGGCAAGAAGATTGAAGAGCTGATCGCCCGCCTGGCACAAAAGGCCCGCGCCGCCGGCATCCACCTGATTCTGGCCACACAGCGACCCAGCGTAGACGTGATCACCGGTCTGATCAAGGCCAACATCCCCACCCGGATCGCCTTCTCGGTAGGTTCCAAGATCGACAGCCGCACCATCCTGGACCAGATGGGCGCCGAAGCCCTGCTGGGCATGGGCGATATGTTGTACATGGCCAGCGGCAGCGGTTTCCCCGTACGGGTGCACGGCGCTTTTGTCAGCGATGAAGAAGTGCACCGCGTGGTCAGCTACCTCAAGAGCCAGGGCGAGCCCAATTACGTCGAAGGTGTGCTGGAAGGCGGCACCATCGATGGCGAAGGTGAACCGGGTGCGGATGGTGGACCCAGCGGCGAAAAAGACCCGATGTATGACCAGGCCGTGGAGGTGGTGCTGAAGAACCGCAAGGCCAGCATCTCGCTGGTGCAACGCCACCTGAAGATTGGCTACAACCGCGCGGCGCGTCTGGTGGAAGACATGGAGAAGGCCGGTCTGGTGAGCTCCATGAGCACCAATGGCCAGCGCGATATTCTGGTGCCAGCGCGAACCGAATGAGTTTTTGTGGATCACACCCTGGTGCACAGCCCCTGTGCTGCGCCTTTTACTGAGAAACCATGAAACAAATCGCTATATTATTGATAGCTGCTTATGCAGCGGTGGCGGGGGCTACAGGCCTGGATGGCTTGGAAGCTTTCGTCAAGACGGTCAAAACCGCACGCACCGACTTCACCCAGGTCGTCACCGTGCCGGCCAAAGAGGGCCAGGCAGCGCGTACCAAAACATCGAGTGGTGTGTTCGAGTTTTCCCGTCCCGGGCGCTTTCGTTTTGTCTACAAAAAGCCGTTCGAGCAAACCATAGTCGCTGACGGCCAAACGCTGTGGCTGTACGACGTGGACCTGAACCAGGTCACCTCACGCCCGCAGGCCCAGGCGCTGGGTTCCACACCGGCCGCGCTGATTGCGTCTGCCGCTGACCTGAAGGCCCTGCAGGCCGACTTTGTACTCAAGGCCGATTCCGACAGCGAAGGCCTGGAATGGGTGCTGGCAACGCCCAAGGCCAAGGACAGTGCACTGCAAACCGTGCGTGTGGGTTTCAAGGCCGGTGAGCTCGCTGTGCTGGAGATCGTGGACAGCTTTGGACAGAAGTCCAGTCTGCGTTTCAGCGCATTCAAGGCCAATGTGCCCCTGGAGTCCGCCGCGTTTCAGTTCAAGCCACCAGCGGGAGCGGACGTGATTCGCCAATAGCAGACTGTGGCGCGCACCGCGGCAGGCGCACGGTGATCAGCGTGCCCGCATCCGGGCTGGACGCAATCTCTATTTTGCCGCCCAACACATCGTGCACGATGTTGTAGACGATGTTCATGCCCAGGCCCGAGCCGCCCTGGCCCAGCTTGGTCGTGAAGAAGGGGTCAAACACCCGGTTGCGGGTGTCCTCGGTCATGCCAATGCCGTCGTCACTGAAACACAGGGTTATGTGGTCAGGCCCGTCTGCCACGGCGCGCACATGCATTTGACCCCGCTCGCGGCCTTCAAAACCGTGCTGTAGGGCGTTGCTGACAAAGTTGGTGATCAACTGCCCCAAAGCGCCGGGGAAGCTGTCCATCTCGATCTTGTCGGGCAGCGCCAGTGTCAAATCAAACGGCTTGTTCTTGTACATGGGCTCCAGCGTCAGGCAAACCTCGCGCAGCGTGGTCTGCACGTCGAACACACGGCGCTGGTCGCTGGACTGGTCCACCGCCACCCGCTTGAAACTGCGTATCAGTTCACTGGCCCGTGTCAGTGCGCGCATCAGGATGTCGGTGCCACGCTGCGCATTCTCCAGGAACACCAGCAGGCTGGAGCGGCGCAGCTCGCCTTTTTCGAATGCGGCGGCCAGGTCGTTCACCTGGTATTGCAGCGTGCTGCCCACGGTCACGCTGTTGCCGATAGGGGTGTTGAGCTCATGGGCCACACCGGCCACCAGCGAACCCAGCGCCGCAAGCTTTTCGGAGCGCACCAGTTCGGTCTGCATGGTCCGCACGGATTGCAGTGCAACACTGAGCTCGCGGTTGGTGATTTCGAGTTTTTCGGTACGCGCCTGCACACGCTGTTCCAGCGCCAGATTCATGTCGCGGATTTCACGTTCGATCTCGCGCTGGCGGGTGATATCCACCACGGTGAACAGGATCAGTTTTTCATTGCCCGCCTCAAAAGTGCGGCCCGACATCAGACAGACCAGACTGCGTCCATTCCGGTTGCGGTGCTCCACTTCAAACCGGTCGATGGTGCCGTTGGGCAGCAATGCCTCAATCAACCGCTCCCGCTGCGTGGGTTCTACCCAGATGTCCAGTTCGCGCGCAGTGTGGCCAATGACCTCCTGCAACTGGTAGCCATGCTGTTGCAGCCAGGCATCGTTGACCTCGACAAACACACCGTCGCGTTTGCGCACCAGGCTGTGGGGCACGGGCGACTGGCGGAACAGGCCGAAGAACTTGGCCTCGCTCTCGCGCAGTGAAGACTGGGCGCGCTGCAGCCGGCGGATATAGATGCGCAACGTGTAGGTCAGCGCTGCCACCAGGGCTATGCTGAAGACCGCCAGCAGCAGGCGCTCATAGGTACGGTTCTCCCAGGGAGCCAGCACATTGGCATAGTCGCGTGCATACACCATGGTGACGGGAAACCCGGCCAGCTTGCGGTAGGTGTACAGCTTGGTGCCGTCGTCGTCGTCCAGAAAGGTCTCGTCGTCAAACGAACCTTCTGACAGGGCGCCGCGCACCGTGTCCAGCAGCGGTGAGTCGGAGACATCCCGGTCCACGTAACGCGCCTCAAACGGTGAGCGGGCCAGTATGAAACCCTGGTTGGACAGCAGCGTCACGCTGGCATTGTTCTCTTTGGCCACCCTGGAATACAGCGCGCCGAAGTACGCAAGGCGAATGTCGACACTGATGACACCTACGGCCAGGCCACGCTGGTCGTAGAGGGTGCGTGCCACAGGCATGACCCATTGGCTGTCGTAGGCGCTGGCATAGGGGTGACCGACCACCGGGTCGTTGTCGGCCGGGTTCTTCAGCAGGTACTGGATGTGGCTGTGCAGGGATGCATCGGTCTGGTGTGTGGGGTAGTCCGGCGAGCTGATCCATCCCAGGCCCAGGGGTGTGACGTACTGCAGGGCTTTCAGGTGGCGGCTGTGCCCGATGTCGTGGCTGGCGACGATGCCGCGGATCAGCGCGGGGTCTTCGTACCGGTCACTGCTGCGCACGGCGCGGGCCACACGGTCCAGCGTGTGCACGGCGTCCTGCAGGGTCTGGCTGGCGTGTTCTTCCAGCAGACGCACGGCTACCAGGCCGTTGTTGGTTTCGGACGCCAGGGTCTGCTGTTTGTCCTGCGCAATGGCCCACCAGGTCTGGCCGGCTATGGTCACGGTGGTGGCCAGTGCAAACAGCAGCAGGGCCAGGTTGGTGCGCGACAGGGTGCGCTCGGACAGGTTGTTACGCGTCATTGCACGCGGCCCTCTTTCCAGGCCTGCAGCAGGCGTTCATAGGCGATGGTTTCACCTTTGGGCTTTTCATCGGCCAGCTTTTGCCACGGCGCGCCTTTGCTGGACAGGCGCCGCGACGCGTCGCGTTTGGCATTAAGCCGTGGCGTGCAGTGCTGCATGCCGCTGCTTTGCAGATCCGCCAGTACCTGGTCCATCGCCAGGGCCAGGCTGTCCAGGGCGGCCTGTGGCGTTTTCTCGCCATGGATAGCCGTGGCAACGTTGGTCCACCACAGACGGGCCATGCGCGGGTAATCGGGCACATTGGTGCCGGTGGGTGCCCAGGCCACGCGGGCCGGGCTGCGGTAAAACTCCACCAGGCCACCATACCGGTCGGCATTGCGGGTGAAGTAGTCGTGTTTGATGTCGGACTCGCGAATGAAGGTGAGCCCGACGATGGACTTGCGCAGCGACACGGTCTTGGACGTAACGAACTGCGCATACAGCCAGGCAGCGCGCATCCTGGGCAGTGGCGTGGATTTCAAAAACGTCCACGCGCCCACATCCTGGTAGCCGTTTTGCATGCCGGTCTTCCAGTACGGGCCGTGGGGTGAGGGGGCCATGCGCCACTTGGGACTGCCGTCCTTGTTGACCCCTTCGGTGCCTGCCTGGGTGAGGGACGCAGTGAAGGCCGTGTACCAAAAAATCTGCTGTGCTATCTGCCCCTGCGCTGGCACAGGTCCGGCGTCGGTGAAGGTCATGTTGACGGCTTCGGGCGGTGCGTATTGCTTGAGCCATTGCACATACTTGGTCAGCGCAAACACGGCGGCCGGAGAATTGGTGGCGCCACCGCGCTCCACCGATGCACCCACCGGTGTGCACTGGTCGGAGGCCACGCGTATGCCCCATTCGTCCACTGGCAGGCCGTTGGGTATGCCCTTGTCGGCCGCGCCCGCCATGGACAACCAGGCGTCGGTAAAACGCCAGCCCAGGGACGGGTCGCGTTTGCCGTAGTCCATGTGGCCAAACACCTTTTTGCCATCCAGCTCCTTGACGTCGTTGCTGAAGAAGTTGGCGATGTCTTCATAGGCTGACCAGTTCAGTGGCACGCCCAGCTCGTAGCCATATCGGGTGCGGAAGCGGTCCTTCAGGTCCTTGCGGGCAAACCAGTCGGCACGAAACCAGTAGAGGTTGGCAAACTGCTGGTCGGGCAACTGGTAAATTTTCCCGTCCGGGGCGGTGGTGAAGGACCTGCCGATGAAGTCCGCCAGGTCCAGGCCCGGGTTGGTGAAGTCCTTGCCTGCGCCTTGCATGAAGTCGGACAGCGGTACGACCGATCCATAACGGTAGTGGGTACCGATCAGGTCCGAGTCCGAGATCCAGCCGTCGTAGTCAGATTTGCCGCTTTTGATGGCCGCATACAGTTTGTCCACCAGATCACCCTCGGGAATGGTGTCGTGTTGGACGGTGATGCCAGTGATCTCTTCAAATGCCTTGGCCAGCGTGCGGGATTCGTAGTCGTGGGTGTCGATCTTTTCCGACACCACGCGTATGGACTGAATGCCCTGGCCCTTGAGGCGATCGGCCGCCTGCATGAACCATTGCAGCTCCTGCTGCTGCTGTTCGCGTGCCAAGGTGGAGGGCTTGAACTCCTGCTCTATCCAGCGCGTGGCGGCAGCGCTGTCGGCCCAGCAACCCAGGGGTGCCAGCAGCGTCAGGTAAGCTAGTCCCGTAGAAATGCGCATGTGCAATGCCCTTGACGTTCAGCCTGCGTGGTTCCGGGAGCCATCCCAAACCGCGATAGATCGAAGTTTGCACCAAAATTAAGCGAGACCATGCACCATGCACCGTCATTTTTCTGAAACTACGGGCCGCCAGCGCCTGGTTTACGGTTCTGTCGTGGGCGCGGTGGTCGCCCTTCTGCCACTGCCAACCACCTGGTCCACCCAGGTGCTGCTGGCCTGGTGCGCGGGCAGCGGCAGCTTTTTGGCCCTGTCCTGGTGGCTGGCCGTGCGCTTTGACGCGCAGCGCACCCGTGACCGGGCGCTGGCGCAAGACCAGTCCCAATGGATACTGTCCGGCCTGTTGTTGATGTCGGTTTTTATCAGCGCTGGCGCCGTTGCGCTGATGTTGCAGCACGTCAAGGAACTGGCCGCTGCGCAGCGTGTGGCGCATGTGGCGTTGTCCATGCTGGCGCTGGCCGCGTCGTGGTTGCTGATGCAAACCATCTTTGCCTTCCACTACGCCCACTTGTACTACCAGTGTGAATCGCGCAGCCATGGTGTGGGCGGGGGGCTGGAGTTTCCTGGCAAACAGGCGCCGGACTACTTTGATTTTTTGTACTACGCCCACGTGGTGGGCATGACGTCCCAGGTATCTGACGTGGTGGTCACCGCACGCCACATGCGCCGCCTCACGCTGTTGCACAGTCTGGCGGCCTTTGCCTTCAATATGCTGGTGCTGGCCCTGGGCATCAATGTGGTGGCGGGGTCCCTGCAGTAAATTATTTGCGGCTGAAGCGCACCAGCCCGGTGGACAAGCTGGTGCCGATGATGATGACCACGCCGCAGACCAGCATCCACGAGGTGACCTCTTCGCCCAGCAGCACCACACCATAGAGCAGCGCAAACACCGGAATGCCAAAGGTCACCGACAGCGCCCGCGCCGGGCCGGCCCGCTCGATCAGGCGAAAGTACAGGATATAGGCCACGCCCGTGCACAGCACACCCAGGGCCACCACGGCCAGCCAGGCATTCAGCGACACCGCATGGGTAGGCCAGAACCACCAGGCCAGTGGCACCAGGCCAATCGCTGCGCCGAGCTGGCTGCCGGTGGCCGACACCAGGGACGGCAGGCCCGTCATGTACCGTTTGGTAAAACTCGCCGCAATGCCGTAACAGGCCGTGGCCAATAGGCAAGCCAGCACGGCCCAGCCCGTGGCGTTGCCGCTGGCATCGGGCTTGAAGCTGGCCTTGTCCCAGGCCAGCAGGGCTACGCCGGCAAATCCAATCAGCAGACCCACGGAACGTGATCCGGTGGGCCGGTCCTTGAGCCACAGCCACGCGATGACAGCACCAAAAAGTGGTGTGGTCGCGTTCAGGATGGACGATAGGCCGGTGGTGATGGACAGCAGCGCAAAGCTGAAGCAGGCAAAGGGAATGGCCGAATTCAGGATGCCAACGGCAAAGCTCAGTTTCCAGTGCTGGCGCAGGCTGGGCCCAAGCCCACGCAAAAACACAATGGGCAGCAGAAAAAGTGCGGCAACTGCCACGCGCAGACCTGCGGTTGCAAACACCCCCAGCTCTTTGGCACCCATACGAATGAACAGGAATGACGCGCCCCAGATGGCGGCCAGCAGCACAAAGTCCAGCAGCCAGGCTTTGGATGCGGTTGTTGTGCTTGCCACAGGTTTCAGCACGGTGCTCACAGGCGGCTCTCCAGTTGCAGCAGCGCCACTTTGCGCGGCAGGCCACCGGCATAACCGGTCATCGCCCCATTGGCGCCCACCACGCGGTGGCAGGGCACGATGATGCTGATAGGGTTGCGCCCCACGGCGCCGCCGACGGCGCGCACGGCGCGGGCCTTGCCCAAACCCTGGCTGATGGCGCCATAACTGGTGGTTGCACCCGGCGCAATTTCGCGCAAGGCGGTCCATACGCTTTGCTGGAACGGTGTGCCACGGCCCAAGTCCAGTGGCACGTCGAACTGGCTGCGCTCACCGGCAAAGTACTGCAGCAATTCTTCGGCGGCCATGCGCACAACCGGGTGGGCGGCAGACACCTCCCACTGGCTGAAATCGGGCGCATGTTTTTGGCCGTCAAAGCCGACCCACACCAGCGCGTCATCGTGGGCGACCAGGGTCATGGGCCCCCAGGGGCTGGCAAGCCCGTAGCGAACGGTTTTACGAAAATTGTTCATGGTAAATCAGGCGCTAGCCCCCGTGGAATATGAGTAATACGCTATAAAAAGCATAGTAATTGGCCGATTCAATGTGTTGCCGCATCCGCGGGCGTTGGCTTGGGCGGCGTCGCCAGGCTGGACCAGGCACGCACCACGGCGTAACTGCGCCAGGGTTTCCAGCGCTGCGACGCCGCCTCGGCCGCCAGCTGCGGGTTGGGCGTATCACGCACGCCCAATGCGTTGTGCAGTGCCACGTCACCGGCCACAAAGGCATCGGGCCAGCGCAGCGCACGCATGGCAATGTACTGTGCTGTCCATGGCCCTATTCCCGGCAGGGCCTGCAGCGCCGCCAGCGTGGCGGGAATGTCCACACCCGGTTGCAGCACCACATCGCCGTTGATCACTGCTTGCGCCAGCGCCTGGATGGCGCGCTGGCGCTGGCGCACGATGCCCAGTTGTCCCAGTTCGTCACCACTGGCCTGCACCAGCGTCTGCGGTGTGGGGAAGAGCCGGTTCACCCCGGGTGGCGCCTTGGGTACCTCGCCACCCCAGCGCTCCACCAGTCGTGCGCCCAGTGTGCGGGCCGCCTGCACGGTGATCTGCTGGCCCAGGATGGCCCGCACGCCCAGCTCAAAGCCGTCTGCACAGCCCGGCACACGCAAACCGTCCGCGCCGGGAAAGTCATCCTGCATACACGGGTTGATGGCCGAGGGGTCGGCGTCCAGGTCCAGCAGGCCGCGCAGCCTTGCCAGCACCTGGGGCAGGGCATCGCCCAGGCTGTTGCAAATGTCGAAGACCACGGTGCAACGCTCCGGCACAAAACGCGCCTGCACCCAGCCGCTGTAGGTGCGTTTGGCCACGGTCAGCGACAGCGTGCGCGCCAGCGTCTGCCGCTGCACGTCGACCATCTCCATGCCGGCAATCTGGCGTGTTGCGAAGAAGCCCAGCATCGCGCCCACGTCATAGGGCGGGCGGTAGGCGCTCTTGAGTACAAAACCGGTGGTATTGGGTGCGAGGGGCCCATCCGCCGGTTCTCGGTCCTTGCGCAGCTGCCGGGGCTGCAGGCGGTAGTGGTCCACAAAACTGGCATTGAACCGGCGCAGGCTGCCAAAACCACTGAGCGCGGCCACCTGTGTCACCGGCAGTTGGGTATCGGTCAGCAGGCGTTTGGCCATCAGCAGGCGGCGGGTCTGCAGGTATTGCAGCGGCGACACGCCCCAATGGGTTTCGAAGATGCGGCGCACATGGCGTTCACTTACGCCCAGCCGGTGGGCCAGATCAGCCATGGATGGCGTGCCATCGCTCCACAGCGCGGGCTCGTCCAGCAGGCGGGCCGCTTGCTGCGCCAGGATGGCGGAGGCATCTTGTGTGGACCAGTTTTGCAGACTGCCCAGGGCTGCGCCATTGAGTGGCGTGGCACCCGGTGCCAACTCGGGGCGGCAACGCAGGCAGGGGCGGTATCCTGCGGATTCGGCCTGCGCCGCCAGTACAAAGAAGCGGCAGTTCTCGCGCTTGGGCGTGCGCACCCGGCACACCGGCCGGCAGTAGACGCCGGTGGAACTGACTGCGGTGAAAAAACGGCCATCAAACCGCGCATCCCGCGCCTTGAGCGCCAGGTAACAGGCGTCGTCCTCGGCGGGGGTGTTGGTGGATGGGCTTGTAGCTTGCATGTGGGGGATGATACGCAGCGTGCAGCTGCGAAGTAGCCATTTTCGGACACGTGGCTGGTGGGCTATATTGCGGGCCACAAACACTTACCTGGAGTCCAAGCCCATGAAACTGCCGCTGTTCGCTGTGATGCTCTTGGCAGTGGGAGTCGTATCTGCCGAACCCCTGTACATCACCGTCCCCGCAGAGGGCTGGACGCTCAAACTGGACGCACCCGCCATGACCAGCATGCGGGGCACTTCCGACGGACGGCGCTTCCAATACCAGGCCAGCAGTGTCGAAACCGGTATCACGCTCAGCCTGCACACCGAAACCGAGGGCAGTGGCAGCAACGACGAATGCCGCGACACCTACTGGAAGAAAACGCTGGCCAGCCCCACGACCAAAAGCGACATCAACCTGACGGGCTCCGCCAACGCCTTGCTGGTCACACACCTGACGGAATTGGTGTACCAGGGCAAGGCGCAGAAGACGGCGAACGGACATGCCTACTTCGTCAAAAATGGCCTGTGCATGGACTTGCATGTATCGCACTGGCCGTATCAGAGTGGTAGTGAGAAACGGGTGGAGGTGGTGTTGCGGTCGCTTCTGGTTGTTCCCTAGTTGAAGATTTCGCCTCCTCGCGTGGCGAACCCCCACAGCAAACCAGTCCATTGCGTCGAATCTGACTCTAGCCCCCGCCGGATATAAGTGGGTTGCTATCGTAAACATAGCGAATTCAAAACATCTGGCTCTGCGGGGTACCGCACCCTCCACACACCTACAATTCCCCGCTCAGGCAAGGCGCTAGCATTCCTGCCTTGCCAAAGACCACTCGCACAGGGAAAAGATCCACACCATGATGAACCTCGCGCCCAGCATCTTCAAAGCCTATGACATCCGCGGCATCGTGCCGTCCACTATCAACGAAGACGTGGCACGCGGCCTGGGCCGGGCGTTTGGCACGGTGGCATTGGCAGCAGGGCAAACCACGGTTGCCGTGGGCCGTGACGGCCGTTTGAGCGGTCCGGGCCTGGCCGAGGCACTGATGGCTGGCCTGCAGGATGCGGGCATCACCGTCATCGACATCGGTATGGCCACCACGCCCATGCTGTACTTTGCAGCCAGCACGTTGTGCGCCAGCGGCATCCAGGTCACCGGCAGTCATAATCCCAAGGACTACAACGGTTTCAAGATGGTGCTGGCCGGTCGCGCCATTTACGGCGACGACATCCAGAACCTGCGCAAACTGATGGAGACCGAGACTTGGGTACTCAAGGCAGGTGGCGCACGCCAGACGGCCGATGTGCTGGAGGCCTACCGCACACGCATCGTCGGAGACATCAAGCTGGCCCGGCCCATCAAGATCGTGGTGGATTGCGGCAACGGCGTAGCCGGTGCATCGGCCCCTGCCATTCTGCGCGCCATTGGTTGCGAGGTGACCGAGCTGTTCAGCGAAGTGGATGGCACCTTCCCCAACCACCACCCGGATCCCAGCAAGCCCGAGAATCTGAAGGACCTGATCGCCGCGCTGCAGGCCGGTGACGCCGAACTGGGCTTGGCCTTTGACGGTGACGGCGACCGCCTGGGCATCGTCACCAAGGACGGCACCAATATTTTCCCCGACCGCCAGATGATGCTGTTCGCCCGCGACGTGCTGAGCCGCGTGCCCGGCGGCACCATCGTCTACGACGTGAAGTGTTCACAACGCCTGGCCCCTGCCATCACCGCAGCGGGTGGCAAGCCGCTGATGTTCAAGACCGGCCACTCGCTGATCAAGGCCAAGATGCGCGAGATCGACTCACCGCTGGGTGGCGAGATGAGCGGCCACATCTTCTTCAAGGAGCGCTGGTATGGCTTTGATGACGGCACCTATGCCGGTTGCCGCCTGCTTGAAATCGTCAGCCGCGTGGCCGATGCGGGGGTGATGCTCAATGACCTGCCCACCAGCTTCTCGACGCCGGAACTGAATGTGCAATGCAAGGAAGGCGAGCCCCACGCTCTGGTGAACCAACTGGTGGCGAAGGCATCGTTTGCCGCTCCGGCGACCGTCAACACCATTGACGGTGTGCGTGTGGATTGGCCCGATGGTTTTGGCCTGATCCGCGCGTCCAACACGACACCCGTATTGGTTCTGCGTTTTGAGGGCCACACGCCCGAAGCCCTGCACCGCATACAGGAAGACATGCTGCAACTGCTGCGCTCGGTCAAGCCCGACGCCAGTTTTGCTGAGGCTGCGCATTGAAACCAGCGCCCCGTAAAGTCCTCATCGTCAAGTTGTCCTCATTGGGCGATGTGGTGCATGCCATGCCGGCGGTGCAGGACTTGCGACGTGCTTTTCCCAATGCTGAAATTGACTGGGTCGTGGAGCGTGCCTTTGCGCCGCTGGTGACACGTTGCGAAGGTGTGCACAAGGTCATCCCTTGCGAACTGCGCAAGTGGCGCAAGGCACCGTTTGCGCAGAAGACACGCGCCGAGTGGCGGGTCTTCAAACACACGCTGCAGGCCGAGCATTACGACGCTGTGATCGATCTGCAAGGCTTGAGCAAATCCGCGCTGGTGGCCTGGATGGCACGTACCACGGCGGACGGTCGCCGCATCGCGATGGCCAACCAGACCGAGGGCTCGGGTTATGAGGCGCCCACGCGCTGGGTGGCCGATGTCGCCATTCAGTTGGAGCCGCATGTGCACGCCGTGGAGCGCGCGCGCCTGCTGTGCGCGCAAGCCCTGGGTTACACGTTGGAGGGCCCGGCGCACTTTGGCCTGAAGCCGGGTGAGCATGTGGCGCTGCCCTGGGACCCCACGGGCGGGCCCGGCAATTCGTTTGTGCCACGCAAGGCCTGTGTGGCCCTGGTGCATGGCAGTTCGCGTGCCGACAAGCAGTGGCCTGTTGCCTCGTGGATCACGCTGGGCCAGCGTCTGAACCACAGCGGTTTTGCGGTCGCGCTTCCCCATGGCAATGCCGCTGAAAAGGCCACCAGCGACCAGATTGCTGCCGAGCTGGATGACGCCTGGGTCTGGCCGCCGCTGGGACTGGATGCGGTGACCGACACGATGGCGCAGTGCGCCGGTGTGATCGGCGTGGACAGCGGCCTGAGCCATATCGCCGTGGCGCTGGGCCTGCCCCATGTGCAGATCTACAACTTTGACACGGCCTGGCGCACCGGGCCGCCGGCTGCCGAGCCCAAGTCATCCCCGCAGGTCAGCGTGTACGCAAGCCCCATCCCGGATGTAGGCGCGGTCTGGCATGCGTGGGACAGCCTGGATACGCCGGTGCTGTGCCGATAACGATGGTGATTCGCGCCCTGTATTCCCTGTTGATGTGGCTGCTGCAGCCTTTTGTGCGTGCCAAGTTGCGCCGCCGTGCGGTGCAGGAGCCCGAATACGGCCAACACGTGGAAGAGCGTTTTGGCAGCTACGCCGGGCTGGAAACCCGTTTGGTCGAGGGGCAGTATTTTGTATGGGTACACGCCGTATCGCTGGGCGAAACCCGTGCTGCTGCCGAGCTGATCGCCGAGCTGCGCACCACCTTGCCCGGCATGCGCCTGCTGCTCACCCACGGTACCGCTACCGGCCGCGTGCAGGGGCAGACGTTGCTTCAGGCAGGCGATGTGCAGGTTTGGCAACCGTGGGACACCCCCGGTGCCGTCGAACGCTTCCTGGCGCATTTCAATCCCCGCGTGGGTCTGCTGGTGGAGACCGAGGTCTGGCCCAACATGGTGGCCGCCTGTAAGGCGCGCAATGTGCCTTTGTGCCTGGTCAATGCCCGCATGAGCGAGAAGTCACTCAAACAGTCGCTGCGCCTGGCGTGGCTGGCGCGCCCCGCCTATGCCAGCCTGCGTGCTGTGTGGGCACAGACCGCACCCGATGCCGCACGGCTTGCCACGCTGGGTGCGCCGGTCCAGGGTGTGATGGGCAATTTCAAGTTCGACGCCACGCCCGATGCCGTGCAGTTGGCCCAGGGCCAGGCATGGCGCCGTGCGCAGGCCCGGCCTGTGGTGGTGTTTGCCAATACGCGGGATGGTGAAGAGGCCATTTTCCTCCAGGTGCTTAAGCAAAATATGCCTGTAGCCCCCGCGGATACTGATAGTGTCGCTACTAAAAACATAGCACATCCGGAAACCCAGTGGATGCTGGTGCCCCGCCATCCGCAGCGTTTTGATGCGGTTGCAGCCCTGTGTGTGGCCCAGGGGTTCACGGTGTCACGCCGCAGCCAGTGGGTGGATGGGCCGAAGCCCGCTGACATCTGGCTGGGTGACACCATGGGTGAGATGGCGCTGTACTACGCGTTATCGGATGTGGCCTTGCTGGGCGGAAGTTTTGCACCGCTGGGTGGGCACAACCTGATCGAGGCCACGGCCTGCGGCTGCCCCGTAGTGATGGGGCCACACACCTTCAACTTTGCACAAGCGGCCGAGCTGGCGGTGGAGGCGGGTGCCGCGTTTGCACGGCCCGACATGGGCCGCGCCATTGCCAAGGCGCAAGCCCTGCTGCGGTCAGCGCCGGACCTGCACCAAGCCCAGGCCGCCGGTAAGGCACTCGGCCTGGAGCATGGTGGCGCTGCACGGCGCACCGCCTTGGCGGTGCAACAGTTACTGGGCTAGCTGATTATTGATGGGCTGCAGGTCATCTGCAGTCAACGTGCCGCTGGCCTGGCGCAGGCGCAAGCCACCCACCAATACGTCGTAACGGGCCTTGGCCAGCTTGGCCTTGGTGTCAAACAACTGGCTTTGTGCGTTCAGCACGTCGATGTTGATACGCACACCGACCTGGTAGCCCAATTGGTTGGCTTCCAGCGCGCTTTGGCTGGAGGCTTCTGCGGCCTGCAGGGCCAGCACCTGGGCCTGGCCGGACAACATGCCGAAGTAAGCAGTGCGTGTGGCTTGGGCCACGCTGCGCTTGGCGTTGTCCAGATCCGCACGGGCTTTTTCTTCCAGCGCCAATGTTTCCTTGATGCGGTTCTGGGTGGAGAAGCCGGCAAACAGTGGCAGGTTGAGGTTCAGCCCGACTGTGCCAACGTTGGCACGGCTGTCTGCAGGCGATGCCGAGGAGCCATTGTTGTTGACTGCCGTGTAGCTGCCCACCAGGTCCAGCGTAGGTTTGTGTCCGGCCTTGGCCTTTTCGGTTTCCAGGCGGGCCACTTCCAGGCCAACATCGGCCAACTGAATGGCGGGGTGCCGGGCTTGCGACTGGTCCACCCACTGGTTGACATCGGCCGGTACAACCGGTGCCAGCACCACGGGGGCTTTCAGGGGTTTGGGTTTGACGTTTTGTTGCCCGACCAGCTGGTTCAGGGCCAGGGACTTGACCAGCAAATCGTTTTCGGCAGCCAGTTCTTGGGCAATCACCAGGTCGTAGCGGGCCTGGGCTTCGCGCGAGTCGGTGATGGTGGAGGTTCCGACCTCAAAGTTGCGCTTGGCCGAAGCGAGTTGCTCGGCCACGGCCGTTTTCTGGCTTTTGACAAAGGCCAGGTTGTCGGTGGAGGCCAGCACATCAAAGTAGGCCTGGCTGACCCGCACGATCAGGTCCTGGTCCGCCTGTTCCCACTGGGCCTTGGCCTGGTCCACGGACTTCTTGCCCTGGGCGTAGCTGGCCCAGTTGCCCGGGCGGTACAGGGGTTGTGATGCGCTGAGGGTGGCGGTCTGGGTGCCATAGGTGCGCCCGGCCATGGGCGGCACTTCCTGGTTGGTGCTGGTGCCGGACAGGGCCAGGCCTGCGGACGGCAATATCAGCGCCTTGGCCTGCTCGGCCTTGGCCATGGTGGCATCAAACTGCGACTTGGCGGCCTGGTAGGTCGCGTCATAACCCTTGGCGGCGTTGTACAGGTCTGCCAGGCTTTGTGCCTGCGCAGAGAATGCCATGGTGGCGCCCAGCGCCAGCATCAGCGGAGCCAGGCGAAATTTTGTTGCAAATACTGTTGGGGACATAGTGGTGTTTCTCAGGCTCTCAAAAAATCAATAGCGGGCAATGCTGGGGTCGAGTTCGTCGGACCAGGCATGGATGCCCCCCGCGATATTGACCACATGCGCAAACCCATGGCTGTGCAGGAAGTTGGCAACCTGCATGCTGCGTGCGCCGTGGTGGCACAGGCAGGCAATGGGCTGCTCCGGGTCCAGCTCGGCCAAACGGGGCGGGATGGTGCCCATGGGGATGGCCAGCAGGGTGAATCCGTCCGCCGTGACGCTGGCAGTCTGCAGCTCATGGGGCTCGCGCACGTCCAGCACCACGGGTTCGCCATGGGCGCGCGCACTGTGCAACCACTGGGCCAGATCTTTGGGGCGGACTTGCGCAATCATGTGGGTAAGGGCCTTGGGTTTTAGAGCTTGAAGCGCGAGGGCTCGGGGAAGTTTTGCAAACGGGGTGCCAGCGTGTCCCAGCTTTGCACGGTGCTGAAGGTGGTGTCGCCGGTGCGAGTCACGATGGTGGCGCGCATGATGGGGTCTTCACCGACGATGGCGCCCAGTCGCCCGCCGACCTTGAGCAGGCCCAGCAGGCTGTGGGGCACTTCGGTGACCGAGCCACTCATGGCGATCACGTCAAAGCTGCCGTCTGCCGCGGTCAATGTGGCACCGTCTGCATGGCGGACGTCCACATTTTGAATGCCTGCATCGCGCAGATTGTTGCGTGCCATGGCGGCCAGGTCGGCGTTGATTTCGACGGTAATGACCCGCTGTGCCAGCCCGGCCAGCAGAGCGGCCATATAGCCCGATCCGGCGCCGATTTCGAGCACGGTGTCGCTTGGGCGCACGGCCAGATCCTGCAGCATGCGGGCGTCCAGGCGGGGCTCCAGCATGCAATGGCCCAGGCGAATGGCTTCCTCTCCCGAGCCCATCAGCGGGATTTCCAGATCGGCAAAGGCCAGGCCCTTGTGTGCGGCGGGCACGAAGTCTTCACGCTTGACGGTGGACAGCAGCCCCAGCACGGTCGCGTCTGACACATGCCAGGGGCGAATCTGCTGTTCGATCATGTTGAAACGGGCTTGTTCGATGTTCATGTTGGTGTGCTCCAGGGCTTGGGTTGGCGGGTTGCGGCAATTTTACTTGGCGCAAGCCGCTGCCTGGACGGGCGGTGCGTCGGCCGCAGTCCGTGTACTGAGGCCGTAAAGGATGGTGTCGACCTGTACCGCCATGTACTGCTCGGGATCGATCTGCATGCCCGCTTCATGGCATGCGCCCCAGCAGTTTTTCCAGGTGGCCAGGAACAGCATGGGTGCCAGCACGGTATAGACGCCGTATTTCTCGTCGATGGCGCGGAACTCACCCCGGTCTACACCCCGCTGCAGTATCCGTTGCAACAGTTCGTGGCCGGGTTGTATGACCTCGGCATTGTAAAAGGCAGCCAGTTCCGGGAAGTTGCCGGCCTCGCTCATCATCAGTTTGATGATGCCTGCGGCCTTGGTGGCGCCAATGTGCTCCCACCAGGCCTTGACGCAATAGCGCAGCATGTCGGCGCTGCTGCCCTGGTAGTTTTCAAATTCGACATTCCATTCGCCAAAACGACCGGATATGTTTTCCCGCACCACGGCTTTGAACAACTCTTCCTTGCTGGAGAAGTACAGGAACAGCGTGCCCTTGGACACACCGGCGCGTTTGGCAACTTCTTCCGCACGGGTGCCGACAAAGCCCTTTTCCACAAACAGGTCCAGCGCGGCGGCCAGCAGTTCACCGGGACGCGCGTCTTTGCGCCGTTCGCGCTTGGCGCGTACGGTGGCAACGATGTGGTCGATGGGGCAGGATGAGGTCATTGAGTTACTGACTGATTGGTTATTAGTGTACCGTAAGGCCTGTGGCGGGTCAAGGCCGAGGCGACAGACGACAAGAAGCGTGCGATGAAAGCACGAAAACGCGTGACAGACGAAAATACAGTGCACATGATGCCAAAATTTAGCCGCCGCCATCCGCCACACTGGCCCGTGATCGCCGCAATGATCCTGCGGGGTTGGGTTTGATGTACCACGGCGAGCGTTTCAACAGTATCAGCCACCTGGTCGGCGCCAGTCTGGCCGTGGCGGGCTCAGCCTTGCTGGTCACCATGGCCGCACAGCAGGGCGACCCCTGGAAGATCATCAGCTTCAGCATTTACGGCGCCATGCTGGTTGCACTATATGTGTCCAGCACGCTGTACCACAGCGTGCGCGGGCGGGCCAAGGCCGTGCTGCAAAAGTTTGACCACTGCTCCATTTATTTGCTGATCGCTGGCAGCTACACACCGTTTGCGCTGGTGTCGCTGCGTGGCGTTTTGGGTTGGTCCTTGCTCGGCGGTATCTGGGCACTGGCGCTGGTGGGCATTATTCAGGAGATCTGGTTTGCCAAGGGCGCGCGGGTGTTGTCGCTGGTCATCTATTTGTTGATGGGCTGGCTGGCACTGGTAGCGGTGGTGCCACTGTGGAAGGCGCTTACCCCGATTGGATTTATGTGGCTGGCTGCGGGGGGCGTGTTTTATACGGCGGGTATCTACTTCTATGTGGCCGACAGCCGCATACGCCACGGCCACGGCCTGTGGCACTTGTTTGTATTGGGTGGCAGCATCTGTCACTTCTATACCGTGCTGGCCTTCGTGGCTTGACGCAACACCCGACGGATTATTTGCCGTCGCCTTCACGCAGCCGCTGTTCGGACAGCAGATGCAAATACACCTCCAGATTGGTATACCCCGGCATGCCCAGCAAGGGCATGGCAAGCTGGGTGCCGTTGTGGTCCTGCAACTGCGGATTCAGGCCGTTGGCGATCTCCCAGGTGTCGGGCATGCCGTCGCCATCGCTGTCCTGCAGCGCTGCAGGGGGCTGGGCGCCTGATGCCCAGGGCAGGGCGCTGCCGTCGCCTGCGGGGTTCACGCTGCGCGATGCCAGCGTTATCTCGCGCCGCTCCACGGCTTGCATCAGGCGTTTGTCCATCGGGTCGCGGGGGAATGCCCCCGCAGTGAGCACGCTCAGGGCGGGCAAATCGGCTGCCCTGGCGTAGCCCATACCCGGAAAGTCGTGCCGCTGTGCCACCGCATAGGCCGGCGCCGTGTTGCTGCGGGGTTCGCTGGCGTAGTCGTTGCAGCAGTACACCAGGCCGTAGTCGCTGTATTGGGGGTAAAGGTTCATCTGGTTGCCGCTGAACCAGGTCGTGGTGCGGGGCTGCGCACCCTGCGGCGTGGCAATGTGCACCATGCCAAAACGCATGGGTTCGGGTTGCGCGGTGGTGCGGGCCATGGCGTAGTTGTGGGCAAAGTTCAACCGGTAATAAATGGGCTGACCGCTGTCGGATGCGGACACCGTCGTGTTGTTCATGTCCACAAAGTAGCCCATGTCCCAATACAGGTTGTTGGACAGCTCCACATCCATCACCGAATTGGCAGCGGCTGCGCTTTCGCGCGAGAACTCGGGGTAGCGCCCCAGAATGCGGTTGAACACATTGTTGTGCAGGGCCAGTCGCGTTAACTCGTAACCCAGGCTCGGGGCGCTGTAGTTGATCAGCACACCCCCGCGGTCCGCATGGTCACCCACGGTTTCGGCAATGATGGTGTTCTGAACCGTGATGTCCTGGGCGTTCGATATCTCGATGGCTTCGTCGGTCGCTCCACCAATGGATACATGGTCCACGATGGCGCGGCGCGTGAAGCGCAGGCGCAGGCCGTCGTCGTGGCGGGCGTCGGGCCGTATGCGCACATGCCGAAGTATCCAGTTGTCGGCCTTGCGGGCCGTGGCTGCACAATCCAGCCGCTGGTCACAAAAAGGCTCTTCGGTGGTATGCAGCTGCCGTATGGTGATGCCGCCGGGTGAGGTTTGCCCGGCAATGGTCACATCCCCCCGCGTCAGTTGGATAGCCGCATCAATCAGGCCACTGACAGCAAACACCACGGTGCGCGGGCCTTCCTCGTCTACTGCGGCTTGCAGCGAGCCGGGGCCGGCGGCATTGAGGTTGGTCACCGTGATCACCCGCCCGCCACGCCCTCCCGTGGCTTGCGCCCCGAAGCTGGCTGCACCGGGGAATGCCAGTGGTGTGGATTCGTAGCCCGCGCCTGCACCCAGCAGATCAAACTGCAGACCCTCAACACGCACCCCGGAATATGCCCGCCCCTGATACACCACATTGGGCAGGTGCAGCACCCCCGTGGATTGGTCAAAACTAAAGGTGCTGGCCCGTGCATCGCCCAGCAACACTACGGGCATGGCCCGCACCCGGATGCGTACATCGCGGTAACGCATCGTCTGCCCCGCCAGGCCAATATCGGTGACGAACAACTCCCCATTGCCTGCGTTATAGGACGCACTGCCCGCCATCAGCGGGGTGGTGCAGCACAGGGCGGCTGTCGCAAATGCTAGTAAACGCAGCATGGTGGATTCCTGGTGGTGCCTTCGGATGACCCTTGGGCGTCGCGATCAGGATAACGCGACTATCTGCAAACCGGAATGGCACACCCCATCAACCCGGCGGCGTGACACCATCGGCCGGTGTTCACTGGCGCTTGGCTCGCTCTGACAAAAAGCCCCGCACGGCCTCAACGCTGGCCGTGGGCTGGTCGTTGAACATGAAGTGGCCAGCCTTGGCTAGCGTGGTCAGTTGGGCATCGGATTGCGGGCTGAATTTCGCCATCATCCGGCGTTGCACGGATTCACCTTGCGCCTGGTTGCAGGCCCCGCGCAGGAAGAGCACGCGGCCCGTGTAACGCTCCAGGCCTTGGGCGAAGTTCAGGGTCTTGCCCCATTCGGGTTCGCTCATCATGCGCCCCAGGGTCGCGTCAAAGGCCGGGCTGCCAAACCGCCAGGCCTGCAGCGGCGGCAATTGGCCATTGCACAGCTCGTTGTGGCCTTGCGTCAGTGGCAGGATTTGCAGCAGAAACCAATCGTCTCGGGCGTAGGGGTCGTCATGGGTGCTAATCCACCATTTGCCAAGCCAGGCCCTCGCAAAACCTGCCACCACACGCCAACCCGGCCAGCCGCCACCGGGCAGGCCTGCCAGCGTGTCGGTGTCCAGAAAACCGGGTTCGGCCAGCACCATGCGATCCACTTTGTTGGGGTGGGCTCCGGCGTAAGCAGAGGCCAGCATCGCCCCCCAGGAGTGGCCGACGATGTGGACCGCTCGGTTGGGGCTGAAGTGCCGGATGACCGCGTCCAGGTCCGCCACAAAACTGTTCACCGTGATGTGGCTCGCGGGTACCCGTTGGGACAGGCCGCTGCCCAACTGGTCGTAGAACACCACACGGTATTGGTCGGCCAGGGCCGAGAGGCCGAGTAAATAGCGGTAGTCGGCGCCAGGGCCACCATGCAGGACCACCACCACCGGGGCATCGGGTTTGCCAAAGGCCTCCACGTGCAAGCGGTGGCTGTTCAACACCAATTGCGGGAGCGTCGGGTCGTCCAACACGGTACGGGGCACTTCGCCCAGAACCGGCAGGGTATTCAGGGCCAATATGCAGGCCATTGCGCGGGTTGTCCAGCGGGTGGTGATACGGGTTGTAGCGGACATTTTTTCCTTCGAATGGGTTGTGAAGGCCCGGATGTTCGGTTGCTGAAGCCATGCTGTCGATAACATCGGATAATTTTTAAACCCTGCCATGAAGCCTGAACCTCTTACCTCCACGGATTGCCGCAACGTGCTCGCGACTGCACAGCGGATAACTCCCGTGGAAGCATCGGTGTTTGAGCCGCTGTTGCGCGACATGCGGGTGGTGCAGCTCCGGCCACAGGATGTTTTGCTGCGTGTGGGTGATGCACCGCCGATGGAATGTTTTGTGCTCGATGGCGTGTTGCGCAGTTGGTTGGGTGATGCCCAGGGCCGGGCCGTGACGCTCGACTTCTACATGGGCCCCTGCGCCATGACGCCCGCCATTGCGCGCAGCCGTGCCGGGCAATCGCGCATCCACTGCGAGGCGCTGACGGCGGCACGCGTGGTGCTGTTTGAAGCCGAGGCTTTGAGCCGCATGATGATGGCCGATATAGCGATGGCCCGTTGGGGAGACGCCGTGTTGACCCAAGAACTGGTGCGGCGCGTGGACCGCGAGTTGGGCCTGGCCACCCAGCCCGCCAAAGAACGTCTGGTGGCCCTGCGTGCGGATAAACCTGGCCTGGAAGACCTGGTGCCACAGCACCACCTGGCCAGCTACCTGGGCATGACCCCGGTCAGCCTGAGCCGGCTGCGCGGCCAGTTGCGGCGTACTGGCTAACGCGCTATAAAATCAGTAGCGCATAGTCCATATTCTACGGGGGCTAGGACCCGGAATCACTACATCACTTCTTGGCTGGAGGTGCTTGCGACGGCGTCCCGCCGGGTGCATCTTTGGGTCGGCAGGCCAGTGGTTTGCCTTCCGGTGCAAAACAACTGCCTTTGACCACGCCGTGTGGTGATGGCAGTTTTTTATGCATGGCTTGGCTCCTGAGGTGCGGGCGGCACCTGCCGGCCGATGGCTGCACTGTGATCGGCAAATGTGGGGAGATCATGGAGATGCCTGTGCGAGGTCACTGGTTTTGGCACCCGCGTAAGATCCGCAGCTTCTGCCCGACCAATGGTCTTTGAGAACGGAGAGCAACCCATGACAGCTTCAGCCCACGCCACCACCCTGCAAACCCTCACCCTGGGCGGCGGCTGTTTCTGGTGCACCGAGGCGGTGTATGTGCAGGTCAAAGGCGTGGTCGACGTGGAGTCTGGCTACAGCAACGGCCATGTGCGCCAGCCCAGCTACGAGGATGTGTGCACCGGCAGTACCGGCCACAACGAGGTCGTCAAGCTGGTTTACGACCCGGCCCTGATCAGCACACGTGAAGTGCTGGAAATCTTTTTTGTGATTCACGATCCCACCACGCTGAACCGCCAGGGCAACGACAGCGGCACACAGTACCGCAGCGGCATCTATTTTTCAACACCTGAGCAGCAGGCAGTGGCCAAGGAAGTGATTGCCGAAATGGCTGACAGTGGCACCTACAGCCGCCCCATCGTGACCGAGGTCGTGGCGCTGGAGAACTATTGGCCGGCCGAGGAATACCACCAGGACTTCTTTGCGCGCAACCCGCACCAGGGCTATTGCATGGCGGTAGCGGCGCCCAAGGTTGCCAAGTTCCGCAAGACCTTTGTGCGCTTGCAGAAGCCCTGAGGTTTTCGCCGGAGGCTGCGGCCGAGGGCTACACAAGCCCGGACTCCGCAGGTAAGATGGTTTGCGTGGCCCATGCCATGGCCACCCACGCAACGGGAGGTTGTCATGCGCCAAGTGCCCAGTTCCCAGATTCGTACGGTTGTCCTGGTTGGCCATGGGGCCGCGGGCAAGACCACGCTGGCCGAGAACCTGCTGGCAGCCACCGGCGCCATCACGAGCCGCGGCGCGGTTGAGAAAGGCAACACCACCTGCGATTTTGACCCGATGGAGAAGGAGTTGGGTCACTCCTTGCAAAGTGCGTTGGTCAGCCTGCAGTGGGACGGCGCGCAGATCCATCTGATCGACACACCCGGTTTTCCTGATTTTGCCGGTCCGGCGATTGCCGCCCTGGCCGCTGTGGATACGGCTCTGGTCGTCATCAATGCGCAAACTGGTATCGAGCTGGCCACCGAGCGCATGTTCAAGCTGGCCGGTGAACGGGGCCTGTGCCGCATGCTGGTCATCAACAAGATCGATGCCGACAACGTCGACCTGCCGGCACTGGTAGGCCAGATTCGCGAGCGTTTTGGCAAGGAATGCCTGCTGCTGGACATACCTGCCCACCATGGCCGGGACGTGGTTGAACTGCTGGGCCATGCGGATGGCGACAGCGACTTCGCGTCCGTGGCCGCCGCGCACCGCAGCCTGATTGACCAGATCATCGAGGAAGACGACACCCTGACGGCACGTTATCTGGAGGATGGCGTGGATCCGTCGCCACAAGAGCTGCATGCGCCGTTTGAGGCTGCACTGCGCGCGGGACACCTGATCCCCATTGTGTTTGTATCGGCCAAAACGGGTGCCGGCGTGCCGCAGCTGCTGGACGCGCTGGCCAGGCTGGCCCCCAATCCGGCGGAGGGCAACCCGCCCCCTTTTTACCGTGGCGAGCCCGGCGGGCCGCAGCAGGAATTTGCGGCACAGCCCGACGACGCCCTGCATGTGCTGGCCCATGTGTTCAAGGTGGTGATGGACCCCTTCATCGGCAAGATGGGGGTGTTCCGAGTGCACCAGGGCACGGTGCGCAAAGACATGCAGCTGTTTGTAGGCTCCGGCAAGCGGGCTTTCAAAGTGGCCCACCTGTACCGCCTGCAGGGCAAGGAATACATCGAAGTGCCCAGCCTGGTGCCGGGCGAGATTGGCGCGGTGGCCAAGGTCGACGACATTGAATTTGACAGCGTGCTGCACGATTCACACGACGAGGATCACATCCACCTGAAGCCCCTGCAGTTCCCGCTGCCCATGCAGGGCCTGGCGGTGCAGCCCAAGCGCAAGAGTGACGAGCACCGGTTGTTCGAAATTTTGCACAAGCTGGAGCTGGAAGACCCCTGCTTCAAGGTCGAGCGCCACCCCACCACCAACGAGACGGTGATCCGCGGTCTGGGCGAGGTGCATCTGCGCACCAAGCTGGCCCGCATGTTGCAGCAGTTCAAACTGGAGCTCGATACCAGCCCACCGCAGATCGCCTACCGCGAGACCATTACCCGGCATTCCGAGGGCCACTGCCGCCACAAGAAACAAAGCGGTGGTGCGGGGCAGTTTGGCGAGGTCATGCTGCGCATTGAGCCGCTGGAGCGTGGTGCCGGTTTTGAGTTTGTCGACGTGGTCAAGGGTGGCGCCATTCCCGGCGTCTACATGGCGGCGGTCGAGAAAGGTGTGCGCCAGGCCCTGGCTGATGGTGTGGTGGCGGGTTTTCCGGTGCACGACCTTCGCGTCACCGTGTATGACGGCAAGACCCATGCGGTGGACGGCAAAGACATCGCCTTCACGCTGGCCGGACGTAAAGCGACGATTGAGGCGGTGCACAAGGCCGGCCCCATCGTGCTGGAGCCGCTGGTCAATATCGAGGTGCTGGCCCCCGAGGCCGCCATTGGTGACCTGACCGGCGACCTGTCCAGCAAACGCGGCCACGTCACCGGCACCCAGCCCCGGCCCGCAGCAACGGCCGCCATCCACGGCCAGATTCCGCTGGCCGAGCTGGACGATTACCAGGGTCGGCTCAAGTCCCTGACGGCCGGGCAGGGCAGCTACAGCATCGCGTTTTCGCATTACGCCCAGGTGCCGGTGCAGACCCAGTCACAGCTGATGGCAGCACACAAAACAGTGAGTCCAGATGAGGATTAGTTGGGGTTTTCGCTATTAATTTGAGAGCCCCCGTTGCTTGCTCCACGGGGCCTCTGTGCGAGAATCGTCCCCATATGAAAGCAGTGTTCACCGTCAGGGCTTATGCATGTGGGGTGCTCATGCTGTGCGCCGCCATGGGCAGTGCGGCGCTGACTCTGGGCCGAGCGCAGGGGGCGGTTTTTGTGGGCAAGCCGCTGGATTTGCGCGTGCAAGTGCAGTTTGATTCCACCGAAGACGCGCAGGCGGCCTGCATGGACGCCGAGGTTTTTTACGGCGACGTGCCACTCGATACCTCCAAAATTGCCGTGACGCTAGAACCCGGAGGCGCCAGGGGCCCGACGGTGCGTGTGACGTCATCGGTGCTGGTGAATGAGCCCATCGTGACCGTCAACTTCCGCATGGGCTGTCAGCAGAAGCTGTCCAAGCGCTATACCGTGTTCCCTGAGGTCGCCACCAGCGTGGTGGAGGCTCCCGCCCCACAACTCCCTCCCCGAATTGCCGCGGCAGACGTCCCGGTGCCAGTGGTAGTTGCTGCACCACCGGTGCGGCCCGCGCTGCCACCCCAGACCGAACGCCCGCCCAAACGTGCCCGTACTGTGCCTGTGGAGTCGTTGGCGGCGCCCCCGCCCGCCGCCGCGCCACCGGCCGTCCGCTCCAGGCCCGTGGCCAAAGCCAGTGGCAAATCCCGCCTCAAGCTTGACCCGCTGGATTTGATGATCGAGCGTGACCCGGTGTTGCAGGCCACGACCGAACTGCTAACGCTGCCACAAGAGAATGCCGCCCTGCGGGCTGAGGCTGCGGCCCTGTGGCGCTCGCTCAATCTCAGCCCCGAAGAGTTGTTGTTGCAAGAGGCCAAGACCAGGGCCTTCGAGAAAGACCTGAAGGCCCTGTACGCCGTCACGGCCGACAACCAGAAGGGCCTGATGGACCTGGTCGCCAAGGTCGAGCGTGCGGAATCTGAACGTTATGCCAATGGCCTGGTCTATGCCCTGGCGGCGTTGTGTCTGGCCAGCCTGCTGGCCCTGGCCTGGGTCTGGCGCCGCGCGCGTGCGGCACGCACCGTGCATTGGCAGGACGGGCTGGACAACGGTGACAGCCTGATCGCAGAGTTGGCGCAGGCGCCGCCCGAACCTGGCCCGCGCGCGCCCAGCCCTGTGGTGGCGCCCGTTTCTGCCCCAAGCCGCAAGCCGGCTGCTGCGCCAGCTTTTGAGCCAGCCGTGGAGCCTGCGCCGGCCATGCCCGATCCCATGATGGAGCTGGACCTGGATCTGGATTCGGTGCAGCCGGCCCCACCGGCCCCCGCACCGACCGAACAGCGGGTGCGCCGGCCTCTGGCCGAGGCGGTGGGTGCGCCCACCACCGGGCGCGATATGCTGAATAGTGTGGCGGGTGGACTGCGCGCCATCGACTCCACCGAGCTGCTCGATGTGCGCAAGCAGGCCAGCTTTTTCATGTCGTTGGGTCAGGTCCAGCAGGCCATTGAGGTGCTGACCACGCGCATTGCGCAAGCGGGCGAGTCCAGCCCGCTGGTGTGCCTGGATTTGCTGAAAATTTATTACAAGGAAGGCCGTGAACCCGAGTACGAGGCCTTGCGCCACGAGTTCAACAACTGGTTCACCGGGCGGGTTCCCGCGATCGACGATTTTGGCAACGAAGGCCGTGCGCTGGAAAAGTACCCCAAAGTAATCGACCAGATCGTGGCCCTGTGGCCCGACCCCCGCGTGCTGGAGTACATTGAAAACTGCATCTACCACCACTCCAGCGATGTGTATGAGCCCGACTTTGACCTGCTGGCCTACCGGGAATTACTGCTGCTGCATGGCGTCGCCAAACGCATCGTGCGAACGGCGGACGATGATTCCGACAGCCATGCCGCTGGCCTGGTCCGTATCGCCGCCCGTGCACCGTCTGCGGACAGCGCATTTGACACATTGAGCGGTGACCTGGGTCACCGCGTAGGTGCACAACACCGCGGCGCCTGGAAGCGCAACCCGGTGCGCGCCACCAAACCACCGGAGAAAGACCCGCAAGTGGATGTCGAAACCCGTGGCGCCCCACTGGACGATCCCTCGACCGACATTAATTTTCTGGATCTGCGCTAGTCAGCGCATCGTGTTCCAGTTGGTGTCGGGCGGTGCTTCCAGCTCCTGCTGGTTGAGCCGTTCCAGCAGTGACAGGGCCTCGGATACAAGAGCAGGGTCGTCCGACTCCAGCACTTCGCTGGCCAGATCACGGGCCTCTGACCACAGTTCCAGTGCCGCCGACTCCTGTGCCAGTGCCAGCGTGATGGTGAAGTCATAACCCTTGGTGCCCGGCAGGTGTGCGGAGGGGGCGGGCTCTGCCGCTTTGTCTTGCTCTACTTGGGCGGTGGGTGTTGGGTCCATGCTGGGTTCGTGTAAAGGTTGTGCAAGCGGCGTTGGGGCGTTGTCGGCCTGTACGCCATAGTCTTCCAGTGCCAGAGAAAAATGTAGCGCATCGGCGTCTTGTGCCGCGGCTGCGCCCGGTAGTGACTCGCCCGGCTGGTGCCAGGGATCCAGGTGCAGGTCCAGTTCAAGGTCCGCCGGGGTTTCAGGGGTTGCTGCGACCGGTTGTGGCGGTGGGTCGTCAAACGTGTTGTCCAGCCAGGCGTGTGCACTGGGTGTGTGTACTTCGTCCAGGTCCAGGTCGAGATCCAGGCGTGGGTCCGCGCTGGCGTCGCCGGCTTCGTTGTCGTAACCGTCTTCGCGGTCCAGCATCTGGGCGCGGGCCTCGCGCTTTTCGGCCAGGGACTTGCGAACACGCAGGACTTCGGTAGCGGCGGCCTCCGAATCAAAGCCCATGTTGGGGTCCTGTCGGGCAAAACTGCTCGAAGGCTCGAACCCGTGGGTGGAAAACTCGCCCGCGGCTGTGCTGGGTGCCCAGTCCTGGCTGTTGGGGGGCGGGGCGACACTGGGCTGTGCGGCAGGTGTGGTGGTGTTGCGCGTGGCTACGGGTGGCATGGCGGCATACGGAGCCTCCAGAAACCGGGCACGGGGCCGGTGCCACAGGAACCACCAGACGATCACCAGACCCAGTGCCAGTACCGATGCCACACCCAGCAACGCGGTGTTGACCGAATTGAGCCCCGGCAGCTCTGCCACGATGGCGGTGTAGGGATCTACGGATTCCCGTGCCTGCAGTTTTTTGAGCGACAGCTGGGTGGCCAGTGCCTGCTGCTGCACGGCTTTGAGCTCGGCCTGCATCCGCTCCAATGGGCTGGCCGCGGCCTCAGGTGCGGAGGCGCCTGGAAGCGGTGCGGGTTGTTCTGGCAGTGACGTAGAGGAGGGCAATTGGGTCTCACCATGTGGAGAGCGGGCTGCCCAGCGCAGACACGGCTCTTCATGCTGCGGCGAATGATAGTGCATGCAGAGGCCGGCCCCCTAGAATGCAGCCTCCCGTTCACCAACCCTGGCGCCCACCCCGCCCACCGCCATGCCATCCACCGCCGACATCCGCATCCGCAGCGTGCGCCCGCTGATTTCACCGGCCATATTGGAAGATGAACTGCCACTGGGCGACGCCGGTGCCGCCGCCATCCACCAGGCCCGCCGCGACGTGGCCAAGGTCATCACCGGCCAGGACGACCGCCTGCTGGTGCTGGTGGGGCCGTGTTCGGTGCACGACCCGGCGTCGGCCATCGAGTACGCGCGCAAGCTGGCGCCCGTGGCTGCAGCCATGGCCGATGACCTGCTGGTCGTGATGCGGGTCTACTTTGAGAAACCCCGCACCGTGGTCGGCTGGAAAGGCCTGATCAACGACCCGGGGCTGGACGGCAGCTTTCAGATCAACCGCGGCCTGCGCCTGGCCCGCAAGCTGCTGCTGGACATCACCGACGTGGGCCTGCCCATTGCCACCGAATTTTTGGACACCACGCTGGGCCAGTACTACGCCGACCTGATCTCCTGGGGCGCGATTGGCGCCCGCACCACCGAGAGCCAGATCCACCGCGAGCTGGCCTCGGGCCTGTCCATGCCGGTCGGCTTCAAGAACCGCACCGATGGGGACCTGCAGGTGGCGGTGGATGCCATTCTGTCGGCGCGCCACCCGCACTGTTTTCCGTCGCTGACCCATGAGGGCGCGCCTGCCGTGTTGACCACCTCCGGCAATGAACACACCCACCTGGTGCTGCGCGGTGGCGGCCGCAGCGGGCCCAACTTTGACGCCGCCCATGTGGCCGAGGCCATTGGCCTGCTGCAGAAGGCCGGTGCCCCGCAGGCGATGCTGGTGGACTGCAGCCACGCCAACAGCAGCAAGCGGTTTGACCGCCAGCCCGAAGTTGCGCGCGATGTCGCAGGGCAGGTGGCCGCCGGCCAGCGCGCCATCATTGGTGTGATGCTGGAGAGCCACCTGGTGGCCGGCACCCAGCCCGTGGTGCCCGGCCAGCCGCTGACCTACGGCCAGAGCATCACCGATGCCTGCCTGGCCTTTGACGACACGCTGCCCGTGCTGCAGGAGCTGGCACAGGCCGTGCGCAGCCGCCGGTCGAAATAGCTATGAATTAGATAGCGTAATCGCTATATTTCCCGGGGGCTACAGCCCGATTTGGCTTAAGCATTAATCCCCCAGACGGAACACCGACACGGCTTGCGCCAGGCGCTGCGCCTGCTCCTGCAGGCTGGCGGCGGCGGCGGCGGATTCCTCCACCAGCGCTGCGTTCTGTTGTGTCATCTGGTCCAACTGGTTGACGGCCGTGTTGACCTCGCCAATACCGTCGGACTGCTCACTGGCTGCCGACGTGATCTCGCCGATGATGTCGCTGACGCGCTGCACCGAACTGACAATCTCACCCATGGTGCTGCCGGCGTTTTGCACCAGCGTGGTACCCGATGCCACCTTGTCCACCGACGCACCGATCAGCGCCTTGATCTCCTTGGCCGCCTCGGCACTGCGCCCGGCCAGGGACCGCACCTCGCTGGCCACCACCGCAAAACCGCGGCCCTGCTCACCCGCACGGGCCGCTTCCACCGCCGCGTTCAGCGCCAGGATATTGGTCTGGAAAGCAATGCCGTCGATGACGCTGATGATGTCGGCGATCTTGCGGGCGCTCTGGTTAATGTCTTCCATGGTGCTGACCACCTGGCCCACCACGGCGCCACCGCGTGCAGCCACCTCGGCAGCCGATGCCGCCAACTGGTTGGCCTGGCGGGCCGCGTCGGCCGACTGGCGCACGGTGGCGGTCAGTTCTTCCATGCTGGACGCGGTGCGCTGCAGGTTGCTGGCAGTTTCTTCGGTGCGCACACTCAGGTCCTGGTTGCCACTGGCAATCTCGGCGCTGGCTGTGCCAATGCTGTCCACCGATGCGCGCACCTGCGACAGCGCGGTCTGGTAACGCATGCGCATGCCCTCTACCTCACGCACCAGGGCGCCGATTTCGTCGTCACGCTCCGAGCGGAACGAATAGGTCAGGTCCCCATCGGCAACCGCCTTCACCACCGTGGTCAGCTCACCCAGCGGCTGGCTGACGGTGCGGCGCACGGCCACAAAAATGGCAACTGCCAGTGCACCGGTGGCCAGCAGCATCAACCCCCAGATCATGAACATATTGCGCCAGTGCCGCTGCGTGGATTCGCTGTGTGATACCTCGGCCACCACCCAGGCGCCGCCACTCTTGGCCTTGCGCACCAGGGCCCAGCGGCCGGAGCCATTGGGCTGCAACAGCGCGGCGGCATTGTCGACGCGGCCGTCAGTGGACGCGGCCAGCGCAGCGACAAACTCCGTAGACACAGGCGAGACCTCGCTGAGCTTTTTGCCACTGGCGGTAGGGTGGACCAGGAACACGGCATCGGCCGGCGTACCCCGTGGGTCCATGACGTAGGCACCACCGGTTTCAAAGAATCTGGCGCTGGTCACCAATTGGTTCAGCTCGGCCTGCAGCGGTGTCAGGTCCCGCGCTGCGGACAGGATGCCAATGAGTTTGCCCTCGGCATTTTTCAGTGGCTCATAGTGCGCCATATAGGGCTTGCCTGCCAGAACCTCACGGCCGGTGTAGGCCTGGCCGGCCAGTGCGGCCTTGTAAGCGGGGTGGCTGCGCTCCAGCGGCGGGGTCAGCACACGTTCGCCGTCCGCCTTCTTCAGCGAGGTGGTGATGCGCTCAAAGTCATCACCCTTCCTGGCGAACACGGTGCCCAGGTTGCCGGTGTTGCCGGTGAAGGTGTCGACATCACCGAAATTGTTGTTGACCGCGGCGCCATAACTCTTGATTTCACCGGTGGCCTCATCCTGTGTCATCGTGGCTTCAAAGGATTGCAGCAGGGTCTTGGCCGCACGCTGTACCAGATCGCGCTGCGTGTCGTCGCTGGCATCCATGGTTTTGGCAATGCCTTCGATTTTGTCGGCTACCGAATCCTGCACCTGCTGGCGCGCCGTGCGCCCGGCGACCAGGCTGATGGCCAGCGCCAGCAGCACCAGGATGGTGGCGATGATGCCCATGGCCAGCAAGGTGAGCTTGCGGGCGACGGATTGGGGAGGAGGGGTCTTGTTGTAGTGCGTCATGCTTGCACTATTGCTGCTTGGTTTGGCAGCGTCAAGACGTTATAAGCCGCCCAAGGACTGCAAGGAGGGCGTGTTTTGAGAAGAGAAAGTGCGCTTGTCAGGCCCGCCGGCGCCTAGGGAATGTACCGAGCAAAACCAGCCTCAATTGTCGTTGGCAAGACATTGTGATGTCATTCTCAGGCGTAGCATCTGCGTCTCTTGACGATGTGCCCCGCTTATGAAAACTACTACTACCTCCTTCCAAGCCAGACCCACAACCGGGGCGGTAGGGCCCTCGCGCCGCCGTATGCTGGGCGCACTGGCGGCACTGCCGTTGGTGACTGCCTTGCCGGTCCGCGCCGATGACACGAGCCCTGTCAAAATTGCCCAGTCAATCGCGCTGACAGGCCCGCTGGGTGAACTGGGTCAGGCCATGCACCAGGGTGCCAAGGTGTGCTTCGCCGCCATCAATGCCAAGGGTGGTGTGAATGGCCGACCCATTGAACTGACCGTGGCCGACGATGGCTACGACGTCAAACGTTCACTGGCCAATGTGAACGGTTTCCTGGAAGACCGCAGCAACTTTGCCCTGTTCAACTGCATGGGCACACCCATGATCGAGGCCATGTTGCCCAAGGTGGTGGAGTCGGGCATACCGTTTTTTGCACCGTTCTCGGGGGCCTTGTCCATACGCCCCAAGAACACACGCAACGTCTTCAACATCCGCGCCAGTTATGCCGACGAAGCCGAGCAACTGGTGCAGCACCTGGCCACGGTGGGCATCAAACGGATTGCCATCGTCTACCAGAACAACGCTTTTGGCAAAGAAGTGTTCACAGCCACCCAGCAGGCCATGGCCCGCTACAAGCTGGAGGCGATCGCGACCTTGACCGTGGAGAACGATGCGTCCGACGCCGAGGCCGCGGCCAAGAAGATCGCCGCTGCAGCACCCGAAGCCGTGCTGGTAGGCCTGGCCGGCAAACCCACCATTGCGTTTGTGAAGGCTGTGCGCCAGGAGCGCAAGGGTCTGCAGTTGTATGCGTTGTCCATCATGGGATCAGCGGCCACCATCGCCACCCTGGGCGGTGATGCCACCGGCATGACCATCTCGCAGATCGTGCCCTTGCCCAGCAATATGTCGCGCCCTGTGGTGCGCGATTTTCAGCTGGCGTGGAAGGCGGGCAACGTGGCGCTGGAGCCCTCACACCTGGCACTGGAGGGCTATATCAACGCGCGTATTTTTGCCGAGACACTGCGCCGTGCCGGGCGCAACCCCACGCGCAACAGTTTCATCGACAGCACCTGGAGCACCAAGAACCTGGACCTGGGTGGCTTTGCCGTGAACTTCAGTGAATCCGCAGTGAACGCATCGCGTTTTGTGGAGCTGACCATGGTGTCGGGCAACGGGCGGTTTATCCGCTGAAAAACACCTGCTTACACCCCCAAGGTACGACATCGCACAGAACTGTTTTTTCCAGCCATCTATCGTTGCTTCAGTCCTAACGCAGCCACACATTGGCAAACAGTGTTCAGGGCTCTTTGCAACATCAAATTCACCTCACAAAGGAAAATGAAAATGGCAAACAGGAATCAGCAACGCGGCAGTCAGCATTACCAGGACCAAAACTACCAGGGTTCGCGCAACCAGATGGGTCAATCCGGCCAGAGCAACCGCGGCCAGCAGTCTGCCTACCAAGCCAACCAGGGTCAGTTCGGCGGCAACTACGGCCATGACACCGACTACCGCGGCCCACAGGAATACGGCAACCAGGGAACCCAGGGCGACTTCCAAGGTTACGCTGACCAATTCAACGCACGGTTTGGTAACGATGCCTATGGTGGCTCGCAGCAGGAAGGTGCTTACGGCAACTACGGCTTGTCACGTGACGCGGGCTATAACCCACGCGAGACCAATGCGAACGACAGCTGGGAGCCTGAAAGCAGCCGCGGCCCACGTGGTTATGGCCACTCGCAAAGTTATGGCGGCCCATTGGGTTACCAGGAAAATGCGCAACGCGGTACACAAAACTGGCAGCAGTTTAATGACCGCTTTGCCCGCTCGGGCGCACAGGGTGGCAGCTACCAGGGTGGCTTTGAAGGCTACTCCCGCAACGATGGTCACCACCACGACCCTGATTACCACCAATGGCGCACGGAGCAGATCCGCGGTCTGGACAACGATTACAAAGCCTGGCGCGATGAACGCTACAACAAGTTCTCCAGCGAATTTGGTGAGTGGCGCAAGGGCCGCAAAGACAGCCAGTCTTCACGTGGCTCCAGCGATTCGGATTCATCTTCACCCACCGGCAGTGCAAGCCAGGGCAATGCGAACACCACAGCCAAGAGCAAGTAAGGCCATCTGATCGAGCAACCCCGGTGCCAGGATGCACGCAGTGCCAAAAACACCGCGCGCACCACAACACCGGGCGCCGGGGTGCTCATCGTTCCTCACCACGGCGGCGCAACGCGTACCGATGGGTCGCACTTGAATCACGCATGAACGCTCCCGCCAAAGCCACACGCAAACGTGCTATTGCCACAACCGCAGCTACGCCTGCGCAAGCCGTGCTTGAAGCGCTGCAGCCCTACAAGGCCAAGCGCAATTTCAATCTGACCGCCGAGCCCAGCGGCGACGCGGCCACCACGCGAGGAGCCGGGCTGGCAACACAGACACTGTCCTTCGTCATACAAAAGCATTGGGCCAGCAGCCTGCACTATGACCTGCGGCTGGAACTGGGTGGCACCATGAAAAGCTGGGCCGTTCCCAAGGGGCCGAGCCTGGACCCCAAGGACAAACGCCTGGCCGTTCAGGTAGAAGACCATCCCGTGTCCTACTCCAGCTTCGAAGGCACGATTCCACCCGGCCAGTACGGAGCGGGTCGTGTCATCGTATGGGACAAAGGGACTTGGACGCCGCTGGTGGATGACCCGGCCCAGGCCTACCGCGACGGCAACCTCAAGTTCACGCTGCAAGGCCACAAACTCAGCGGAAACTGGGCCCTGGTGCGTATGGGCGACAGCAGAGGGGCCAAGCAGCCGCCGTGGCTGCTGATCAAGGAGAAGGATAGCGCTGCGCGCACATCAGCCAGCTTCAATGTGGTGGAAGTATTGCCAGACAGCGTGGGCAAGGCGGCTAACGGATCGGTGTTCGGCGCACCTGCTGTGACCAGTGCAGAGGCAGGTCGGTCCCCATCCCGGCATACACCAGCGCGTGCGCCTGCCGTGGCCTTGCCGTCTGAGCTAAAGCCCCAGCTTGCCGTGCTGGTGGAGCGACCACCCGAGGTGGCGACCCAGTGGATATATGAAATCAAATACGACGGCTACCGCCTGCTGACACGCGTGGACAAAGGTACCGTGCAGTTTTTTACCCGTACGGGCAAGGACTGGTCGCGCAAACTGCCCGTCTTGCTGAAGGAGATCAAACGCCTGCAATTGCCGTCGGGGTGGTACGACGGTGAAATCGTTGTGCAAGACCCGCTGACGGGGCGCCCGGATTTTGGTGCGCTGCAGGAGAGCATCGATAACGCACGCAGTGCGGACATTGTTCTGCACCTGTTTGATCTGCCGTATTTTGACGGCAAGGACCTGCGGCAACAGCCGCTGCATGTGCGGCGTGCCGTGCTTGAAAAGTGCCTGCAGAAGGCGCCGCCTTCATCTCACGTGCGTTTCAGCCAGGCATTTGATGAGGATACCGGCAGCCTGCTGGCCTCGGCCTGCAAGCTGGGGCTGGAAGGCATTGTGGGCAAGCGCAAGGATGCCCCCTACGTGTCGCGGCGCTCGCCGGACTGGATCAAACTCAAATGCCAGCAACGCCAGGAATTTGTGATTGGTGGCTACACCGAACCACAAGGCACACGCAAAGACCTGGGAGCCCTTTTGCTGGGCGTTTTCGACGCAAAGGGAGATCTGCACTACGCCGGGAAGGTCGGCACCGGTTTCAATACCAAGACCCTGCGCGACATTGGCGCCAAGCTCAAACCCCTTGCGCTGCAAGGCTGTCCATTCGCTGACCCTGACGAAATCGAAGGCCCATCGCACTGGGTGAAACCAGTGCTGGTGGCGGAAGTGGCTTTCCAGGAGTGGACACCGGCAGGGCGCATACGGCAAGGCGTATTCCATGGGCTGCGCGCCGACAAGGAGGCGAACACCATCATGCGTGAAGAACCCGTGGCGCAGCCACGCGCCACCATCGTGCGCAAAACCGCCGTCCCCCATGTCACCCATGCGGAGCGTGTGATCGACGCCCAATCCGGCACGACCAAAGGCGACCTGGTTGACTACTACCAGCAGGTGGCCGACCTGATGCTGGTGCACGTGCAAGACCGGCCCACGGCCGTGATGCGTGCCCCAAGCGGTGTGGGCGGCGAGTTGTTTTTCCAGAAACACGTGGGCGCCACCACCATGCCCGGCATACAGCCCTTTGCGGTGGACAAAGCCACATCGGCCAATGCCATGCTGGACATCCGTGGTCTACAGGGCCTGCTGTCGGCCGCGCAATGGAATGTGGTCGAGTTCCACACGGCCAATGCATCGGGGCGTGCGCTGCAGCGCCCGGACCGCATGGTGTTTGACCTGGACCCAGGCGAAGGTGTGCAGTGGACGCAAATCCAGGAAGCGGCCACCCTGGTTCACGCCTTTCTGGAGCAGCTGGAGTTGCAGTCTTTCTTGAAGACCAGCGGCGGTAAGGGGTTGCATGTGGTGGTGCCCTTGCGCCGCGTGCACGACTGGGCCACGGTGAAAGGGGTGTCGCAGGCCATCGTGCAACATCTGAGCCAGCAGATACCTGAGCGTTTTGTGGCCAAGAGTGGCCCGCGCAACCGGGTCGGAAAAATATTCATCGACTACCTGCGCAACGGCGAGGGTTCTACCACGGCCAGCGCCTGGACCGCACGCGCACGCGCTGGCATGGGCATATCTGTCCCGCTGGCGTGGGACGAGTTGGGACAGGTGCGCGGTGGAGACCACTGGACGGTCGCCACCGTGTCAGATCGACTGGCCATAGGCAACACTCCGTGGGACGGCTATGCCCAGGCCATCTGCAATTTGACGGTAGCGCGCGAGCGACTGGGTTATAAACCTGCCGGCTGACCCGGCGACAACAAGGACTGTATATGCCACGGATCATCTGGAAAGGGGCCATCAGTTTTGGCCTGGTACACGTACCGGTGGCGCTATACCCTGCGTCTCAAGAAGTTGCGGTGGATTTTGATTGGCTGGACCAGCGCACCATGGACCCCGTGGGCTACCAGCGTATCAACAAACGCACGGGCAAGGCCATCACCAAGGAGCACGTGGTCAAGGGCGTGAAGCTGGACGACGGCCAATACGTGGTGCTGAGCGACGACGAGATCAAGGCGGCCTTTCCCAAGAGCACGCAAACCATCGCCATAGAAGCGTTTGTGAAAGCGCCGGAGATCGATTTCTTCCTGCTGGAGCGACCCTACTACCTGGAGCCCCTGGGCAAGGCGCAGCGTGTGTACGCGTTGTTGCGTGAGGCCATGCGTGATGCCGGTGTGATGGGTATTGCGCGCCTGGTGATGCACAGCAAGGAACACCTGGCCCTGCTGATACCCACCGCTGATGCACTGGTGCTCAATACCATTCGCTGGTCGACCGAACTGCGCAGCGCCACCGAATTGGCACTGCCCCCTGCCGGCAAGACAACCAACCAGCTCAAGCCGGCCGAATTAAAAATGGCGGCCCAGTTGATTGAGGAGATGACCACACCTTGGCACAGTGATGCCTATGCTGATACGTTTGCAACGGCGATAGATGAATTGGTCAAGCAAAAGGTGGGAGCCGGCAAAACGCAGCAGGTTACGCCACTGGAAGCATCGGACGATGGAGTCAAGGTGAGCAATGTGGTGGATCTGACCGAACTGCTGGCCAAGAGTTTGCAGGGGAAGAAAGCGGGCAGTAGCAAAGCGGCAGATACCAAAGCGGCACCTAGCAAGAGTGCTGCCAAAACCCCGGCGGTTAAGCGAAAGCGGGCTTAGGCGTCCACCTACTGGTAATTCTGCAAAATTTTGTCAATCTGGCCGTTGGATTTGAGCCGGTTGATTGCGTCAACCACCTTCTGGGGTTTGTGGGTGGAGGATTTGAGGACGCCACAGTAAAAATCGGTGCGTTCCAGTGGTAGGCTCCAGTCGGAGATCACATCGCTGCCGGATTGGCGCTTGTACCACCCGAGCACGCGCGTATTCACCACCGCATACGGAGTGCGTCCGCGGCCCAGCTTAAACAACACTTTTTCCTGCTCCAATGCGTCATCGCGCAACAGGGTCTGGTCCTGGAACCGTCGGTCCAGCGCCGGGTACAGAAAGCCCAATACGGTGCCCACGGTTGCACCCTGTGGCAGTTGGGTCAGTTCGGTGATGGGGCTTTGGCCCGTGGCGCCGACCAGCACGTCAGACGCGTCAAACAGCGGGTTGCTGAATATGTAGTGGTTGGGATTCGGTGTCCACGCTGGATTGAAGTAACAGCGCACATCCAACTCGCTAGCCTGCGCCGCGGCCTCTATGCGTTTGCGCGGCAAGACCACATAACGCACCGGTACCTGCAAGGCCGCGCCAATGGCCTGTGTGAGGTCAAACACAATCCCGCCCACCAGGCGCTCGTCGCGCACATCGGCATACGGCATGCTCCAACTGGTGGATGCGGAGAAGCGCAAAGGCTCAGCCTGCTGGGCCCATCCCATCACGGGCGCCCACAGCATGGTCAGGATGAAGAGCCCACCGCGCAATTGCATGCATGATCTCCGGGTTGTAGGGTGCATGGTAGCGCAGGCAGGGAGGCGCAAACAAGCGTGCCAACGTCTTTATGGAATGCGAACGTATACGTTCGCGATGACCCAAAGTGCGGCGATAGGCGCAAAGAGCCACAAACTTCCCCGACCGACGTTCATGACAAAAATGAACCTGTGCAAGTGGGCTTGCTTGTTGGGCATGTCGATCTTGATGAGCGTGAGCAGGAGAAACGCGAAAGAGATGGTCCAGAGCGAGGCGCCAAGAATACCCGGCAGCACGGCGCGGGTCAGCACCTGTGGGGGTTGATCAAGTTTGGGTGTGGGCAGGGCCGCAATGTTGGCGCACGCAACATCCATGAATAACCAACCGAGAAATGCACAACTTGCGCAGATAAAAGAGGTGAAAGCCATTCTCAACAGGCGCGTGTGTGTGGGTGACTCGGGCAGCGGGAACATGGGAGTTTGCTAACTTGGGGCCGCGAAAGTTGTAACGCCGTGAGTACTGAATGTCTTTACGACAAGAGTGTCATTGAACAGTGGATTAAGCCTTCGGACTGAATTGCATGCCTGGCCCATCGCTGGGCCTGCATACGAAACCATGCCGCGCATAGAAACTGGCCTTTCCTTTGGCACTGAACAACTGTATATCGGTGATGCCCGCGTTATGGCAAGCGTTCAGTACCGATGACAGTAAAGATGCACCAACGCCGAGGCGTTGAAACTCAGGGTGCACGATCATCTCGGTGATAAAGGCATGCAGATGCCCATCCGATATGACGCGAGCAAAGCCAATAAGTTGCCCATTGGAATAGGCAGCCCGCGTGTACCACGATCCATTTAGCGCTCCAGCGTAATACGTGGCGGGACGCGATGCCGGACCCCAACCCGTAGTTTCATAGAGAGACTTGAAGTCTTCTGGCGCGGGGATGATAGAGGTGAATTCAAGTGGTTGCATAGCGCAATCAGATTGGGGACCCTGACAGGAGTAGAGCACGGGTACGGGGGGAGTGATGGGATTGCGACTCAGGCCTAAACCCAGAGTGCGGCACTGCTGAATCCATAGATTCCCACAGCAACAAACATGGGAGCAAGCAAGAGCACCCCAACTACTCCAGCTATTGCAACGGCCTTGGCTCCGTGGGTCTTTAGCAGCAATTGCGTCTTCGGCATGAAGTGTTGAAGGGCAACGAACAAGCCAAATACAACCAGGAACACTTGCCAGAAACTGGCTACGCCAAATGGCACAGCATGGAGGTAGCCATACGTGCCGACAAGGCCAACGATGAGAAATCCATAGCTGACCACTTGCTCTGCCCACATGGCTGGAGAAATGCGGGGTGATCCTGATTTCCTGGGTTTGAAGAACATGGCCATAGCGGCGACCGCCAAGTAGACCGCCATGAGCCAAAAGTAGGTTTGCAGGAAGATGTGCATATTTTTAGGTCGCGTGCAGTGCTTTAGAAGCCCTGTGAATGCCAACCAGGTGGAGAACAAAACTTATTGCCTCGGGAAGTAGCAGGACCAAAGCAACTGATAGGTCACCGACGACCCAAAGCACCACACCAAATAAAAGCACGTGCCCCAGAAGCGAAAGCTGCCAAATTCCAAGACGTCGCCGAGGCTCGAATCTGCCAATGGAGCCCAGGTAGTAGAACTGCGCTAGATAGACGCCCAGGCACGCAATTGCAAGAACGACCCAAACGGATTGGGTCGCCATGGTGAAGGCGAATGTTAGAAACGCGGCGACTATGGCGATGGAGCCACACAGAAAGCCCATGGATACTCTGGCAAGTTGCTCTTCAAGTGTCGACTTTTTCCGGGGAGTAGTGAACTGCATTCAGGGGTCCTGAGTGTCTAGTATGCGGCGCTGGGGCGAATAGGCTCGGGCTGCTGGATACCTGACAATTTTTTCGATTCTAGGTGTCAAACCCTTGCGCGCCATTGCCTCTCCACATTCACGATAATGGAGCCTGTCCGTCTGCCAGTTAAAGCCTTAACCCCCACCGTATGCTGTTTTTGCTCTCGCCCGCCAAGTCCCTGGACTATGAAACCCCCATCGATCCGCCACAGCCCCATACAGCGCCGCTGTTCGTCAAACAGTCCAAAGAGCTGATAGCCCTGTTGCGCACACACTCGCCGCTGCAGATAAGCGAGTTGATGTCGCTCAGCGACACACTGTCCGCACTGAACGTGGCGCGTTACCAGGCGTGGTCGTCTCGCGCCACGGTCAAGAATGCGCGCCAGGCGGTACTGGCTTTTGATGGGGATGTGTATGGCGGGCTCGACGCGCGCCACCTGGGCGGTGAAGACCTGGCCTGGGCGCAGGACCATGTCTGCATCCTCAGCGGGCTCTATGGCGTGCTGCGCCCCCTGGACCTAATGCAGCCGTACCGGCTGGAGATGGGCACGCGCCTGGCCAATGCCAAAGGCAGCAACCTGTACCACTTCTGGGGCACACAGATTGCGGTTTACCTCAACACGCGGTTGCGCTCCGACATAAGCCCGGTCGTCATCAACCTGGCGTCGCAAGAGTATTTCAAGGCGGTGGACACCAAGGCGCTGAAGGCGCGTGTGGTGGAGTGTGTGTTTGAAGACTACAAAAACGAACAGTACAAGGTCATCAGTTTTTTTGCCAAGCGTGCCCGCGGGCTGATGGCGCGTTTTGCCGTTACCCACCAACTGGTCAAGCCCGAACAACTGCGCGCGTTCAATGTGGATGGTTACACCTGGAACGCAGCCCAGTCCACACCCGAACGTATGGTGTTCCGCCGCAAGGCATCAAGCTAAATCGGGCTATAGCCCCCGTCCATACACACTCATTCGCTATGAAAATCAAAGCAAACGGCATCGACATCGAAGTTGAAGACACCGCCGAAATCAACCCCCAGGACACCGACGCCTACACCCGCCCTGCGGTGCTGCTGATCATGGGCCTGGGCATGCAACTGGTGGCCTGGCCGCCGCAGATGATCGAAGCCCTGGTGGACGCAGGCTTTCGCGTCATCCGTATGGACAACCGCGACATCGGCCTGAGCCAGCACTTCGACCACGCGGGCAAGCCCAACATTCTGTGGGCAGGCCTCAAGTACAAGCTGGGCCTGAAGGTGCGCGCACCGTATACGCTGGAAGACATGGCGCAGGACGCGCTGGGTGTGCTGGACGCGTTGGGCGTGGAGCGTGCACACGTGGTTGGTGTCAGCATGGGCGGCATGATTGCGCAGCGCGTGGCCATCGCCGCACCTGGCCGTGTCTTGAGCCTGACCAGCATCATGAGCAGCAGCGGTGCCAAGGGCCTGCCGCAGGCCCGACCTGAAGTGACGCGTGTCTTGTTGAAGCGTCCCGCCAGCGACGCGCCCGAGGCGGTGGTGGACCATTACGTGCGGCTGTTCAAGGCCATTGGCAGCCCCGGCTACCCGGTGCCCGAGCCCGATATGCGCGAGCGCATCCTGCGTGGCGTGGAGCGCAATTTTCACCCCGTGGGTACGCTGCGCCAGATGCTGGCCATCGTCGCCGATACCAAACGCGCGGACCAGCTTGCGCGCATCACCAGCCCAACCCTGGTGCTGCATGGGCGTGCTGACCCGCTGGTGCCCTTTGCCAATGGCGAGGACACGGCGGCGCGTATTCCCGGCGCACGCCTGGTGGGATTCGATGGCATGGGCCACGACTTGCCACCCGAGCCGGTGGCGCAGATGCTGGACGAACTGATCCCGCACCTGCAGGCCGCCGAACCGCCTGCGCCTTACCTGGTCACCAAGGCCGCAGCATGAGCAGCAACAGCAATACGCCCGAACAATCGCAGTTGGGCAAAAGCTCGGCCTATGTGGACCAGTACGACGCGTCGCTGCTGTTCCCCATTCCCCGCGCTGGCAAGCGGGCCGAGATCGGCATCACCAGCGTGCCGCCCTTCTTTGGCGCCGACATGTGGACCGCGTTCGAGCTGAGCTGGCTCAACCTGCGCGGCAAACCCCAGGTGGCACTGGCGCATTTCACGATCCCCTGCGAATCGCTGAACATCGTCGAGAGCAAGTCCTTCAAGCTCTACCTCAACAGTTTTAACAACACGCGTTTTGCCGATGCGGATGCCGTCAAGGCGCGCTTGCGGGCCGACATCACCGAGGCTGTGTGGCGCAACGCGGGCGAGGCGGTGAGGGCACCCACGACTATTGGCGTAACCATGGTGGCCGCAGACCAGTTTGACCGTGAGCCCGTGCATGAGCTGGACGGCCTGAACCTGGACCGGCTGGACATTGAGTGCACACAGTACACGCCCGCGCCCGAACTGCTGACGGCAACAAGGGATGAACAACCGGTGTCTGAAGTATTTGTCAGCAACCTGCTCAAGAGCAATTGCCTGGTGACCGGCCAGCCCGACTGGGGCAGCGTGCAGATCCGTTACAGCGGCGACCAGATCGAGCAGGGTGGCTTGCTGCAGTACATCGTGAGTTACCGCAACCACAACGAGTTCCACGAGCAGTGTGTGGAGCGCATCTTCATGGACATCTGGACGCGCTGTAAACCGACCACGCTGACCGTGTATGCACGCTACACGCGCCGCGGCGGGCTGGACATCAACCCCTTTCGCACCAGCCACCCACAGGCGTTGCCGCGCAACACCCGCACTGCACGCCAGTAGCCCTACATACGACCCAGCTCGGCAGCAGGTGCCGGGCGGCCGAAGAAATAGCCCTGAAAGGCATCACACCCCAGCTCAGCCAGCATATTGCGTTGCTCGGCCGTCTCCACCCCTTCGGCAATCACGGTCAGACCCAGGCTGTGGCCCAGCGCCACGACCGAGCGGGCCACGGTGGCATCACCCGGCCGGGTCAGCAAAGTGTGCACAAAAGACTTGTCGATCTTGAGCTGGTCCAGCGGCAGGCGTTGCAGGTGCAGCAGCGATGAATACCCGGTGCCAAAGTCGTCCAGCGAGAAGCCCACGCCCAGCGCTTTGATGGCGTGCATCTTGGCGCGGGTTTCTATGCTGTCGTTCATCAGCATGCTTTCGGTCAGCTCCAGTTTCAAGCGCTGGGGGTTAGCGCCTGTCTTGTGCAGCGCGGTGGCGATTTGTGTCACAAAACTTTCGTCATCAAACTGGCTGGGGCCCACATTGATGGCCAACGTCCACGCGGCCGTGGTCTGCTGCTGGGCCCACAGTACCAACTGGTGGCAGGCGGTATCCAGCACCCATTGGCCCAGCAGCTGGCCCACGCTGGTCTGCTCGGCCAGTGTGATGAACTGCGCCGGTGGCACCAGGCCGCGGGTGCTGTGGTTCCAGCGCAGCAGGGCTTCGGCGCCAATCGGTACGCCCTGTACATCCACCTGAAACTGGTAGAGCAGCATGAATTCCTGCCGGGCCAGACCGCGGCGCATGTCCTGCTCCAGCAGCGCGTGGGCGCTGACCGTGGCCTGCATGGCCGGGTCAAAAAAGCGCGCCGTGTTGCGGCCGGCGGCCTTGGCCTGGTACATGGCCACATCGGCCTTCTTCAGCAGGGCCTCGGTGCTCTCCTGGTCGCCCTTGAAGATGACGATGCCGATACTGGGCGTGCTCTCGTGGTGGTGCCAGCGCAGGGTGTAGGGCTGGCTCAGCGCGACCAATATCTTGTTGGCCACACATTCGGCGTCGGCCGCACTCTCGGATGGGGCCGGGCTCAGGCCTTCGAGCAACACCACAAATTCATCGCCGCCCAAACGCGCCACGGTATCGCCTTCACGCACGCAGGTGGTCAGGCGGGTGGCTACCTGTTTGAGCAGGGCGTCGCCCAGGTCATGGCCCAAGGTGTCGTTGAGCAGCTTGAAGTGGTCCAGGTCCAGAAACATCAGCGCCCCGCGCTGGCCGGAGCGGGCCGATGTCATCAACGCCTGCTTGAGCCGGTCCAGTAGCAGGCGGCGGTTGGGTAGCTGGGTCAGTGGGTCGTAAAAGGCCAGGCGCTGGATTTCTTCTTCCTGCTGGCGGCGCTGGGTGATGTCGCGTATCACCCCCACAAAGGTCGGCCGGCCCGGGCGGGCGATCTTGGAGACCGACAGGCAGATAGGAAAGATGCTGCCGTCCTTGCGCTTGCCCATTATTTCGCGCGGCTTGCCGATCAGGTAGTTGGAGGCGCTGTGTTTGAACAGCTGCATCTGCTGGTCGTGTTCACCGCTGTAGGGTTCAGGCAGCAGCATGGCCACGCTGTGGCCCAGCATTTCGTTGGCGCTATAGCCAAACAATTTGAGGGCTGCTTTATTGACGGTTTCGATCTGGCCGTGGCGGTTGATGGTCAGTATGCCATCGAGCATATTGTCCAGAATGCTCAGTGTGTGCAGCGCCGCTTCCTGCAAGGAGGCCTGGTAAGCGGGCAGGCTATGCGCCAGCTCAGGCAGGTGTACCTGCCCTGGCGCCATAGCCGGAATCTTTTGCATGCAAATATCCCCCACCCAAGTTTTAAACCCGAGACCATTGCGAATGAAACCACGATTTTGCGGATTTGTACATGGGCAATATCCATTTGGACTATGCCGGTGGTTACGCTCACCCCGGTCAAGGTCGTGCCCCAAGTGCGGGCCGACCCAGAGACCGCCGGCGCCCCACCGTCTACTGGCCTACGTCGACAAAACGGGTAAGCGCCTGCAGCGCCGGGAAGTCCCCCGTGCCCTTAGTCTTCATGGCCTTGACCGACTCCATGACATGGCGGTTGCTCCAGATGGCGCCCTGCAGCCAGCCCATTTGTTTCAGCGAATCGTCCACCGAATGGTCGCGCGCGTAGTGGATGGCCTGTTTGGTGCCCCAGATGGCGACCGGCGGCTTGGCGGCGATCTCGGCGGCGCATTTCAGCGCGGCGGCCAACATGGCTTCCTCGGTATCAAAAATGGCATTGACCAGACCGTATTGCAGCGCGCGGTCTGCACCCAGGCGCCGGCCGGTGTAGGCCATTTCCTTCACCACGGCCAGCGGGATCAGCTTGGGCAGGCGCTGCAGCGTGCCCACGTCGGCCACCATGCCGATGTTGATTTCCTGGATGCAGAAGAAGGTTTGGGGCGTGGCGTAGCGGATGCAGCAGGCTGTGACCATGTCCACTGCGCCGCCGATGCAGCCACCCTGAATGGCCGCAACCACCGGTATGCGCAGCGTCTCCAGCTTGGTGAAGGTGGCCTGCATGTCGCTCAGCATGTCGAAGATGGCGGCACGGCCTTCGGGGCTTTTGTCATCCATCTGGATGGCGCCGGCAAAGGTCTCCAGCGCCATGCCGGCGCTGAAATGTTTACCGGTGCTGCTAATGACCAGGGCGCGTGCGCCACCGTCGTGGTGCAGGTGGGTCAGCACCGCATCCAGCTCACGCCAGAACGTGGGGTGCATGGTGTTCATCGCCTCGGGCTTGTTCAGCACCAGGTGGGCGATGTGGTTGCTGGTGGTCAGCGCAAAGCAGGACAGGGGAGGGAGTGTGGAGGTAGTCATGGGCAAACTGTACGGCAGTTTTTGGGCCGCAGCTGTCGCCTGTTTTTCCACCGGGTCGCCCGGTTTACTTCTCCAGCCAGTCGCAGCGTAATCGGTTCAGGGCCTGTGCCCGGGCGCGCCAGGCGATGTACAGGCTGGGTGCCAGCATGCCCAGCAGGCACAGGGGGCCGGCCCACCAGGCGTCCAGTGCGAAGGTGGGCAGCCAGCCCACCCAACCCATGAACCAACAGGTGATGACGGCGTCCCAGAGTTGGAATTCCAGTGGGTGTTCCTGCGCATGTTCAACATGCCATTTGCGGATGCGGTGAAGCTCAGAAATGGGAACGGCCGGGCTTATGAACGTGGACATGGGAGGCCTTTCCTCGAAAACTAGTCAGTTTCGAGTAAGTTTGGATCAATGTCCGGCGGAATACAAGAGATATTTGACGCAATTCTTGCTTCTCTGCAAAGGCTGATCTTTGCCCGAATGCGCCCGCGCCGAAACCTCAGTAAACGATACCCAGTTCACGTCCCCGCGCCACCGCCTGTGTGCGGTTGCGCGTGCCCAGCTTGCCATTGATACGGTGCAAGTGGGCTTCGATGGTGCTTTCGGTCACGGCAACCCGAACGGCCAGCTCCTTGTTGGAATGCCCATCCGCCAACAGTTTCAGGATCTGGCGTTCGCGCGGGCTCAGGCCAACCATGGCACTGGGTTGCTGTGCATCACTTTCATCAGCCGACATGCAGGAATGGACCTTTATGCTGTCCATCAGTTTTGACAGGTAGTCCTGCGAGACCGACGACTTGCGCAAGGCAATCGCCTGCAGGATGGGCGCCAGTTCCCACGCATCGTCCGTAAACACGCGAATCATTCCCGATGCCTGCGCGGCAGTCAGCACAGGCTCCAGAATTTCCACCGCCCGCTGGCGCCGGCGTGAAACCTCGTAACACTGTGCCAGCAAGCACTGCAAGCGCAGCGCCCTGCGCCGGCGGTTGGTCGCCTCTGCCACTTCTATGGCCCCGTGTATTTGAACGATGGCCTGCGCCACGTCTTTGGACAGGATGGCATACCGGCATGTGGCGATGAACGGGTCCTCTATATCCTCGGCAAAGGTATAGAAGCCGCGAAATGGTTTCCAGATGCTGTCCATGCTGACCATGGGCAGCAGCCGCTTCATGGTTTCCAGGTCACGCTGGGTTGCAGCGATCCAGATCCTGTCCAGCCGGGCTGCAGCAGAAAATCGCGGTATGCCTCTGGCATCACCCAGGTCCTGAAGTATGTTCAGGAGCTCCAGCGCCTTGGTCGGGTGGTGTTGCAACACGTGCATACGCGCGACCACCCGGTGCGCAATGATGATCTGATCGGGAATACAGACCTCGCGGATCATTGGCAGATAGTCTTCCGCCATGGCGGCCATGGACGGTAGGTCGTCCATTTCGTAATACGTCTCCAGCAGACTGGAGGCAGAGACTGGATTGGTGCTGGAGTACTTCTTTCCGACAACTTTGCTAAACGACAAAAAAGCGCGGGCGCGCGCGCCCACGGCATCGCCCTGGCACAAGGTCGTGATGGCCTCCAGGGCGATGGCATAGGACAGGCCGTGTGAGGCATCGATGGATGCCAACACGCGCTTGGCCGAGGCAATCGACTGGTGGTACGCAGCCTGGTCTCCGTGGCATATGTGCCGGTAGGCAATGACATTCTGGATGTTGCCGCTCACGTAAGGCCCGGATCCCAGTAGTTGATTCTGATTTTCAATCGCGATCTGGAATGCCTTGCTGAGCTCGTCGGACCAGCTCGCGAACATGATACGGATCGACAACAGATCATTGGAGGTATGCGGCTCCCTGGTCGCCAGGGCATCCAGCTTCGCGATCAACGCAGCGGCTTCACTGTTGCGGTGAAGGTAGGTATTGGCATAGGCGGCCGCCACGATCAGTTGGGGGTGGTTGTCCAGGCAGGCTTGCGGCAACAACGACACCCAGTCCCGAACGGCCTTGAGCGAGCCTGCCCGGACATAACGCATGGCAATTTGCCCGATGAGTTCCGCCGCCAGATCAAAGTCCAGGGCCGAGAATGCGTGGGCAATAGCGGCTGCGATCCTGTCTGCACTGTTCAGCCAGAGTGCTGCACGCACATGCAACTGCGGGATCTCACGGCCAAACACGCGTGCGCACTCACGTTGCAGGAACTCACGGAACGACGGGTGGTACCGATACCAGTCCCCATCCACATCGATTCTGTTCGTGAACAGGTTTTCTTCGACAGATTTGGTGATCCACGTGTGGCTATCGTTCGTGCCAAAAATCTCGTCACACATCGAGGGGCAGAACGTCTCCAGGATGCTGGACTTCAGCAGAAAATCGCGCTGCTTTTCAGGCAGGCGATCCAGCACTTCCTCTGCAAGGTATTCCGCAATCGAGCCCAGGTAGCCCGCTGGCAAGAAGCCCTTGCTGGGCTTGCCCAGCCGGTTGGCAGTGGTCGCCAATTGCAGCGCCGCGGCCCAGCCCTCCGTCTGGTCATGCAACAGTCTGAGGTCGGCATCGTCGATGGTGACCTGCATGCTGTCCCGCACAAACATGCGGGTTTCCTCTTCGGAAAAACGCAACAGGTCGGTGCCCAGCTCGGTGAGTTGGTTTTGCACCCGCAGCTTGCCTAACTGGATATTGGGTTGGCGACGACTGCCCATGAACATGCGCTGTCCGGGCCCTGTCAACGAAATCAGTTTCTCCAGAAAACTCAATACTTCTGGCTCCGTAATGTGTTCACATTCGTCGAGAAACAAACAAAACGGGGCATCGATCAGTGACAACTCGTCCAGCAGCAGGTACATGCCGGTTCGGGCGTTGGGTGTGTCGTTCATCCTGCTGGTATCGATCACCTGCGTGCCAAACAAACCACGCAGCGCAGCCGTGATGTACGTGCAGATTCGGCTGACGTCGTTGTCTGCCGGATCCAGGGTCAGCCAGGCGACCGGCAATCCCTGGGCCTTCATCTCCCGAAAAACCTGGCTCATGGCGGTGGTCTTGCCGTAACCCGCAGGTGCAGTGATCAACACCAGAGTCGCCGTCGAACTACAAATCAGGGAACTCAGATTCGTTCGCGCAATGGAATGTGCAATGGCACAGGTCGGGGCGAGCTTCAGTGTGTTCAAGCGAAAGGGCTCATGGCGATCAACTGACACCGGTGTCTCCTTGCCAGCACACTGTGTTTGTGCGTTTGCTGGTGTGTTATCTGCCCCCCACATGGTTCTGGACTTTGGAGGTGGGCACATCATAAGTTAGCCATTCCTGCCGACCTGGCCAACGGCCATGCTGCATAGCAGCAGACATAGAGGAAATCCTTTAGTTCGACTACAAAACTAATCTAATGGTTCCATGGATTGTCAAATGTGCAGCTGGCGCCTATCGTCCGCAGCGCCTCGCAAAAGTAGCACTCTGTCCATAGGCAGATAGCTTGGGTGGCAACTTACAGTTGCTCACAATTTTGGTGAACGGGGTGTGGTCAAAACTTTCCTTTTTCTAACCCGAAGCCGTCCATGCGCCGCATCTACCTCATCTCTCTTGTATCTGGCATTTTCCTCTGCGGTTGTGGGGGCGCAGGCGGTGACTCCTCCAACGCCAGCAGCCCCAGAGCCATAGACCCACCAGGCGCGAACATCAGCGTCACCACCACAGCGGCAGTGATCGACGCCGTCGGCCCGGTCATGTCTGGGGTGATGTCCACGGGTACCGTTGGCGGTGACTCGGTCACGCTGCACTGGTCGCCGGCGACCGACAATGTGGGCGTCCATGCGTACACGCTGACACGCAATGGCAGCAGCTTCGTGGTCAATTTGCCCGGCGTCACGCTCAGCTTTGTCGACACCGGTTTGCAGGCCAACACCACCTACACCTATACCCTGGTGGCCAGGGACGCGGCGGGCAATGCATCCAGCCCGATTCACCTCACGGCGACAACATCGGGGGGCGGGATCACGGTCACCACGACCCCCACGACGACGCCACCTGTTACCACGCCTCCGGTCACACAGCCCCCCACCACATCGCCGGTCGTCCCGGACACGGCAAAACCCACGTTCTCCGCCGGCCTGGCCGTCAGTTCCACCAGCAGCAATTCGGTGTCCCTGCAGTGGCCCATGGCCTTGGACAACACGGGCGTCATCAGTTATGCCCTGCAGCGCAACGGCAGCGCAGTGGGCGGTGTCTTGTCTTCATCCACCACCACCTACACCGACACGGGTTTGACCAGCAGTACGGCCTACACCTACACCGTGGTCGCCAAGGATGCGGCAGGCAATGTGTCCAGCCCGATACAGGCCGTCGCAACCACACTGGCGGCCGGTGGCCCAACCGTCGTGACCCTGAACCTGGACGAGCAGCCTTTTGGCGCCCTGCAACTGGTGGACGAGATCGACACCGCAACAGTGGCACCCAGCCAGCAGATTCCGGCAGGCACAAGCGGCGTCCAGTCCGTACTGGGCCGCAGTGCGCGTACGGTGGCACCCGGCGACTCCGCCCGCTTCCTGACCTACCGGCTGGGCGCAGGCAAGGGACTGGTCGCCAAACAGGCGTATGTGCTGGACATCGAGTACCCGGATGACGTGGCGCGGGCCATCTTTGTTGCCAATCGGGGGGCCGACTTCGTGCGTGGTTTTGCCACCGGCACGGCCATTGGTGATGTGCGCCGCACCTACACCACGTCGACCCTGGAATCCCTGGCCTATCCACAGACCAGCACCTGGAAAAACTACCGCAGCCTGTTTTACCTGCATGAGCGCTTTTCGCCCCTGATTGCCCAGCGCAATGCCGAGTGTGCCAACCGCAGCCTGCTGCCGGCGGACGGTTTTGATGTGACGGTGTTCCAGGCCAGCAGCCTGAACGATCCCCGCTCCAATGGTCTGGCCATCGGCAAAATCAGGCTCTACAAAGTGGTAGACACCGCCGCGCTGCCCGCCACCGTCAACTATCCCGGCGGGCTGCCAAAACGCCACGTTTACTGGCGTGAAGAAATGGCGGATGAGGCCGTCATGGGAAGCACCGTGGCCAAGCGCGCCGTCGCCAACCCCATAGACTGGTTTGTGTTCAAGATGGACATGGGGCGTGCGCTGGGCTTCAACACCGTTGGCAAGGACATGATGGAGTGGGGCTTTAACCAGGGTTTTGACTCCGCAGATTCGGTGTGGATGTACAACGCACAGGGCTTGATGAGCAACATATGGGGCCAGATCGTGACACAGGCCGCTGCACGCAATCTGTACCTGCTGCCCTACCTCGAATACGGTGGCAGCCTGGGGTCCAACTGTTCCGGCGGCCAGCCCTGCGACAGGACCCCGGGCAACTATAAGAGCCTGGGTTACCAGCGCAGGACCGAGAAGCTGTTCCACGGTGTGCACCCGGGTGACGGTGAAGCGGACAAGAATCGCTACACATCGGTGTGGTGGACCGAAGACAAATCGGCCGACCTGACAGACCCGGACACGTTGACGGACTTCAAGAAAGTCATGGACAAGTTGCTGGTCCAGTACAAGGGCCAGGCCAACTTCATGGGCACCTGGCTGCGCATGCGCCAGACCAAGCTGCCCATGAGTTTCTCAGCGGCCACAGTTGCACGCTACAACAGCGACAACCCCGGCAACACGCGCACCATTGCGCAGTTGCAGAACGATGAGTCGTCGCGCACGGCCTACTACACCTGGTGGTATGGCAAGCGCAGGTCATTCCTGCTGGCCATACGGGACTACATCCGCACACAAGTGGGTGACAGCAGCCTGCAAGTGCACTTCAGCGCCTATGCGGACGAGCCAGTGCCCCGCGCCTACAACCCCGGCCCCACGGAGACCAGCCAGGCGCTGAACCTCGTCAGTGATGACGCGGCATGGTGGAGCACCTACGCCAACTCCTTGTCCAGCGCCGGTGACAACGGCTGGTTCAAATGGCAGTGGAGTGCCAAGACACCCGCCAGCAGTGTGAGTGACCGCATCCACCGCAATGGTCTGACGCTGTTCAAGCGACCCTATAACAGCTGGGGCAGCAGCTGGCCCGAGTTTGGGCACAGCACACCGCCAGCCGATCCATCGCGCTACCAGTCAGACGACGGACTGGCCATGACCATGCAATTTGGCAACGGCCTCTACACGGTCGATGATGCAGCGCTGCTGGGGGAATACGCGAATGCCGCGGGCGCAAGCCTGGTACACCACTTTCCCCTGAACGAAGACGATGGCAATGGCTTCGAGAACAACACCTGCACCACGCTGCGCCCGGTCAACCTCTCGGACGCCTTTGACGCAAAGTTTGGCTACCTGTCGGTGGCGGTTGAGCGCGGCGGGCCGTACAGCGTGATCGCCGAGGCCAGGGCACTGGCCAATGGCAACCCGGTGAACATTGGTTATCTGGAGTCATCCAGCATGAGCCGCGGCTTTCCGGCCTACGTGAGGCGTTTCAACCAGGCGCTGCTGTCGCTGCCTGCACTGCCGCTGTCGTCGGTAGGGGGTGTCAGCGACAACGGCCAGGTCATTGTTCGCAAAACAGCTGTCACTGCCAATGGCACCTACTATGCCGCGGTTAACCCCAGCCTGCAGCCACAGAGCCAGGTTACGTTGACCTTTCCAGCGGCCAACGTAAAAGACCTGTTGACGCAGACCACTCACCCGAACGCCGCACTGCGCATGGACTTCTATCCAGGCGAAGTCAGGACTTTCCTGGTGCCCTGAATCGGCCCGCCCCACCGAACCCCCGTCAACCCACAGGAAGAACGCAGTGAACTTTGAAAAATTGAAAGCCAGCTTGGACGATATCAACTTCTACAAGAAGAATATCCCCAACCTGTTCTATGTCTTCAGCTTCTGGAAAAAGGCCTACCAGGAATACCAGGGCGCACAGGAGAAGCGCATCCTGCCCAGTTGCCTGTTGCGCAAGTCCGAACACGACACATCCCACTACAACACCTACGCCATTTCACTGGCCGGTGCCATTGACCCAGACCTCGCCGACCGACTGGTCGGCATTGCCCAAAATCTGGATCTGGGGGAGGTCCGCTTTATGGCCCACGCCACCAATGGCTTTTTTCCGATGGTGGATGCGCAAGGCGTCAGCGTGGACCACCCAGACATTGCGCTGCCAACGGGCGTCCACATGTACACGATCGCGGATACCCAACCGGAGCGGATCGATTGCCCCTGTGCTGTCGTGATCAAGAGCGGAGCGGAATTGAAGAAGTGGGCTATTGCACGGACTGCGCTGGCTTGATCATGACCAAAGATTTACCAAGACTGCTGGCATTGTGCGCACTGTTTGTGATTCCCTGGTCACAGGCTGCGGTCAGCCAAAGAACACTGGTGATTGCGTCTGGAATGGATGCCAATGGTGACCGTCTGGATGACCAGGTATGGCTTCAGACCGCTGCAGGCGATATTCGGGCCCCGTTGCTCAATACCATCCCCGGGGCCTATGCCACTGCGGTTGCAGACAGTCGCTGGATTGGGCCGACTGCAACTGCCGGACAATCTTCTGCAAGCCATACGACTTCCCGGTTCAAGACGAGTTTCATGCTCCCAGAGGGGTTTTCTGCTCCCTATTTGAACATTTGCCTTCATGCTGACAACTACGCAAGCGTTGCCCTGAATGGCGTTGGTTTTGGGCAGCAGATCAAGGCAGATGTCATTGCAAATTTTCAGGCCCCTGCCGAGTGCATGGCCGTAACGGCTGGCTTTCGTGCCGGCGTGAATGAAGTGGCTATCGACTTGTATAACTCGGGCGGACCGGCCGGGCTGAATTTCAGTTTGACCTTATCCTATTCCTCTGATTGGGAGGCTCCGTTTCTGGAGTCTTCTCCTAAGGCGATCGTTGTGCCCAACGAGTATTTGGTCGCTTTCAAGGATGAGGTGCCTGATGTTGCAGGCTATGCCGCCCGCATATCCGCTGCAAACGATCTGACGATCGTCGAGGTATTTGACAGCAAGTACGGGATCAAGGGGTTTTCAACGCAATCTTCTTCGATCAAGTTGGCAAAAATACAAATGGACCCTGCTGTGGAGTCCGTTGAGTCTGATGAGGTGTTAAGCACAAGCACTGTCCAGGACTTTGCCGGTCATGGTCTGGACAGACTGGACCAGAAGAACTTGCCACTGAACAGCAAATATACCTACACAAGCACTGGGAAAGGCGTAAATGTCTACATAGTGGACAGTGGGATAGACATCGCGCATCCGGAATTTGAGGGGCGGGCGAGTTTGGGTGCAGATTTCATCGGGAGCGGTGCATGGGATTGTTTTGGACATGGGACTTCGGTCGCAGGCGCAGTCGGAGGGAAAACTTACGGAGTCGCAAAGGGTGCCAATCTAATCAGCGTAAGGGTGACCAATTGCAAAGGTGCAGGGGCCGCTCGATTATTCTTGAAAGGCATTAACTGGTTGACAGACAACGCGGTGCCAAATTCTGTTGTCAACGTGTCCATGGGAGGGCCTGCGAAGAAGATATACAACCAGATCACCAGTATCGGAGAGAAGGCCATCCTGAAATCAATCAAGGAGAAAAATTTGGTATATGTGGTGGCGGCTGGTAATGAAAATGAAGATGCCTGCAAAACAACACCCGCACGAATACCGGAAGTATTGACCGTGGGAGCCGCACAAATTCTGATTCCTGGCAACAGTGCTGTGGTTGCTGCTGACGGCACGGTAACGTCGCCTGTGGGCCCGATTGTGGATGGCCTGATGTATCTTCAATCAGACGCAGGTACCAACGTAGGAAGTTGTGTAGACCTGTTTGCGGTTGGTCGAGGAATCCAGACAGCAAAAATGGGTGGAGGATCCAGGTTTGTAGACGGTACTTCAATCGCTGCACCGATGGCAAGCGGTGTTGCCGCCCGGTATCGGCAAAACCACTCTATTGGTGATATCGGGTACATCATCAAAGCCAATGCAAGCCCTGGCGTATTTGCGGATTCCAAAGGCTCACCGAATCTGATGCTGTATTCCGGGTTTCTGGATGATCCCGTCAGGACGACGGTTACCCTGTCGGGCGAAAATGCGCCCCAAGGTCCCGTGGTCCGGATCGAAGCACGCGTCAATCCCGCGGGCAGTTATTACTACAAGTGGGTTGAGGAGCGTTGCATAACGGCGGGGAACACGGAAAGCTGTTCCACCCTTGCGACCCCTGCGGTCTTGAACAAGACCTTTTACGAAATCCGTGCAGACAGCGGCTGGAGCTACTCCATTCTGCGTGTTTCGGTGGTCGAGGGCTCGGGTACGGAGGTGGCCAATGAATCCAGATATGTACGGAATCAGTTGAGGCAGTGAGGTGGTGATATCGACCTCTAAAACAGCTGGTCAGTCATTGCTATTGAGTTTATAGCGGTACCCTGAGATTTCTCGGGGGCTACAGCCGAATTTACCTCAATGAAATCGCCGCTGGAGCGTTTGTGCAATGCGCCCACACGCACACCCAGCAGGCGCAGCCGTTTCTGCAAGGGCGCGCGCTTCAGGCACAGGCCCGCCACACGGCGTATTTCTTTGGCGTCGTCGATGTGGCGCTCGATCGTGATGTCGCGCGTGACAGCCGTGAAGTCCTCAAACTTGATCTTGATGCCAATCGTCTTGCCGACATAACCCTTGCGCTGCAGGTCACCGGCCAGTTGTTCACATAGGCGCGTGAAGATGGTGCCCAGCTCAGCCTTGTCACGCACCGCGTGCAAATCCCGTTCGAACGAGGTTTCGCGGCTGATGCTGACCGGTTCACTCTCCAGCACGATGGGCCGGTCGTCAAGCCCGTGGGATGCTGCATGCATCCACGCGCCGGTGCGCTGGCCAAAGGTGTCCATCAGCCATTGCAAATCTCTGGCGGCCAATTGGCCAATGGTCTCTATGCCGTGGCGCTTGAGTTTTTCATCGGCCTTGGGGCCGATGCCGTTGATCTTGCGGCAGGCCAGCGGCCAGATCAGGGTCTCCAGATCGCTCTCATAGACGATGGCAATACCCTTGGGCTTGTTGAACTCGCTGGCCATCTTGGCCAGCAGTTTGTTGGGTGCCACGCCGACGGAGCAGGTCAGGCCGGTGGCTTCAAAAATGCTTTTCTGGATCAGGCGCGCCAGCACCCGCCCGCCCTCGCGCTGGCCGCCGGGCACGTCGGTGAAGTCGATGTACACCTCGTCCACGCCGCGGTCCTCCATCAGTGGGGCAATATCGGTGATGATGGATTTGAACTGGCGCGAGAACTTGCGGTACTCGTCAAAATCCACTGGCAGCAAAATCGCCTGGGGGCACAGCTTGGCGGCCTTCATCAGGCCCATGGCCGAGCCTATGCCGAACTTGCGGGCGGCGTAGGTGGCGGTGGTGATGACGCCGCGCCCGGTGTAGCTGTGCAGCCGGGCAAATGCGTCCAGCGGTATGCGGCGCAGTGCCGTGCGTTGTGCTGGTTCGTCCCACGGCGGTTCCGGCTCAGAAGGATCCGCATCGGCCAGGTCTTGTGCACGCAAAACCTTGAGCGCGTCCTGTATGGCCTGACGCCCCGCGGCAATAACGACGGGCTGGTCTTTAAGCTGGGGGTAGCGCAGCAGCTCCACCGACGCGTAAAACGCGTCCATGTCCAGGTGGGCAATGCGCCGCACCGGTGTCAGCCATCCGAATTGATCTGGTTGATCAGCGCGCCCAGCACGTCGTCGGCCTGTTCGTTGTCGACCTGGCAGGTGCCGGCGGCATTGTGGCCACCACCGCCGTACTGCAGCATCAGCTCGCCCACATTGGTCTTGCTGCTGCGGTCCAGGATGGACTTGCCGGTGGCAAACACGGTGTTCTGCTTTTGCACACCCCACATCACGTGGATGGAGATATTGCACTGCGGGTACATCGCATAAATCATGAAGCGGTTGGCGGCGAAGATGGTTTCTTCGTTGCGCAGGTCCAGCACCACCAGGTTCTTGTGCACGGTGGCGCAGCGTTCGATCTGCTCACGGGCGCGTGCAGCGTGGTCAAAGTACAGGTCCACCCGTTCAATCACATCGGGCAGTTGCAGGATCTCGTCGATGCCGTGGTTGCGGCAGTACTGGATCAAATCCATCATCAGCTGGTAGTTGCTGACGCGGAACTCGCGGAAACGGCCCAGGCCCGTGCGTGAGTCCATCAGGTAGTTCAGCAGCACCCAGTCGGTGGGCTCCAGGATTTCGTCGTGTGTGAACTGGGCCGAATCGGCCTTGTCCACGGCCACCATCATGTCGTCGCTGATGTTGGGGAAGGCCTTGGCGCCGCCGTAGTAGTCGTACACCACCCGGGCTGCCGATGGGGCGTGGGCCGAGATGATGTGGTTGGGGCGCTCACCCGTGTTGCGAATGGTCTCGGACTCATGGTGGTCAAAGGCCAGGTGGGCAGACGCCACATAGGGCAGATTGGTGGTGATGTCGCGGCTGGTGATGTCGATCTTGCCGTCCTGCATGTCCTTGGGGTGGACAAACTTGATGTCGTCTATCAGGTCCAGCTCGTTGAGCAATACCGCGCAGACCAGGCCATCAAAGTCGCTGCGGGTCACCAGACGGAATTTG